>JBILHX010000081.1:0-13860 GCA_044350285.1 Chitinophagaceae bacterium | reverse complement strand
TAAGTTTTGCCGCTGGTATGAATGGTCTTGCTGGTCCTTTGCATGGCCTTGCAAATCAGGAAGTAATTAAGTGGATATATGAAATGAGGGAGGCCCTCGGTGTTGATCTTCCTACAAAAGAACAAATTTCAGAATATGTAAAGAAAACATTGTCTGAAGGGAAAGTGGTTCCTGGTTATGGACATGCTGTGTTGCGTAAAACAGACCCTAGGTTTACTGCACAAATGGAATTTGGTAAAAAGCACATGCCTGATGACGCGCTGGTTCAAACTGTCTGGCAAATTTATGATACTGTTCCTGACATTTTACATGCAATGGGAAAGGTAAAAAACCCATACCCAAATGTTGATGCCCACAGCGGTGCACTTTTGGTTCATTATGGCATGGTCGAATATGAGTTTTATACGGTGCTTTTTGGAGTTAGCCGTTCCTTAGGCGTTTTGGCTAGTTTATGCTGGGATAGGGCTCTAGGCTTCCCATTAGAGCGTCCTAAGTCTGTTACTACAGATCTTGTCAAACAATGGATAGAAGGGAAAGACAATATCTGGGGTGAATAAAAAAAGAAGAGCGATATTTTGAAATGAATATCGCTCTTCTTTTTTAAAGGTCCATGAATGAGTCGTTTATGTATTTTACAAGGCTCAGTGAATTCTTAAGGTCCAGTTTCTTTAGAATTCTTGCCCTATGCGTTTCAACAGTCCTAGGCGAAAGAAATAATTGCTCTGCAATTTCCTTGTTTGTTGAGCCGTTTTTAATAAGTTTAATGATTTCTATTTCGCGTTCAGTAAGTTTGCTGAGTTTGTTGTCGTCATCATCTACCAGCATTTGGTTGGTAATGTTTTTCTGAATTTCTGCACAGATGTATTTTTCTCCTTTCATGACAGACCTAATGGCGTCATACATTTCTATTTTGGTAGAGTTTTTCGTTACATACCCCATTGCTCCATTTCTGATCATTTTTTTGGCGAATGAAGGTTGGTTATGCATAGACACACCAATGATTCTAGTGCCTGGAGCCAATTTTTTAATCATTTTAGTGGCTTCGATTCCTGAAAACGGGTTGATATTGATGTCTAAAATGGCAATATCCGGCTTTAATTCTGTGATTTCATCAATCATTGACTTTGTATTGTCATACACTCTTACAACTTCAAAATCTTGGTCCATATTGATTAATGTTGCCCAAGTTTCAGCAATCAGTAAATGATCATCAGCTATTATGATGCGAATTTTTTTTGTCATATTATTCTTTATTCAAATGGTAAGTTAATGATTACCTCCGTTCCTTCGCCAGGATTGGTATTAATATTGAGGTTTCCTTTATAAAATTCAACCCTAGCCAAAATACTTTTTAGACCAATCCCTTTTTTTACAGTTGAAAATTCAAATCCGGTACCATCGTCTTTGTACCTTAATCGCATCTCTTTTTTATCGAATTCGATTTTGATTTCAACCTTATTTGCTTTTGCATACTTAAAGGTATTGCTACTCAACTCTTGTATAATCCTAAAAAGCATGATTTTTTGTTCGTATGAAAACTCGTCTGGATCTTTTCCTTTGTATATTTTAAGGTTGAATGCAGGTTTAGGAATGATGCTATAGCTTCCAATTAATTCTACAACAGCATCTCTGAAACCCAAATCCTTTATGGCTGGAGGGGCCAAGTTCCGTGAAAGTCTTCTTACTTCATCGATTGTTTTTTTGATTGTAACTTGTGCTTTATCTATGTCAGAATACACAACATCATTTTTTTCTTTTAGGATGTTCATATAGACACTCAAGTATGCAAGCATTTGGCCAACACCATCGTGCAAATCCCTTCCAATGACTTCACGCTGTTCTTCCTCTGCTTGTAAACGTGCTTCCATGAGTTCTTTTTCCCTCTGAACACTTTCGTAGAGTATTTTTGTTTCCAGATCCCTAATTTCAGTTACATCCCAATGAATTCCAATTGAACCCCTTACTTTTCCCTTCATGTCAAATGTGGGGGCTCCACTGATAACCCAGGTAGCATCTTTTTGGTCTTTTCGCTTTACTTTAATTTCATATAATCCTTCTTTGCCGTGTTGGCGGTTTCTTCTTTCATGAATATTGATTTCTTTTTCAGAAATTTCTTGCAGAAAAATATCAGGGGCAAAATTTCCAAGTAAATCTGATTCATCATAACCTGAAATTCTTTCAAAAGCCGGATTTACATATAGGATTTTTTCGTTGATATCAACTTCCATGATTCCCAAGTTCATGTTTGAAAACAGGTTTCTATATTTTGCTTCATTTTCAATGAGCATGGATTGAACGATGTATTGCTCGTTGATGTCTCTTAAATGGATGATAATTTTTGCTTTGGCCAATTCCATTTCTTTGAAAACATTATAAGACGCTTCCACCCATTTAAGTTCACCCTTTATGTCTTTAATTTGAAAACTTAAAACATTTTTTCCTGATTTTAAATTATTTTGACTGAAGTCTTTGATGCTGATTCGGGTGTTGATATCAAGCAAATCAAACAATGATTTGCCTATAAGATCAGATTCCTCAAATCCTAAAACCCTTCTTATTGATGGTGATACATATTCAACAATACCTTCATCGGTTACTAAGAAAATAATGTCTGCAGATTGGTTTGAAATCAACTCATATTTTCTTTTTTCGTCTTCAAGTGAGTAGAACATGTTTCTCTCTGAAGTGATGTCAAAACCACATCCAATATAACCCAGAAATTCATTTTTATTTAAAAATCTGGGAATTGCGATTTCATAAATCCATCGATACTCACCATGTGAATTTTTGGCTAAATATTTTACTTCACATTTTCTTTTTGATTTTATATGAACAGCCCAATCAACAACAGCAATTTGATGGTGGTCTGGATGAATGAATTTTGAAAATTCATCACCACTTCTGATGTTTTTAAGGTCAAATCCATAGAAGTCTTTTGATGTCTGATTGGTATAGGTAACATAGTTTTTTTCATTTGAAACCCATATCATTACAGGCATTGATTCTGTGATGAGTTGAAACCTGCTCTCTGATTCTTGTATTTGGTTGCGATAGTTTTCACTTGATGTGATGTCTGTTAACCTTCCCGAAATGATTTCGTCACTAAGAACCGAATCAAATTTTATTTTTGCCTCTTCCAATACCCACCTTGTGTATCCCGATATTTTATTTTTCAATTTGTATTTAACAGACATTGTTCCGGTTAATTTCAATTCGCGGAAAGCATCATCATAATTACTGATAAATTCAACATCAACACTATCTCTTTTTTCTTTCCAAATATCTGCATTCTCAGCATTGAACCCAAAGAACAACGGCCAGCGGGAGGTAAAGAAATTCCTTTCCTTATTCTGTTGATAGATGAGGTAATAAACATCATTTGTTGATTCTAGAAAACTGTTTAAACGTGTAAAGCTTTCGTACGATTTTTCTTCAGAATCTACTCTTTCAGTGATATCAGTTCCATAAACATTCATTTCATTAACACTTTCCCTGCTGATAATATTGAATGTGATATGCCTTTTGTTGACAACAGTGTCAATTTTTTTTAAAGAGTTGTGGCTTTTGAAATTTATCAGGTATTTCCAGAATTTATCAATGGGGTAGGTGGTTTCTTCAAACTGAATTTCTTTGATATTAGTTGCAATTTTATTGCAGAAGAGAATGTTTCCTGCATTGTCAATTCTGAAAATCGGATTTGGATTTTCATTTGGGAAAGATGCAAGGTTGCTGATTTCTTCGTGTGCCTTTAGATATTCAGTAATGTCACGAATTACACACACAATATAAGAAGAGTTGGTTATCTCCTGTTTAACAGGCGTAAATGAAATACCTACGCCAACTTTTTTGTGTTTCTTGGTATATAAATGAGTACTGAATTCTGTAGGTTTTTCTTTCTCAATAATTTCTACAAATAACTTTTTTAGCTCAATTTTTTCATCAAAAAATATTGATTGAATATTTTCACCAATTAGTTCATGCGTTTCATAACCCAACATCGACATACTGCTAAGGGATACTTTTTTAATCACACCACTGGGTAGTAAGGTTAGGAATAAATCAGCAGAATGATTGATGATATTAAGTTCACTTTTCAACTTGTGGATGTCCTCTTTCTCGTTTTCCAACACCGCTTTCATCTGTTGGATATCAAATATTGGATCGTATGCTGGAAAATCAGTGTATGTTAAACCAATCTCCATCATTTTACTGTAATGATCGATCCAAAGGGTGCCAAAAAAGATAAGCTCATTTTGTTCTTTTCTGAATTCCAATTGTCCTTTTAATGCAACTTTTTCTAGATTTTTTATATGGATGATTATCAGGTTTCCAGCAAGTTTTTCCAATGAGCTGAAATCGATTTCGCCTTGTAATCGGGGCTTTGATATTTCAAAAATTTCAGTAAAATGTTGCTTATTTTTATTTTCAGCTGGAATGATTTTTGACAAAGAGGGTCCAATGCGAATAATCCTCATTTCATTGCTTAATGAAAACGAGAATGGGAAAAGTTTGTCAACCTCCGATTGTAAAATACTGTTTGATGTGTTTTTTGTCATTAATTTTTCCATACAATACTAAAAAGATCAAATTCCTTGCCTGTCATGGTTTTTTCTTCAACAAGATTAATTGACGCAAAAGGTTCGTTGAAAATTTTTGTCAAACCAACCAACATGCCTTCCATCATATGCGTTAATCCTGGCCTATTTGAATAATATTCTACCCAAATGGTTTTATTTTCATCGTCAATTATTTTAAATTCCGGAGCTATCAATTTGGGGTAGGAGAGATAAATCCTGTTATGAAAATTAGGTAAATTTCTCATAAACTCTTTAAGAGTGATACCTCCGGATGTCATGAGTGCAGGATATTTTTTTAATGAGATGTCTGTTATCCAAAATTCTCCAAATAATTTTAGTACTGCAGAAATTTCAATGCACAAGATTTCTGCAGCTGCACCAGCTAATAAGTATGTATACTTATCATCATAGGTTTCATGATTTTGAAATTCAGCAACATCTAACTTACATTTTGAAATGATTTTCAACCAAGTCTCTTCTCCAAACTCTTTAATGATTAACTCTTGAATAGATTGATTTATAATGCCGTACATGTTAAAATTTGGTTTGGATAAATTTACGAAGTTAAAGTTGTGGGCTTATCGTAAGGTTTGTATTTTTTGTTATTATAGCGTGTAACTTGTCAATATCATTAAGTATTTATACGTAATGATATTTTTTCGCCCATCATCAACTTAAATTACCCTTCTGTTGCATTCCTTTTTGATTAAGTCTAATTCCCTCGAAGTTTGTCCAGATATTGAGCTATTTTCTTGGGCCCTTCGCATGAGATAAGGGATAACTTCTTCAATTGGACCGAAAGGTAAATATTTTGAAACATTAAATCCTGCATCTGCTAGGTTAAAACTAAGGTTATCGCTCATCCCATACAATTGGGAAAAATGTAGGTTTGGATGTTTTTCTTCTTGTTTTTCCAACATCAATTTGGCTGCAATCAAGTTGCTGTTTTCGTTGTGACTAGCCAAGATTGTAGAAATGGTATTGATGTTCTTTAAACATAATGATACTGCTTCATTGTAGTCGGCATCTGTATCTGATTTGTTTTCTTGAATGGGGTTGGCATATCCATTTCTCAAAGCTCTTTTGCTTTCTTTTTCCATGTAGGCACCTCTTACTAATTTTACACCGTATTGGTAGTTGTTTTGTTCAGCATGTGTTACACTTGACTTTAAAAATTCAAGTCTGTCTTTTCTATATAACTGAACAGTGTTAAATACAACAGCTGTTTTCCCGTTGTATTCTTCCATCATTATTTTAGCAACGAAATCGATGGGGTCTTGAATCCAGGATTCCTCTGCATCAATCATAACTCCGATACCTGTTTCATTTGCTTCAGTACAAATCAATCGAATTCTTTGCATCAACTTATCCCAGCTAATTTTATCAGACTCATTAAGGGAATAAAGCATGTTGTTAAAGTCTGTGAAGATATTTTTCCCTTCACCTAAACCTATTGAAATGTTTAGTTTTTCAAGCAAGGAAATAGAAGTGATCCCCGTTATTTTGATGCTTATGAAAGGGATGTTTTTTTTTGAAGCTGCATACTGAATAACCTTTATGAACTCCGCAGTTGCCTCGTCATATTTTTCATCATTGTATTCACCCCCTTCTATTCCATAGTCAAGTATTACCTGTACTTGGTAACTGTTTAGTTTATTGCATACGTCTGCAGTTTTTTCTAATGATTCTCCACCAACAAACTGTTCAAATATGGTGTTTTTGATAACCTTTTTAACAGGCAATTTTAATTTAATCAGGATTGGGGTTATTATAGAACCTAACCTAACCAATGGCCCCCATTGCATGATGTTGAATAAAAACCTGGCTTTTTTTAAATCTTTGTCATTTTTATAGGCAAAAGCTTTTTGGGTATTGTCGAAGTTCAATTCAAACTTGTTATTTGGCATGCTGCTAATCTTGTAAGCAAATATACATTCAAATTGATTAGGTATTTATCTACTTATTCACCTGGGGGCTCGTTAATAATTTTTGAAATCAACGATGCTTTTGAGTGTATTCCAAGTTTTTTATAGATATTTTTTAGGTGATAATTGATTGTATAGGTTGTAACAAAAAGGGTTTCAGACATTTGTTTGTAACTATATCCTTTTCTAACAAGGTCAGCAATTTCACTTTCTCGTGCCGTGAGCAGCTCCTTAATATTTGAAATTTGTGTTTTTTGAATGTTTGAAACCAGCTTAGCCACAGCCATTTCATCAATATAGGCTCCAGATCTTATTGTTTGGTTGATGATATCAATTAAATTACCTAAATGAGAATTTTTTATTGCGTAACCGTCGGCTCCTAGTTTTAAGCATTCAAGAATCAATGATTCTTCATTATATGCAGTAAGCATGATTATTTTGACATCTGGGAATTGTGCCTTAAAAAATTTGATTCCTTCAGTTCCAGATTCTCCAGGTAGAAAAATGTCTAATAAAATAATGTCTGGCTTGTTAAATTCTCTTGTTTTTAACAATGATTTTGCTTCTTCCATCGAAGCGCAAGAAAATGATACAATGACGTCTTCAGAGCTGTTCAGAAAGTCCCTAAAACTCTTCAGCAAAAAAATATTATCCTCAACAATCCCAACTTTTATCATATTAGATACATCAGTTATTTGAACATTGGTTAAAGGTTCAAAATTTATTATCAAATTATGATAAGTATCAACAAAATACTACTTAAACAAGTAGTATTTTGTTGAAATATATTTATTCTTTTAATAATATTAATTCTACAAAATTTTGTTTTAGATCAAAAATCTCTAAGGAAGTTTCAAATTATCTCAATAACAAAGCTTGGTAGAGTGTATTGTTAATTTTTAAAAATATAACATCCTGATAAATTATTTAAGGCAATTTGCACATTTCATTGTTTAGACTAATCAAAATAATACAAATCACAGATCCTGCTTCAGTATTTTTATAATAGGATTCTTTTTTTTCTAACAATCCATTTGATTCCATCTCTTTCAGACATTGCGATAGCATCCTGCTGCTTATTAAGGGCATTAGTTGCTTTATTTTATTAAACCTAAGAGATCTTGTATGGATTATGCATAAAATAATGGGTTTCCATTTACCACTAATCTTTTTTCTTTGTAATTCAAACGCTTCAGGATCAAAACTTGCCATTATGAAATTGTAGTAATTTTCTTCAAAATAAAGAAAGAGATTTCAATTTTTTTTACAATTTTGTATAAAGTGGTAACTGAAATAATACCTGTTTTTTTCTCAAAAATATCCGTGAAAAAACATTTTTACTAAATTCATTTTTTTTTAAACTTGCAGTTAAATGTAAGCCTATTATTCGTTATTAAAATTATATGATTGGTTTTGACTTTTATTTTTTTAAAACGACTCAATTGTTGCTCTTTATCATTTATTGTTTAATTATGAGTAGATGAAATTTGATAAAAACTAAACAATGATGTTTCATTCATATCTTTAAATATATAGTTCTCAAGTTGAACGTAAGATCCATTTTCTCAATTTCATAGTATATTCACCTACATTTTTTGTAAAAATCATTTCAAGCAATGGCAAATATTGAAAAATTCCAATTAGCAATAGACCATGCGTTTGATGGAATAGCCCTTTTAAACGATAAAGGAGACTATTATTATATGAACAAAGCACATTGTAAACTTTTTGGTTATGACAGTGCTGATGAATTATTGGGAAAGTCTTGGACAACCATTTATACACCTGATTATGCAGAAAAATTATCAAAGAGTGTGATGCCCTTGGTGATGGAAAATGGACATTGGTCTGGCGAAACAATCGGTCTAAGTAAGGATTCTAAGCCTGTTGTTCAATATATTTCATTAACTAAAATGCCAGATGGCGAAATGCTTTGTGTTTGTCGCGATCATTCAACAAGCATTAATGCAAGCAAGTTGGAATATTTAATGAGCAACTTGGGGAAAGGTGTATTGGTAGAAGATGAAAATCATCGTGTTCTGTTGGTTAATAGACAGTTTTGTAACCTTTTTCACATTCCCTTGCAACCTGCTCAATTGATTGGAATGAATTGTCTTGAATCTTTAACTGAAACTTTGAAACTTTTCAAGGAACCACAAAAGGTTACCCAGGATATTTACGCTATGTCGGGCAAGAAAGAGCCAGTTGTGGGAGCAGAAGTTACTTTAGCAGATGGACGAATACTTGAGCGCGATTATGTGCCAATTATTGTTGAAAAGGCATTTAAAGGGCAGCTTTGGAGTTATACGGATGTTACACAAAATAGATTGTTACAAAAATCTTTGATTGAAGCAAAAAATAGGGCCATAGCCTCTGAAAAGGCGAAATCAGCTTTTTTGTCAAACATGAGCCATGAGATTAGAACTCCTATGAATGCAATCATCGGATTTTCAGAGCAACTCAATTTTTCACCATTAACAGACCAACAATCTTTTTTTCTCAAAAATATTTCTGAGGCTGCAAAAGGGCTTTTAGGTATCATAAACGACATCCTAGACATGTCTAAGTTAGAGGCTGGCAAAATGAATATTGAGAATGATCGTGTTAGCCTTGAAGAAATTAAATCTAGTGTAGAAAATATTTTAAAGCCAAAAGCAGAGGAGAAAGGCCTGCAGTTCACAACAGAATTTGATCAAGATATTAATGAAAACTTGTTGGCTGATGAAGTAAGGTTGCGACAAGTGCTAATCAATGTTTTGGGAAATGCCATAAAATTTACTGATAATGGATTAGTCAAATTAACCATTAGTTTAGAAAAAAGCTTGGGAAAGACTCAAATTATAAAATTTGTTTGCGAAGACACAGGTGTTGGAATCTCCAAGGAAGCCATGGTTCATATTTTTGAAGATTTTTATCAGGAATCCCATGCTAGCATCAATCACCGTAGCACCGGATCTGGTTTGGGTCTTGCAATAACAAAGAACATCATTAGCCTAATGGGGGGTGAAATTGATGTTGAAAGTGAGAAAAATATTGGTACTAAAGTAACTTTTTCAATCCCTTTTGAAATAGTTAGTTCAGAGGATTTGATTAAATCGAAACCTGCATTTATAGATTGTTCTTTGATCATGGGTAAAAAAATCCTTCTTGTTGAGGATAATCATTTGAACAGGATGCTTTTTAACATGATGCTGAGTAATTTGAAGGCCGAAGTTGATGAAGCTGAAAATGGTTTAGAAGCATTGGACAAGTTGAAAACAAAGAAATATGATTTGATTTTAATGGATATTCAGATGCCAATCATGGATGGCCCAACGGCGCTAGCTTCCATAAAGCGGTTGTATGGGGATTCAATGCCAGTGATTGCACTGACTGCTGCCGCATTTAAGTCAGAAGTAAATCATTTGTTGAATTTGGGATTTTCTGATTGCATCACCAAGCCTGTTGATCAAAAAAATCTTGAACATCGCTTGTGTGAATTCTTTAGTTACGGTTCGGTGAGGAACAAGTATTATAATTCAATTCGAAAGAAAATTATTTCAACCATTAATGAAATGGCAGGAAATGATCCTGTACAATCATCAAAAATGATGAACTACCTTTTGGAAGAAGTTGATTTCGCGTTGATTGGTTGGAAGGATTGCATTGAGTCAAAAAATTGGGATGGTGCAAGAAAGATTCTTCACCGGGAAAAAGTAATGATTAAATCCATTGGTATAAACGGATACGATGGTATGATAAAGGAAATTGAAGACACCAGTGTTGAGAAAACAGAAGCGGAAATGATTCTTCTGTTTTCTCAATTAGTAGATTTGTTCCAGAATCTTAAAGATAAATTCACCCAAAATATGGGTAACTCCAATAAGTAATTTTACCAACCCAATTCCAGTACGTTATTTCTTCTTTCCATATCTGCGCTTCTTTTTAAGGGATCTATTTCCACCTTTTTAAGATCCATTAATTTTCTATCTATCTCAATAATGTATGTTGGATGGGTCCATTTCCATGGAATTCCCTCAGTCATTTTTACTGTAGGTTGCTCATTTTTTTTGGCTCCGAACATGAGGTATTGTGGTATGTATGCAAGTTCCTTGGTTCCGTCCTTATATGTTAGTTCAAGATCAACTGGCATTGGCATGGTTCCAGAATTCCTTAACCTGATTTTCAATTTGCCCCCTTCGTCCCACAAACTATCAATGCCGTAATCAATCGTTTTATTGGTGTTTACAAAGAAATCCTTGTACCAATCAAGTTGTATGCCACTTTTTTTCTCCGCTATTCTGATGAAGTCTATTACATTGGGGTGTTTGAATTTCCAAGTATTGAAATATGCCAATAAGATACTGTCTCTAACAGCCGCACCTACAATATATCCCAATTGTTCCATGAACACTTCTCCTTTGGAATATGCGTTGATGCTGTATCCTGTATTGGAGCCATAGTGATCAGAATGTGTTGTAAGGGGTTCGTTGAAATCACTTTTGGAAAGCATGATGTATGAATCAAATGCACCTTTGTGAGGAAACGAATCGATATCACTTTTCAACCTATTGTTAACCCTCGATTCTGCATAACTGGTGAATCCTTCATCCATCCATGGGTAAAGAGACTCATTTGTGCCTATAATCATTTGATACCAAGAATGCATCCATTCATGTATGACAACTCCATTTCCGGCGCCTTTCAGAAGAGTAGCCATAGGGTATTCCATTCCACCGTCTCCTCCTTGAATAAATGAGTATTGTTTGTAAGGGTACTCCCCAAAAGTTTTGTCAATGAAGGGCAAAGCTTTCGCTGCCACGTTCAACACAGAATCCCATTCTGTTTTATATCCATTGATATAACTTGACAAATCCTTGCTAGCTTTAACCCTAGCTGGCAATTCCCTGTATTGCTTACCAAGGGCACCTGTGTCAATTTTATAAAAGGAGTGAAGTACCAAACCTTTGCGCACCATTTTTGAATTGTGGATGTAATTGGGGTCTGCTGACCAAACAAAATCATGCACATTGGGTGCTTTGAATTTCCAAGTCAACATGTTTCCCTTTGGTTCCTTGTAAGGCAGTGTTGAATATTTTTCATAACCATGGCCAATTTCATGTGGATTCTGCAGGTATCCAGTGCCTCCAATTACAAATTTCTTGTCGATGGTAATGTTAACTTCAAAATCGCCCCAAACACCATAAAATTCTCTGGCGATGTATGGGGTTGGATGCCAGCCTTGGTAATCGTATTCAACAAGTTTAGGATACCATTGTGCCATGCTAAAGCGAACACCTTCGGCATTGTCGCGCCCGCTGCGCCTTACTTGAATAGGAACCTGTGCTTCAAATTCAAGTTCGATGATGGCTTTTGATTTTGGTAATATAGGTTTTGTCAATTCAACTTTTAGAATGGTTTCATACTCTGTTGTTTTTTGCAATTGTCCGTTTACCTTCAAGTTCTTGACATGCTGATAACCGATTTCTTTGGGAGTTAATTTGGAGATTCTATCCCTAACCCTTGCATCCCAATCAGCCCTGCCGCGGATCAATTTCTTGCCTATTTCAATGCTTCTCGCATCCATCATGCTTCCTGGTTGGAATGCATTCCAATACAAATGATAATAAATCACATCCAAAGTGTCTGGCGAATTGTTCCAGTATTCAAGCTTTTGCTTGCCTGAAAATTGGTTATTACCCTCATCAACCACAACATCCATCTTGTAATTTACTTTTTGCTGCCACCTTTCAGGCTGCCCAATTGCTGCTGAAATTGACAAAAAGATGCAAAATAAAGTGCTTAAACCTAATTTAATGGCTGAATTGAACATGTTTATTGTATTTGTGGTACTTGCTGCAACGTTTTTATCTGAACCCGAAATTAATGTCATTTATTAAATAATGAACGTTTTTTGGCGATAATGTTTATGATCTTTAATTTTGCAATATGTTAATAGCAAATCATATACATCACCACCACTTATCCAATGGGTAAGCCTTGATGTTATGTCAATATAATTCAGGCTTGCCATTGGTAAGCCTTTTTTGTTTTTAATCAATCAGATTTATATGAAAAATGGAAATGTTTTAAGAATAGCTGTTCAGAAGTCGGGCCGATTGTATGAAGACTCTGTCCAGCTTTTGAAGGAATGCGGCATAGACCTAAGAAACGTTAAAGACCGTTTAAAAACGGTTTCAGAGAATTTCCCCATTGAAGTATTTTTTCTAAGGGATGATGATATTCCTGAGTATGTTGAAGATGGAGTGGCTGATATTGGCATTGTTGGTCAAAACGTTCTTGGCGAAAAGGGTAGAATAGTAGATACTGTTGAAATGCTTGGATTTGGAAAATGTCGTTTGTCGATTGCTGTGCCGAAATCAATGGATTACACCGACTCTTCTTCACTTCAAGGCAAAAGAATTGCCACCAGTTATCCCAAACTTGTTCAAGCTTATTTAAATGAAAGAAATATTCAGGCATCTATTCATGAAATCAGTGGCTCTGTAGAAATTGCGCCTGGCATTGGTTTAGCTGATGTTGTGGCTGACCTCGTTAGCAGTGGAGGTACGTTGTTTATGAATGGTTTAAAAGAAGTGGAAACCATATTGGATTCTCAGGCTGTTCTTGTTGCGAATAAGCAACTAGATGAAAGTAGAATGGCTATCTTAGAAAAGCTTTTATTCAGGATTAGGGCAGTTAAAAAAGCAAAGAAAAGCAAATATGTTTTGTTGAACGCACCAAATGAGCAGCTTGAAACCATCATTTCTTTGTTGCCTGGCATGAGGAGCCCAACAGTTCTCCCTCTTGCTGAAAGTGGGTGGAGCAGCATTCATTGCGTGTTGAGTGAGGCAGAGTTTTGGGATAAAATTGAACAATTAAAGACTGCTGGAGCAGAAGGAATACTTGTTGTTCCAATCGAAAAAATGATTCTATAAACCAATCATCTGATGCAACAAATTAATTACCCTTCAAGAGAAAATTGGAATGAAATACTTGCCAGGCCTGCAATCGAAAACAAATTGCTTAACAAACAAGTGAGCAAGATCTTGGGTGATGTAAGGACTGGCGGTGACAAAACCTTAAAAAAGCTTGCCAAGAAATTTGATGGCGTTGTCATTAAATCTATTCAAGTTGCACAACAAGAAATTGATCAAGCAGAAGGGAAATTGTCAGTATCCCTGAAAGAAGCCATTTTGGTTGCAGCAAACAATATCAGGATGTTTCATTCGGCCCAAATTGTACCTATTTCGAAAATAGAAACGACCGAAGGTGTTTTTTGTTGGCGCAAATCATTGCCAATAGAAAGGGTAGGCCTGTATATTCCTGGTGGGTCGGCCCCATTGTTCTCAACCATTTTAATGTTGGGCATCCCTGCC
>JBILHX010000012.1:0-44469 GCA_044350285.1 Chitinophagaceae bacterium | reverse complement strand
TGAAGACATTTTCATTGAAATCAGCAGTTACGTACAACGTCTTCTTGGTACTCAAATTCAGATCATTGAGCATTCCTGCAAATAGTGCAGTTTTTGGTGATTCCAAATTCATGTCTTCGACTACAACAATCGCATTTTCTTTTCCCTTGAAACTTAAAGCGCTGATCTTTGCAAGATCTTTTACCTTACGATTCAATTTGAAATCATATGCATGTGGTTTTGGTCCGAATATTGTACCACCACCTTTGTAAAGTGGGTTACGAATATTACCCTTACGTGAACCACCCGTTCCTTTCTGGCGATGAAGCTTTTTGCTTGACCCCTGAACTTCAGCACGAGTTTTTACTTTGTGGTTACCTTGGCGTTGTGCAGCTAAGTACTGTTTAACAGCTAAATACACAACGTGTTTGTTAGGCTCTGTAGCGAATATATCATCCGGCAGTTCAATAGACCTACCAGTGCTTGCTCCTTTTATTGATAATACATCTAATTGCATGGTCGACTCGTTAATTTAATTCTGAATGAAAACAATTGAACCATTATGTCCTGGAACTGATCCAGTTACCAAAATATAGTTCTTATCAGGAAATATTTTAATCACCTTAAGGCCTTTAACCTTAACACGATCTCCACCCATACGGCCTGCCATGCGCATTCCTTTGAATACCCTAGAAGCATCTGATGAGTTACCAATTGAACCTGGTGCACGCTGACGGTCATGCTGACCGTGAGACTGCTGACCTACTCCAGCAAAACCATGGCGTTTGACAACCCCTTGGAATCCCTTTCCTTTTGTAGTTCCAACTACATCAACACTTTCGCCTTCAGCGAAAATTTCACATGTAATTGTTTCACCCAAGTTCTTGTTGAGTGAATAATTCCTAAATTCCTTTAAATGATTTTTTGGAGATGCGGCCGCTTTTGCAAAATGGCCTTTTTCAGATTCATTTGCTTTTCTTTCAGCTTTTTCGCCGAAAGCCAACTGAAGGGCTGTGTAGCCATCGTTGTCTGAAGACTTAACTTGTGTTACAACACATGGACCGGCTTCGATCACGGTGCAGGGAGTCTGCTTTCCGTCAGGTCCGAAGACGCTGGTCATTCCAATTTTCTTTCCGATAATACCTTTCATTGTTCAGTTTTTATACCCTCTCGGTTAAATGGACAGTGAGGTTTGACCTCGCTTCAATCCCAGTTTGCCATCGACCTTTTCCTTTTTAAACAACCCATGTTGTAATCAGAAGTACCGATGGTAAACAAACCTCGAAGGGCTTGTTTATATTTCAGCTCTCATATGAGAGAAAAAATTAATTTTCAGCGCTCCTTTTTTTCATGCCAACGGCAATCAATTTGGAGATGAAATAAAAAATCAGTGGCGACAACCTATGTTGTCCCCTTCATTGTCAAGCCTTAATCTCAACATCAACACCACTCGGTAAATCCAATTTACTAAGTGCATCTACCGTGCGAGAAGATGACGTGTAGATATCTAGCAACCTTTTGTGTGTACACAATTGGAACTGCTCACGTGCTTTCTTATTAACGTGTGGAGATTTCAACACAGTAAATATTCTCTTTTGCGTAGGCAAAGGAATTGGACCAGTAATCACTGCCCCTGTACTGCGAACCGTTTTCACGATTTTCTCCGCTGATTTGTCAACCAAGTTATGGTCGTAAGATTGAAGTTTGATTCTGATACGCTGCGACATAATGTGTATCCCATTTTTTAAACGGGGATGCGAAAGTAAGTATTAATTCTGTTCTTGCAAAAGAATTTTAATTGTTTTTTCACAATTTTATAGAAAAAACTAAAAAGCCCTGAAATTTCAGGGCTTTTAGTATCATTATCAAACAATTATTCTTTTGCTTTTCCTTTTATTCTTGTAATCACTTCTTCAGCAATTCCATTAGGTGCTGGATTGTAATGAGAGAACTCCATTGTGGAAGAGGCGCGTCCAGATGACAAAGAACGCAATTGTGTAACATAACCAAACATCTCACTTAATGGGACCTTGGCCTTGATTACCTGTGCTCCTGCCCTTGTATCCATACCTTCCAGCATGCCTCTACGCCTATTTAAATCGCCTGTAACGTCACCCATGTATTGTTCTGGGGTAATAACCTCAATCCTCATGATAGGCTCTAATAAAACAGGTTTAGCTTTTCTGGCAGCCTCACGGAATCCTCCCTTGGCACAAAGCTCAAAAGACATAGAATCTGAGTCAACCTGGTGGAAACTACCATCAAACAACCTTACTTTCATGCTCTCAACAGGATAATTTGCAAGAACACCTGAAGTCATTGACTGTTCAAATCCTTTTTGAATAGCAGGGATAAATTCACGTGGAATTGATCCTCCAAAAATATCATTGATGAATTGCATATGCTTGCCTGTGTTTTCTTTCAACCATTCTTCATCAGCAGGACCAAATTCGAAAACTATATCAGCGAACTTACCACGACCACCGGTTTGCTTTTTAAGCGTTTCCCTGTGTTGGATAGTAGCTTGGAATGCTTCTTTGTATGCAACCTGAGGTGCACCTTGATTAACCTCAACCTTAAACTCCCTGCGCATACGGTCTACAATGATTTCCAAATGTAGTTCACCCATACCACTCAAGATTGTTTGGCCAGTTTCTTCGTCTGTTCTTACCCTTAAAGTAGGATCTTCCTCAACCAACTTTGCAATGGCCATTCCCATTTTGTCAACATCCACCTGTGTTTTTGGCTCAACAGCAACGGATATCACCGGTTCAGGGATGAACATATTCTCCAATACAATCGGATGGTCTTCGTGACAAAGGGTGTCACCAGTTTTGATCTCTTTGAATCCAACAGCCGCACCAATGTCACCGGCTTCGATGAAATCAATTGGATTTTGTTTGTTTGCAAACATTTTCATGATTCGACTTATACGCTCTTTCTTACCACTTCTGACATTTAAAACGTATGAACCTGCGTCAAGATGCCCAGAATAAACCCGGAAGAAGGCTAACCTTCCTACAAAAGGATCTGTCATGATTTTAAATGCTAAAGCAGCAAATGGTTCTTTTGCATCTGGCTTGCGGCTAACGATATCACCCGTATCTGGATTAATACCTTCTACTGCATCTATGTCTACAGGTGAAGGAAGGTAACGGCATACAGCATCCAATGCAGTTTGAACACCTTTGTTTTTGAAAGATGAACCACACATCATTGGAACAATACTTAAATCAATAGTAGCCTTACGAATTGCTTCGTGTACTTCGTCTTCACTGATGGAATTAGGATCTTCAAAGAATTTCTCTAATAATTTATCATCATATTCAGCAACAGCTTCAATCAAATTAGCTCTCCACTCATTTGCTTCTTCCAACATATTTTCTGGAACTGGAACTTCATCATAGGTCATTCCCTCTGTTTCCATGTGCCAGAAAATTCCTTTCATTTTAATAAGGTCAACAACCCCAGTAAAATTATCTTCTGCACCAATTGGCAATTGAAGGGGAACAGCTTTAGCTCCAAGCATTTCCTTAACTTGACGAACAACCATTAGGAAGTCTGCTCCACTCCTATCCATTTTGTTTACAAAACCAATACGTGGAACTTTGTATCGATTAGCTTGACGCCAAACTGTTTCACTTTGAGGTTCAACACCATCTACTGCAGAAAACAATGCAATAAGACCATCTAAAACACGCATAGAACGTTCAACCTCAACTGTGAAGTCAACGTGACCTGGGGTGTCAATGATATTAAAATAGTAATTCTTTGTCTCCGGACCTACTTTACCAAGCACGGTTGGAAAATTCCACTGACAACTAACTGCCGCAGAGGTAATTGTAATACCACGTTCCTTTTCTTGCTCCATCCAATCAGTGGTAGCTGCACCATCATGTACCTCACCGATTTTGTGAATCATCCCTGTATAGCGTAATATACGCTCAGTTGTTGTTGTTTTGCCCGCATCAATGTGTGCAGCAATACCGAAATTCCGTTGAAACTTTAAGTCTGCCATGACTGATTTAATTGTTTTATTTATTTTATTCCTGATAAAAGGTTAAATCCAATAATAATTACAATGAATTATCATTGTTTTATTGAAGCTTACCTTTTGCGGGTGCAAAGTTAGGAAATAAAAAGCACCCTAAAATATATTTTAAGAAAATGACAACTCGATATATAAAATAAAAAAAGGGCAGTCAATTGACTACCCTCGGAATATATTTAAATAAAGAATTAAACCCTGAAATGAGCAAAAGCCTTGTTGGCTTCAGCCATACGGTGTGTATCTTCTTTCTTTTTGTATGCACCACCTTCACCTTTGCTTGCTGCAACTATTTCATTGGCCAACTTGTCTGCCATGCTTCTACCATTGCGTTCTCTTGCAAAACGTACCAACCATTTGATACTCAAAGATACTTTTCTGTCAGCACGAACCTCTGCCGGAATTTGAAAAGTAGCTCCACCGATACGTCGGCTTCTTACTTCTACAGCAGGAGTTACATTTGACAATGCGCGTCTCCATGTTTCATAACCATCTTCGCTGGTCATTTTAGCAACCTTATCAAGTGCATCATAGAATATAATCAATGCTGCATCTTTTTTCCCTTGCCACATCACATTATTAATGAAACGTGTAACCAAAGTATCATTGAACTTTGGATCTGGTGCTAACGGTAATTTTTTGGCTCTTGCTTTCCTCATTTATAGTAAGTTTCTAAGTTATACTTATTTTTTTGCACCAGCTTTAACACGCTTGGTACCATATTTAGAACGACTTTGCTTGCGATCTTTAACACCAGCAGTATCTAGACTTCCCCTAACGATGTGATAACGCACACCTGGCAAATCCTTAACACGACCACCTCTGATTAGAACAATGGAGTGTTCCTGTAGGTTATGACCTTCTCCAGGGATATAAGCTATCACCTCAATCTTGTTGGTTAAACGAACTTTCGCAACTTTTCTTAGTGCTGAATTTGGCTTTTTCGGAGTGGTGGTGTAAACACGTGTACACACCCCGCGGCGCTGTGGACATGCATCAAGGGCCCTTGATTTACTCTTAGACTTGATAATTTCTCTTCCTTTTCTTACTAGTTGTTGAATTGTAGGCATTCTACCCTTTTTTTAACGGGATTGCAAAGGTATGGGGAATTTTCCAAAAACCAAATGCTGATCAATAAAAAATTTATTTGAATCAAATTATTTTATCAACGCTCCTATAAATACAGCATCCAACCTCTGGTATCTTTAACCAAACCTTCCTTAATTTCAGTGAGGGTGTTTTTAATCATATCCGCCATAGGCATGAATTGTGGGTTGAATTTCATTACAAAATCCTTATACCTTAATTCTTCAATTTTAGAAATTGTAGCTGCAGTTCCTGCGCCAAAAGCTTCTGTCAGCAGCCCAACTTTATACGCTTCCACGAGCTCATCCACAGAAATAGGCCGCTGTTCCACAGTTTTGCCCATATCTTCCAACACCTTTATTACACTATCCCTGGTAATTCCTTCAAGGATTGTACCACTTGAAAGGTCCGGAGTGACAGCCTTATCACCTAAAATAAAGAACACATTCATAGTACCGCATTCCTGAACATACTTGTGTTCAAATGCGTCTGTCCACAAAACCTGATCATACCCCTTTTGTTTGGCAACAACGGTTGGATGAAGAGCTGCTGCATAATTGCCCGCTGTTTTGGCATAACCTACCCCACCTGGAACAGCCCTTACAAACTTTTCTTCAACATAAATTTTCATGGGAGCAGCATAGTATGGACCGACTGGACTACAAATAATCAAGAATTTATACTTAGATGATGGTGCAACTCCTAATGCATGATCAGTTGCGAACATGAATGGCCTGATATACATGGCATGATCATAATCCTTTGGAATCCATTGTTGGTCTATATCAAGTAACTTTTTCATTCCACCAATAAAAATCTCCTCTGGAACTGGAGGCATTTCCATCCGTAATGCAGACCTATTAAACCTAAGATGGTTTTCTGTTGGCCTGAAAATAGCTGCTCGTCCATCTTCCATTCTAAAAGCCTTGATTCCCTCAAATATTGACTGCCCGTAATGAATTGCAGCCAAAGAAGGGTCAAAGCAAATAGGCCCATAAGGAACAATTTCAGGTTGTTGCCATTGTCCGTCCGCAAAATCGGCAACAAACATATGATCCGTGAAATACTTTCCAAAAGGAAGTTGTGTAAAATCAACAGTGGAGATGCGTGAAGGCTCCGCTTTTGTTACCTTTATGTTTTGAATTTGATACATGCCTTTAATTTTAAGCAAAGAAACGAAAAATTAGCCCTTAAGACAAAGACGATTAATTCTATGAATAATGAAACAAAGGAAAAACTGCCTTATCATCTTATTTCACAATTGTACAAAAATGTGTTAGTTGATGATACACAAACTCATCAAAACAAATCCATTGAGGAGAAAATAATTCCCAAAGACGTTTTGATTGTTGTAAAATCTACCACTAAAAATGTTCCCGAAAAACAAGTTTTGTTTTTGACGGCAATACTTAAAGCGTTGAAACTAGTGCTGAAAGATGTTCATTTGATAACAGATAAAGACGAAAATTATGGTACTTACAAAGAAATTAACGCTCAATATTCCCCCAAGAAAATAATCCTTTTTGGAATTAGCCCTTCAGACATAGCCCTTCCTATGCACTTCCCAACCTTTCAGGTTCAGGCATTTGAAAATAAAAAATATCTTTGTTCGCCAACGTTGGAAGAAATCGAAGACAATAAATCAATCAAATTAACACTCTGGCAAAGTCTACAACAACTATTTTCATAAATGAAAAAAATCATTTTCGCCTCCAACAATCAGCATAAAGTGGATGAAATAAAAAAGATGCTGAATCTTGAATTTGAAATAATCACACTCAAAGAGGCTGGTATCTTCATAGACATTCCCGAACCTCATGAAACCTTTGAAATGAATGCTCTTGAAAAGGCATCCACCATCTTTAAAATGACAGGAGTTGATTGTTTTGCAGAAGATAGTGGACTAGAAGTGATAGCGCTTCAGGGAGCCCCTGGTGTACTCTCAGCAAGATTTTCAGGTGAACATGGCAACGACATTGAAAACAATAAAAAATTATTGTCCTTATTGGAAAAAGAGCCCAACCGAAAAGCCCAATTCAAAACTGTGATTTCGTTAATTATAGAAGGACAAAATCACTTCTTTGAAGGATGCTGCCAAGGATCAATTGCAGAAAAGATGGAAGGTTCAAATGGCTTTGGATATGACCCGGTTTTTATTCCAGAGGGATATGATAAAACATTTGCAGAACTCAATCCAAACGTGAAGAGCTCAATTAGTCATAGAAAAAAAGCAATCACTAAAATGACTCAGTTTTTACTTGAAAGATCTCAAAACAAAAATAATTATTAAAATAGACATGGAAAGCAACCTTTTTGAGGCTGATCACGACATAATAGAAGGCTGCATATTGGGTAATCCAAGAATGCAAAAGGCGCTATATGTAAAATATTCACCAAAAATGTTCGGAGTTTGTCTTCGATATGCTGGTAATGAGGATGATGCAAAAGATATTTTACAAGATGGATTCATCAAAGTATTCAATAACATCAGCCGATTCAAAGCAATTGGGTCGTTTGAAGGTTGGATTAGAAGAATAATTGTAAATACAGCAATAGAGCAATTTCGCAAGAAAAACAACCTTTTCTCCGTAAATGAATTGACATCAGAAAAAATTGAAGATGGAAATGCGGATGGTTTGGAAAAATTGGAAGCGAAAGAATTGCTCGGATTGATTCAATCTTTGCCTATTGGCTACAGAACTGTGTTTAATTTATACGCAATAGAAGGATTTACGCACAAGGAGATTGGAGAGATTTTGAAGATAAATGAAGGCACAAGCAAATCCCAATATGCCAGAGCAAAAACTTGGTTAAAAGACAAACTTAAAGAAAGTCACCATGGAGAATAAAACAAACGCAGAATTGAAGGAGAGGCTGGAAAATTTCCTAAACCATCCACCGGACGAAATATGGGAAAACATAGAAAAAAACATATCATCTGAGGGGAAAGAAATATATAATTTTGAAGTCATTGCACCTGAAGTATGTTGGGGAAACATTAGTGCTAATCTGAACAAAGTAGGTCAAAAAAAATCAAGTTCACCCCTATTGAACATCACTCAATGGGTTCGATATGCCGCGGTTGTTATAGGCATAACCACATTGACAACTTTTGCATTAAATCCAAACATGAGAAACATATTTATAAATGGCTTGAGCAGTTCAAATATCAAGGCATCTCTTCCTGAAAAGCCCTATCAAATCAACAAAAACAGTTTACTTAAAGATAGCTCAAAGTTAAAAAAAAACCTTTCTAGTCCTATTGACAACCAAACCAGGACTGAGAAATAACTAACTAACAAATCATTCCAACATGCGCGAGAAGAAATTGTTATCCCCTGTACCTTATACCTTTACAACAGATATCACCATTCAAATTGGGGATATCAATTACGGAGGTCATGTTGGCAATGAGCGGTATCTTGTATTTGCGCAAGAAAGTCGGATGCGGTTTCTCAATACTTTTGGGTACAGTGAAATCAACTTTGGCCCCTATGGTCTTGTGGTTGCAGAAGCCGGCATTGAATATTTTTCAGAATTATTTCATGGGGACACCATTTCAATATCAATCTCAATTGACAATATAAGCAGGGTTGCTTTTGATTGTTATTATAAAATAGAAACTACTCAAGGGGATAAAACCACCATAGCAGCGCTTGTTAAAACCAACATGGTTTGCTATGATTACAAGGAAAGAAAGGTGAAATCTATTCCTGATGATGTAAAAATTCGATTGTCAGCTGCGAACCATTCCCTTTAAAAGTTACCCATTCCAAATTTCCCAAGAAGCCTCAGCTTGGTCAACCAACATATCAGCACCATTTTCTGTATCAGCTCCATGCATCTTTCCTTTTTTTAAAAACACCGTTTCAGCTGGGTTATAAACAAGATCGAAAAGATAATGAGACGAACTGATAGCCCCATAAGGTATGGCAGGAGCATCGTCTATTGCAGGATACATCCCCAGCGGAGTTGTGTTTACAATGAGGTTGTGGGTTGATATTATCTCAGGAGTCAATTCTTCGTATGAAATGGCAGTCTCAGATTTATTTCTGCTAACTTGTAGATAAGAAATTCCGTTTTTACGCAATACATATTCCACTGCTTTGGCGGCCCCGCCAGTACCAAGAATAATGGCCTGCTTGTGATGGATCTTAAGTTTTTTCTTCAGTGATTTTTCAAAACCTATTACGTCAGTATTAAAACCAATCAGCTTTCCCTCAACAATTTTAATACAATTGCATGCATTAATCTCTTTCACAACTGGTGATAAAACATCCAGGAATTTCATAACTTCTTGCTTGTACGGAATGGTTACGTTTAAGCCATGAAGCATAGGCTCTGCATTGAGCAAATCCTTAAGAAAGCCTATGTTTTCAATGGGAAAAAGTTCATACGTTACATTTGAGATTGCCTCTCTATCAAACTTTTCACTAAAATATTTTTTTGAAAACGAATGAGTTAGGGGATATCCTATTAATCCGTATTTTTTCATTTTCCTTTATTACTTATTCAAAAACAAGTTGAAAGTATCGCCCCTTAGCCCAATACGCATCGCTTCCAACGGAATAACTTCACTAGGAGCAATGTTACCAAGATTTACATTTGTTCCCAAAAGTTCGATAAAATAAAGCTGTTGTACTTTTTGTGGGGCTTCCCACAAAATTTTTTCACCAGGAATCTGGGTTAAAATTTCTTGAACCAAGCCTTCTCTTACTTCACCACTACCTCTGTATATACCAACATTACCGGCCTCTCTAGCCTCAGCGATTACATATGTAGCACCTGCATTCAACTCAGCTCTCATCAATTCAATCCATTTGTATGGAGGGATGATATGTTCGGCGTCTTTGCTGCCAACTTCACTTAAAACGGTGCAAATTGTACTCAATTTCTCGATATAACCACATTTTTCAGTATGAGGGATTGATATTGATCCATCACTCACCTCAATGTAATTTATTTGATAATCCTTGCAAAGGGAAATATAATCGTTGAATTGGTTTCTTATTAGAAATGCTTCAAACAATGTTCCCCCAAAATAAACTGGAATACCAGCAGATTGATACACTTCAATTTTTTCTCTCAGTTTTGGCGTAACATATGATGTTCCGAAACCAAGTTTAATCATATCAACGTGGGGGATTGCATTTTCAACAAACATTTTTGCCTCCTCCAGCGTGAGGCCCTTGTCCATAACCATTGTCACACCTTCTATCCTAGGCTTGCTGTTTCTGTTGGGCATCTGTGATAAACTGAAATTCATTGGTTGCATTTTATTCATGCAAAAATACAAAAGTGAGGATAAAAAATTTTATCTAAAATAGAATACTTTTACAGTAGCCTTCTCCGCTTGTATTTAATGATTAATTCAACTACAGATGGATGCTTGATGGAAGAAGGGTAAAGCTTGAGAAAATGCTTTAAAAAACGTGGCGATTTTTCAAGCGCTTGCTCTAGCATAGCAACGCCTTCTTTTATTTTTCCTTGAGCAATTTTAATGGCACTTTCATAAAAGTAAAAAATTGGCTTACCTCCAGCCTTTATCATCGCAAATTTAACCTGTTTAGAAGCTTCATTAAATTGGGATGTTTCAAAAAGGGTATGAATTAAAGCAGACCAACCTTTTATGTTTCTAGGTTTAGCTTGTACAACTATATGAAAATAATGAACCGCTTCCTTTGGTTTCCCCAATTTTATGAGGCACTCTCCCATCGCCAAGTTAAAGTCAGGTTGAAGGCGGAATGCACGCAGCGCCATCTCAAGATATTTAATGGCTTGATTGTATTTGCTTTCGTGCATGTATGCACGAGCAATTTTTTCATATAATTTTGCATTATCCGGATTAAGATGAGAAGCTTTCCGATAATAAAACCGGGCTTGGGCGTAATTTTTTATTTTTTCGTAGCAGAATCCGATAGCTTGGTAAATAAGGTCCTCCGGCCTGGCCAATTCAATTACTTTTTCAAGGCTTTCGATAGCATCCTTGTATTTATGAAGCCTCATTAAAGCATCAGCCATGTTTCTGTAAGCATAATCAAATTTCTCATTGATAACGATAGCATATTGGTATGCATCTATTGCTTTTTCAAACAATCGGAGACCTTGGTAGGCAGCAGCGAGATTAAACCATGCCAGTTCGTTGTAAGGAAATTCTTCTATAATTGCCAAATGAATAGCTATACTTTCTTCATTACGCTTTGTAAAATCTGTCCAAAAACAAATTTTATAGAGTGCCTCTTCATTATTGGGCTCATATTCTAAAATCAATTTCAGGCAATCAAATATTTTTTCGAAAGCCTCATAATCATCGTAAACATCAGCCAACTCAAACAACAAATCAATTCTTTCATCACCTTCAAAGTATTGGATGGCTTCTTCAAGAATTGCCACAGCCTTATCCTGCATATCCAACGCCAAATACGCGTCCGTTCTGAGGATGTATATATCAATGTCGTTTTTATCTAATATCTCGGCTTTATCCAACAATGTTAACGCCTTCTTGTAATGTCTAGTTGCAATAAGCAAATCAGCTTTTTTTACCAATAAAATAGAGGAGTAGGGAAACTGGAGAATACCCATGTCTGCTGCTTCCATTGCACTTGGCAGTGAATCTTGATCATCGAAGTGGTCAATAATACGCTCAAATGACTCCTCACTGATATATGCCAAGCCTATACCCGATCGAAGTTTTTCGAACTGAACCAAAAGATCTTGTATGTCTTCATTATCCGGCAAACGGGATTCTCCTTGCATATTTCTGGTGTTGATGTAATTTACCTAAATGCGTTGAATTTTAGGATGAGAAATAAATATTTATGTTTTTTGTTTTTTTTCGTCAATAAATTTTGATAAAACTTGCTATTCTCAATTAGAGATGTTAAATTTGTGATATGTACCATGATAAACCATCATTCTTCAATTACTTAAAAAAGGGCTTTGCTGCACTTATTTTATTTATTGGGATATCTCAATTGGCGTTGGCTGTTGATGGAATCATCGTCAAATCAAAATCTTCAAAATCTTCTTTTTCAAACATGAAAAAGAATTTAACACTAACATTACATTCTGGTTTTTCATATCATGACAACAGGTCATTTGGTTTCAATAAAATCGAGAAAAACAAATCCTTCAATTCGATAATCTCTTATCAAAAAGGAAACATTACCTACATTCTTCCTTACAAGAACAAAACTTTGCTACAAAAGTTCAAAACTCCACAGAAACCTAACACTCATTAATTTTTATTGCTTTTCTCATATTCTGACAAACGATATCCTGATTGAGGAAGATCAAACTTTTGAATTGGTACGGGATCAAAATTCAAGCTTGTTGCCAAGTAATTAATCTTGCTAGAGCCCATTATTGATTCATATTCAAGAACAAATCCCCCAAGTTTAGAAAACTGAAGTTCAATGTCCCAGTTTTCAGGTACAATCTGTGTAGTAAAGTATACAACAGTCAAATTTCCGGATCCTGTTTTTGCTTCAGCTCGTTTACAAACATATCCCAGTATTTCTTTCGTTTCTTCCAATACATTAAAAACTACTGAATCTTTCTTTTGGATTCGCGCAGTCCACTGTTTTTTATTTAAGGGAATCATTATTTTTTGGGTGCCGAACTCCTTTAATATAGCCCCATTACCATCCCTCAGGTCATAGATTGTTACTGTTTTACCAATTTCATTGGTCAATTCTGACCTATAATGACCTCCTTTTACACGTTGAAGCATGGTTGTTTCACCTGCAGATTTAATTTCATTATCCGTCATAGTGACATTGAATAAAATACTTCCTTCAGAAAATCTTTTTTGAGCGTGAATTTGAAAGAAACAAAAAAAGCTGATAAATGAGAGTATAAATTTCATAATTGAGGTTCAGGAGTAAACCTGAAAACATAAAGTTATGAAATTGGCACTTTCAGTTACAGCTTTTATTGTTAAAAAAGTAAATCAGTTACTTTTTAGTCTTCTCACTCATGCTATTCACTTTTTTCTGAGTCGCTTGCATTTGTTCTAAACGCTCCTGCCATTTAGACTTTGACTTTGGTTTTTTCCTATTGCTGTCAATTTCAGCAAGTATCTTGTTGTGGTCAATTATGTAACGCTGTATTACGAACTGTAGAATCAACGTAATGACATTCGAGACTGTATAATACCATGTAAGTGCGGAAGGAAGTCCATTGAAGATACCCAACAACATCACAGGGAAAATATAAGGCATATACTTCATAGCAGGATTACCTTGGTCTGGAGTCATGCTCATGCTGTATAGGGAAGTAAGGAAACTGGTTGCAACTGCCAAAACAGTAAACATGGAAAGGTGACTTCCCAAACCTGGAAAATTAAAACCCCATGTAAATACAGCATCATAAGCAGAGAGATCATGCGACCACCAAAAAGATACACCCCTGAGTGCTATATTCGAATTAAAGAAGCTATACAATGCAAAGAATATTGGAATTTGCAGCAAGGCAGGGATGCAACCTCCTAATGGATTTACACCTGCGGCACGGTAAAGTTTCATTTGCTCCATGCTAAAAGCTTGTTGGTCATCTTTAAACTTAAGCTTTAAGGTATCCAACTCAGGCTTCAATGCTTTCATTTTAGCACCACTCACATAAGAAGAATAAACCAATGGAGAAGTAATTAATCTGATAGCAATGGTCAGAAGCATGATGGCCAATCCCATACTAGGTAGCATATCGCTAAAAAATCCAAAGAAAGGCAATACGATCAATCTATTTATATATTTCACAAAAGCATAGAACCCTTGGCCGAGGTTAACCATGTCTTCCATATCCATTTTATATTTTTTCAAAATGGAAAAATCATTTGGACCGATATAAAATTTGTATGGAATTACTGTTTGGGTTGATGCAGGAAATGTAGACCTTAAGGTTGCGATTGTTTGTGCAACGATTTTTTGAGAATCAGCAGGAACCCTGCAATTTATTTCGGCGAAGCTGAAACCGTTTTGAGCAATCAGGGTTGTGTTAAAAAACTTTTGCTTAACACCAATCCACTTAAGCCCATCTTCCCAACTTTTATTTAACCCATCAGACATGGTGAAATAATCGAAACCATCAGCCCCCATCAATCCCAATTGAGTTTCCCTCTTTTCTGATTGAATATCACGTTCTTGCTGATTGGCTTGAACTTGCCATAAAAGATTTACTGCATTGCCCGTGAAAAGTTTGTCAGCCCCATTTACAACCAAATCCCACTCAAACATATACTCATCTTTCTTAAGCCTATATCTGTGCTCAATTGAACGACCTGTAGAGTCAGCCAACGTAAACTTTATGCTTGAGCTTCCATCTTCCAACTTAATGATTTCGGAAGCAGCAAAAATAAGATCCGCCGTATTTGCTGTTTGATTGTTTGCCGTATTTATTAAATATGAAATTTTATTAAACTCGTTGGATGACAAAATAACATCTGATGAATCACCTGACTGATACTTCTTTAATTGCACTGATTTTGGTTGTCCACCTTTGGTTGAAAAGGTAATTGAAACAAGTTCATTATCCAGGGTAGTGAATGTTTCCTTGCCAATTCCCATTTGTTGTAAACTTCCTGGAACAGCTGTTATAGGAAGGATTGAGTCAGCTTTTTGAGACAACGCTATTGTATCCTTTGTTATTGGAGCAATTGAAGCAAGAGAATCCCTCACTTCTTTTTGTTTAACTTCCAACTGGATTTGTGCTTGACGTGTATAATAAAAATAACCAAACAAGAGTATGGCAAGCAACGCAATTCCGATTACGGAATTCTTTTCAAATTTCATGTGATTTCAAGTTAAGGGGTCAAAGGTAATAAAGGGAATTGAATTGCCGCAGCAAATTGAGAATGAATGAGTAAATCGCCGCTTAGTTAAATCAATTCGGTATTTAAAGTTGCGATCTCTGTTAGTCTTTTTTGCTTGTTGAAGGCTTTAGAGGCTTTTACAAAATGAACAAAAATTGGGTGTGGATTTTCAACAGTACTTTTTAGTTCAGGATGGTATTGAACGCCAATAAAAAATGGGTGTTCTGGTATTTCTACTATTTCAACCAACCCGGTTTCTGGATTAATTCCACTCGCACGCATTCCTGCCTTTTGAAAAGTTTCCAAATAATTGTTGTTGAATTCCCAACGATGACGATGGCGTTCTGAAATCATTTCAGACTGATAAATTTCAAAAGCCAGTGAATCTTTCTCAATTTTACATGGATAAGCGCCCAACCGCATCGTACCGCCCTTATTGGTGATGTTTTTTTGACCTTCCATCAAATCAATAACGGGATATTGCGTATTTGCATCCATTTCAGTAGAATGTGCTCCAGTTAATCCTACTTTATTGCGAGCAAATTCTATAACAGACATCTGCATACCCAAACAAATACCAAAGAAGGGAAGTGCATTTTCGCGGGCATATTTGACAGCTAATATCTTTCCATCAATTCCTCTATGTCCAAAGCCGGGGGCCACCAGTAAGCCATCTAATCCTATAAGTTTTGAATCTACATTTTCTTCATCAATAAATTCACTGTGAACATCTAAAATATTGACTTTACATTCATTCATGGCTCCGGCGTGGATGAATGCTTCCAAAATGGACTTGTAAGCATCTTGAAGTTCGATGTATTTACCAATCAATCCTATGGTAATTTCAGAGGTTGGATTTCTTAGTTTTTCAAGAAAACCCTTCCAAATGGTAAGATCTGGTTCAGGATACCACGTGATTTTTAATTTTTTCAAACAAATAATGTCAAGTTGCTCTTGTTGCATGAGCAAAGGAACCTCATAAATGCTGCTTGCATCAGCTGCTTCAATTACAGCTTCGGTTTTAACATTGCAAAACAGTGCTATTTTGGCTTTGAGTTCTTTCGACAGAGGTTGCTCTGTTCTACACACCAAGATGTCGGGATGAACACCATTTTCACTCATCATTTTCACACTGTGCTGAGTAGGCTTGGTTTTCAGTTCTTTTGCAGCTTTCAAATAAGGCACCAAAGTGAGGTGAACTACCAAACAATCGCCTTCAGGCAATTCCCATTGCAATTGACGAACAGCTTCAACAAAAGGCAAACTTTCTATATCACCTATTGTCCCACCTATTTCTGTAATGATTATATCATAACCATCTTGCGCCAATAATTGCATCCTTCTTTTAATCTCGTCCGTTATATGCGGAATAACCTGAACTGTTTTGCCTAAAAATGCACCTTCACGTTCTTTATTAATAACAGTTTGGTAGATTCTTCCTGTTGTTACATTATTAGCTTGGGTAGTAAATATGTTCAAAAACCTTTCATAATGGCCAAGATCAAGGTCTGTTTCAGCGCCGTCTTCCGTTACAAAGCACTCACCGTGTTCATAGGGGTTTAGAGTCCCAGGATCAACATTGATGTATGGATCAAACTTTTGAATCGTCACTTTAAATCCCCTAGCCTGCAATAGTTTTGCCAATGAGGCCGCTACAATTCCTTTCCCTAAAGACGACGTAACACCGCCAGTTACAAATATATACTTTGTCATATCCGATATTTCCTGTTAAATTAACCTTGAAACAAGGTTTTGGTCCGAACAAATGTGATTAATGGACCAGCTAAAAGCTTGTGAATTACTTAAAGAGGTCGTACAAATTTACCAAATAATTAGCGATTATCAAAAATATGGTCACATATCAAGATATTAATAATATGTTTATTTTTTATTTTTACTAGCCTTTATAATACATACAAATAACAATCAACAGAAATATCATTCAATGTTCATTAAAAATAAATTGGTTATTTCCTTTTTTTTAGCAAATTTTTGTTTTCTCACAGGTATATTTTCTCAAAAAATAGTTCCCGTTAGGGAGGAGCCAAGACATGTTCCTGTTCTTATAAACAAGTATATCAGGGTAATTGATGCAGAATTAGAGGATGGTGACAGTAGTTTATTTCATGTTCATGAAACGCCTTCAGCTTTTATTTTCTTAACAGATTTAGTATACGACAACCAAGTTCTAAATGGACCTTGGCAAAAAATAAATTCAAAAAAAGGTTTCTCATGGTATTCTTCTTACGAAACTGGTGGTGTTACACATCGTGTTGTTGCCCCCACGGGTCAAAGAATTCATGCTTATGATATTGAGCTTTTATCGAAATATTCCATTGTTGAAAATCCAAGGTGGAAACCAATGGAGTTTGACACCACATTTATGTCAGACAGGTGCGTGGGGTATTCAGTTCAATTGTCAAAAGAAAAACCCTCGGTTCAGTTTTCTGGCCGCAACCCCATCATTGCCATCTTTGTAGAGGGAGAAGAAGTTACAATAAGCCAGCCTGACACAAGGGTTCAAATTGAGCTAGCAGAAGAAGAGTTTGGGTATATTAAACCTGGATATTCATGCACAATCAAACTAAAAACAGGTACCACGGCTAAGCTTGTGCTGTTTGAAGTAAGATAAATGTCAGGTTCTAAAAAGACCCTAACCCCCTATTACTTGTTCATGTATTTCTCAATAACTTCATCATAGTTCTTGCTCCATGAAGCAAGGGATCCCCAATTTTCTCCATTGATATCGATTCCATCACCCTTTACAGAACCCAATTTTGTATAAGGAACTGAGCTAGATATCATGGCTTGTTCAAAAAGTTCATGTTTCGCTGAGTTTACAGATACGACAACACGACTTTGTGCTTCACCAAACCAGAAAGCGTCGCTTCTAATGGAAAGATTTGTTTGTGCAACGTCAAACCCGAGAGAATCAACAAAAGCACTTTCAAGCAGTGTTACAAACAATCCACCTTCACTAACATCATGAGCGGAAACAATTAATCCAGCTTTTATGAGCGAGAGTACTTGCTGTTGCATGGCAAATTCAACATTGATATCAAAATGAGGGGCAGGAGAGAACTCTATTTCACAAATTTTGTGTAAATATTCTGAAGAGGATATATCGTTAATTGAAGCTCCAATCAAGTAGATAGAATCTCCTTCAGCTTTGAAACCTAAGGTCATCTTATCTTCATCTGAATCTAGGAGTCCAACCATTCCAATAGTCGGCGTAGGATAAACGGCGCCATCCGGATTTTGGTTATAAAAGCTGACATTACCACCGGTTACTGGGGTATCAAACTTCAAACAAGCTTCACCCATCCCTTTGATAACATGAACAAATTGAAAATATACTTCGGGATCGTAAGGGTTTCCGAAATTTAAGCAATTGGTCACACCCAATGGTGTACCTCCACTGCAAACAATATTTCTGGCAGCTTCACTAACGGCAATCATGGCACCTTTATACGGATCTGCATAAACGTATCTGCCGTTGCAGTCTGTAGTGATGGCGAGAGCCTTGCCCGTTTCTTTCACCAAAACTACAGATGCGTCGCTCGGTTGGTTTGTAGACGTATTACCGGTACCTACCATGCTGTCGTACTGGTTATAAATCCAGCGTTTTGAGGCAATATTTGGGATGAGTACCAGTTTTTCTGCAATGGATTTTAGAGCTGTTGGTACAGGGATTCCCTCAATGTTAAAGGATTTGATATTCTTAAAATAGGTAGGTTCAGTGTAAGAGCGGGTATAAACTGGAGCACCACCGCCAAGCACCAAGCTTTCTGCAGGAAGTTCAGCTTGCAATTCGCCATTCATGTAGAACTTAAGCAACCCATCAAGGGTTACATGACCAATTTCTGAACAAGGCAAATCCCACTTTTCAAAAACATCAAGAACTTCTTGTTCTCTTCCTTTGGTAACGACCATCAACATCCGTTCTTGACTTTCGCTAAGGAGCAGTTCCCAAGCTTTCATGTTTTGCTGCCTCTTAGGAACTTTATCCAAGTTTATGATCATACCGACACCACCTTTTGCACTGGTTTCGGCCGTAGAACAAATAATGCCAGCGGCACCCATGTCTTGCATGCCTACCAAAGCTCCTTTTGGAATCAATTCAAGACAGGCCTCAAGGAGTTTCTTTTCCTGAAATGGATCTCCAACTTGAACTGAAGGAAGGTCTTGAGCACTTTCAGCTGTTATATCGGCTGAAGCGAAAGAAGCTCCACCGATACCATCTTTTCCAGTTGCGGAACCAACGATGAAAACTGGATTCCCCTCACCTTCTGCAGTTGCACTTACCGTTTGTCCAACTTTTACTATTCCAACACTCATTGCATTAACGAGCGGGTTTGTATGGTAACAATTTTCAAAATAGACTTCCCCACCAACAGTAGGAACGCCAAAGCAGTTTCCGTAATGACCAATACCTGCTACAACCCCCTTTACCAAGTGTTGTGTTTTAGCATCATTAATGTTGCCGAAACGCAGTGAGTTCAAGGATGCAATTGGTCTTGCACCCATGGTAAAAATATCGCGGTGTATTCCGCCTACGCCTGTAGCAGCGCCCTGAAAAGGTTCTATTGCAGATGGATGGTTGTGAGATTCAATTTTAAAGACCACACCATAACCATCACCAATATCAGCGAGGCCTGCATTTTCTTCACCAGCTTTAACAAGAAGCTTAGAACCATCACGAGGAAGTGTTTTCAACCAGCTGATGGAATTTTTATAACTGCAATGTTCACTCCACATTACCGAGTAGGCAGCGAGTTCATTGAAATTTGGGGTTCTCCCTAGGATAACTTTTATGCTTTCAAATTCTTCTGGAAGCAAACCAAGTTGCTTTGCGGTTTCTACAGTTGTACTCATAATTTAAAAAAAGTGCAACAAAGGTAATTAAAAAAGACAGGAGGCAGAAGAGACAACACCAATCATTTATGGTATCAGCTAAAAAATTAAATCACAAATGAACACTTTACATATTAAAGATTTTAATATATGTACAAAGTCGTACTATTAATTAAAAAAAATCAAGCAATTTCGATTTAAAACACCTGATTTTCTCATTATTTTTCATTTTTGTAAAGTTATATCGCAAAATAATTGACAATTTCATCAATTTAAATGATTTTTGCAATACTAAATTTAAACATTATGTCATCACTTCGTTTCAAAGCAATCGACAACCTAACTTCTGTGAAGGCAGAGGTCAAGGTGGAAAGTCCGGCAAAGATCACTGCGATTTTTGGTGAAAATGTATTTACGCTCAAAATAGCCAGGGAGTATTTGAGCGATGATGCATACAAAAGCTTAACCAATTCAATTAAGTCAGGCCAAAAAATCGACAGAAATGTTGCCAATTACATAGCTGCAGGCATGAGGCATTGGGCACAAAACAAGGGTGTTACGCATTATACACATTGGTTTCAGCCACTTACAGGCACGTCTGCTGAGAAGCATGATTCATTTTTCACATTAAAGACTGATGGTTCAGCCATTGAAGAATTTGATGGAAATGCATTAACACAACAAGAACCTGATGCTTCTTCTTTTCCAAGCGGTGGATTGAGAGCAACTTTCGAAGCACGCGGATACACTGCATGGGATCCAACTTCTCCGGCTTTCATTATGAACATTGGACAAGGATTAACACTTTGTATTCCCACCATATTTGTATCGTATACTGGTGAGTCCTTAGATTACAAAGCTCCATTGTTAAAATCAATTGAATCTTTGAACAAAGCTGCAGTTGATGTTTGTCATTATTTTGATAAAAATGTAGGCAAGGTAACTGCCACTTTAGGATGGGAGCAAGAATATTTTGTTGTTGATGAAGGGTTGGCCAATGCAAGACCAGATCTTATCATGACAGGTAGAACTGTTTTTGGACATGCTCCATCAAAAGGACAACAGTTGGAAGACCATTATTTTGGATCTATCCCAGAAAGGGTTTATGATTTCATGCGTGATTTCGAATATGAATCTTATCGTTTGGGTATTCCACTACGCACCCGTCACAACGAGGTAGCACCTGCTCAATTTGAGTGTGCACCAATTTTCGAGGAATTGAATTTGGCAGTTGACCACAATACATTGTTGATGGATGTGATGACACGCGTTGCCAAGCGTCATAAGTTGAGAGTTCTGTTGCATGAGAAACCATTTGCAGGAATTAACGGAAGCGGCAAGCACAACAACTGGAGCATGGCTACAGATACGGGAGTAAATCTTTTGGCACCGGGCAAAACCCCAAAAACCAACTTGATGTTCCTCGCATTTTTTGTGAATACAATCAAAGCTGTTCATGATCATGCTGATTTATTGAGGGCTGCTATTGCTTCTGCTGGCAACGACCACCGATTAGGCGCAAACGAAGCTCCACCAGCTATCATTTCAGCATACATTGGCCGATATCTAGGAAAGGTATTGGACGAAATTGAAAGTCGCGTTGGAGACAAATTTGACGAACAAGATGAGGTGATGTTAAAATTAGACATTCATAAAAACATACCTGAACTTCTTCTAGACAATACTGACAGGAACAGGACTTCGCCATTTGCGTTTACAGGGAACAAGTTTGAGTTCCGTGCTGTTGGATCTTCTGCAAACTGTGGATACAACATGACAATCTTGAATACCATTATGGCAGAAACGTTGACTTCTTTCAAAACGGAAGTTGATGGTTTGATTGAAAAGGGTGACAAGAAAGAAGTAGCCATCATGCAGGTGATTAAAAATTACATCACTGCTTCTAAAAAGGTATTGTTTGAAGGTGATGGTTATAGTGAAGAGTGGCAGGAAGAAGCTGCAAGACGTGGATTACCAAATGTTAAAACAACTCCACTTGCGCTTGATTCATTGGTTACAGAAAAGGCCAAACACTTGTTCTCAAAACATAAAGTGTTAAGTCATTCTGAACTTGAAGCCCGCTATGAAATTGAACTAGAAAAGTACATAAAATACGTGCAAATTGAAGGCCGTGTGATTGGAGACTTGTCAGGAAATCACATTTTACCTGCAGCGATCCGTTATCAAAATGTACTTATCAACAACATCAAGGGTTTAAAAGATTTAGGACTGAGCGCTGAGGCTTATACTGCACAGTTTAATGTTCTAAATGAAATTTCAGAACACATCAATAAAGTTCAAGTGCTGGCAGCAGAAATGACAGAAGCCAGAAAAGCTGCCAATTTGTTGGGTTCATCAAGGGACAAAGCAATTGCGTATTGTGAAAAAGTGAAGCCTTTCTTTGATGAAATACGCTATTCTGTTGACAAACTTGAATTGCTGGTTGATGACTCTGAGTGGGAATTACCGAAATACAGAGAGCTTTTGTTCTTGCGCTAATAAATGCCGATTGTATAAGTTGAATAAAGTAAAAGCCCCGCATTTGCGGGGCTTTTTTAATAAACTTAAAACTTACAATTATTTCATTTTGAAGGTATCAAGGAACTTTGTTGTGAAATTTCCCTTTATAAAATCTTCATTTTTCATCAGTTGTTGATGAAATGGTATGGTAGTTTTAACGCCTTCAATTACGTATTCGCTCAATGCCCTGCTCATTGTATCAATGGCTTCTTTTCTTGTTCTTGCAACTGCTATGATTTTTGCGATCATGGAATCATAGTAGGGTGGAATTACATAACCGGCATACACATGAGAATCAATTCTGATACCGTGGCCACCTGGCTGATGCAATACAGTTATTTTGCCCGGGCTAGGTCTGAAGTCATTGTAAGGATCTTCTGCATTAATGCGGCATTCTATTGCATGCATTTCTGGCAAATAATGCCTTCCTGAAATTGGCTCCCCTGCAGCAATTTTTATTTGCTCCTTAATCAAATCGAAGTTGGTAACTTCTTCAGTCACACAATGTTCAACTTGAATCCGGGTATTCATTTCCATGAAATAGAAGTTTCTGTTTTTATCAACTAAAAACTCAATGGTACCAACACTTTCATAATTAATTGCTTGTGCCGCTTTTACTGCTGCAGCACCCATTCTTTCACGCAATTCGTCAGTCATGAATGGAGATGGGGATTCTTCAACCAACTTTTGGTGACGACGTTGGATTGAACAATCGCGTTCGCTCATGTGACAAATTTTTCCGTATCTGTCACCAGCAATTTGAATTTCTATATGTCGAGGTTCTTCTACAAACTTCTCCATGTAAACCCCATCATTTTTAAATGATGCTAGTGCTTCAGCTTTGGCGGTATTGTATGCCTTCTCCATTTCAGATTCAGCCCATACAACACGCATTCCCTTACCTCCACCACCGGCAGTGGCTTTTAAAATAACGGGGTAGCCTATTTCTTTTGCTATCACATTGGCCTCTTCAACGCTTTCGAGCAAGCCGCCGCTACCTGGAACAACAGGAACACCTGCTTTTATCATTGTCTCCTTGGCTGTAATCTTATCTCCCATTGACCTGATTTGATCAGGTGTTGGACCGATAAATTTCACGCCAGATTCATTGCATATTTCTGCGAACCGTGCATTTTCTGCAAGGAATCCATATCCTGGATGAACGGCATCAGCGTTTGTAATTTCCATTGCTGCCATCAAATGAGGAATGTTTAAATATGAATCAGTGCTCGATGGTTTTCCAATGCAAACTGCTTCATCGGCAAATTTAACATGTAGACTATCTTTGTCGGCTGTTGAGTATACAGCAACCGTTTTGATACCCATTTCACGGCATGTTCGGATAACCCTTAGGGCAATCTCCCCTCTATTCGCAATGAGTATCTTATTGAAACTGTGCTTCGAATCTTTAGTCATGCAATTTTATTAAAATTTGAAACTGAAATCAACCTGATAATATTATGCAGGTTCAACAAGAAATAAGGGTTGATCAAATTCTACAGGCATAGAATCTTCAACCAATATCTTTACAATTTTACCTGAAACTTCGCTCTCTATTTCATTGAAAAGTTTCATGGCTTCAATAATGCATACAACACTACCAACCTTAACGTCATCACCTTCTTCTACAAAATTAGGCTTGCCGGGGGCAGCCTTACGATAGAAGGTACCAATCATTGGACTTTTTATGGTAAGTAGATTGTCAACCTTAGCTTCTGGTTGTGATGGTTGAGCTGCTGAAGTTGTGTTATGACTAGGCAAAACTTGCTGCATCATATTGGCTTGAGGAGCTAGTTGAACGGGAGCTGAAATATATTTATCTTCCTTTTGTCTAATCGTTATCTTAAACTCTTTTTCTTCGATGGTAAGTTCGCTGATATTAGATTTATTTACCATTTTAACAAGGTCCTGAATATGCTTTAAATCCATTTTATTGTTCTTTTAAAAGGTTTATGGGAGGGTAAAGATGACGTAAATTTGCTTTTCAGCCAAATTAAATTTGAGTCTTTTTTTGAAAAAAAACCCCCAAAATCGAAAGAAATTGGGGTGAAATTCATTAAAAACACGTAAAAAAGCTAAAAATCATTCTTTCACTCTTTCTATATATTCTCCTGTTTTGGTATTTACACGAATCAGGTCACCTTCATTTACAAAGAGAGGAACCATTACAGTAGCGCCAGTTTCAACAGTAGCAGCCTTGAGTGTACGAGTAGCAGTATCCCCACGAAGGCCCGGTTCTGAATAGGTAACTTTTGAAACAACCTTATCAGGAAGTTCAACACTCATTGGTAGTTCAGTTTCAGTATTTATCAAAACTGAAACTTCTTGCCCATCAGATAAAAATTTAGGAGCATCAACCATGTTTTCTAAAACAGATATTTGTTCGAATGTTTCGCTGTCCATAAAACTATAACCAGTTTCATCCTTATAAAGATATTGGTATGATTTTCTTTCTACCCTAACTGGGTGAATATTGTCACCGCTATTCCAAGTTTTCTCGATGCTTCTTGAATTATCCAAGCCTTTTAGCTTAGCCCAAACCTTTGCGGCGGCCCTTGCAGTCTTGTTTTCGCCGAATTCTATAACAGTATAAAGACTTCCATCCAATTTAAGGATCATGCCCCTTGTGATGTCTGATGTATTTGCCATATCATTAATTAAGAAAGCGAAGGTATACGAAATTAAAAACGAGAACAAACCATCTTTTGAAAAAATCAATAAAAATTGAAATTTCATGAAATAATTCACTTCTCAAACAATCGAAGATGATTTTACGACCTACCTTTGCGCCGCAAACAATTTTTCTATCTCACATAAAAAATTTATATGAAAGTTACTGTTGTAGGAGCTGGTGCCGTTGGCGCTACCACTGCAGACAATATTGCCCGTGCAGGCGTATGTACTGACTTGGTTTTACTGGATATTAAAGAAGGACTTGCAGAAGGAAAGGCACAAGACATGCAGCAAACTGCAGCATTGCTTGGCTTTGACACTAAGATTACCGGGTCAACAAATGATTATTCAAAAACAGCAAACAGTGATGTTGTTGTAATTACCTCTGGTATTCCTCGTAAGCCAGGCATGACCAGGGAAGAGCTCATAGGAACCAACGCTGGAATTGTTAAGACTGTTTGTGAAAACATTTTAGCACATTCTCCGAATACCATTATAATTGTGGTAAGCAATCCGATGGATACGATGACTTATCTAGCCTTGAAAGCTACCGGTTTACCTAAAAATAGGATTATTGGAATGGGTGGCACATTAGACAGTAGCAGGTTTAAATATCAACTTTCCCAACATTTAAATTGTAGTGCGAGCGATTTAAATGCAATCGTAATAGGTGGACATGGAGATACAACGATGATTCCATTGATTGACAAGGCAACATGGAATAGCATCCCAGTAACTCAATTTCTGTCAACCGAGCAACAAGAAAAAGTTGTTGCTGATACGATGATTGGAGGAGCTACTCTTACAAAATTGATTGGAACATCTGCATGGTATGCACCAGGTGCTGCAGGGGCGGCATTGGTGAAAAGCATTTTGCGTGATGAGAAAAAACTATTTACCTGTTGCGTGGCATTGGATGGTGAATATGGACAAAAAGATATTTGTCTTGGAGTGCCTGTAACTATCGGCAAGAATGGATGGGAGCAAATACTTCCTCTGGAACTTTCTGCATCAGAACAGGAAGCATTTGAAAAAAGTGCTGCTGCTGTTAGGTCGATGAATGAAGTATTGGGTTAAGACCCACATGATAGCATTATAATAAGAGTGAAGAGGGAACAGAAAAACTGTGGAACTCTTCACTCTTTTTATTTTATTAAAAATCATCAAAACTTCCATAAAAAAGAAGTTAGATTGATTGATACACCCGATGGTATTTACAAAATTTGTCTTACCAAGAAGTCTCCACACCACCAATTATAAATTTATTGGTCTAAATAATTTAGCCTGCTTAGGTCTTTAGAATGTATCAAATGAAATTAATAACTACCCAAAAAAACAACCATTCATAGAAATTTATCAGGTCAAAGCAAGCACACCAGTTAATAATTTCATTACATTTAGAACAATTATAAAATTCTACAGTAGATGGGTATGGCAAAAAAAGAAAACAATAAAATATTGATTACAATAATTATTGCAGCGTTGGGATATTTTGTAGACATCTATGAATTGCTGTTATTTTCTATAGTAAGAAAACCCTCATTAATTGGATTGGGTGTATTAGATGAAAATGCGATTCTTGAGGCAAGTACCAAAGTTATTAATTGGCAGATGGTTGGGTTGCTTATTGGAGGTATTTTATGGGGGGTAATTGGCGATAAAAAAGGCCGTTTGAGCGTACTTTTTGGTTCTATTATTTTATACTCTGTAGCAAATTTTGCTACAGGATATGTACAAACCGTTGATCAATATGCATGGGCAAGGTTTATTGGAGGTATTGGACTTGCTGGTGAATTAGGCGCAGGAATAACATTGGTCAGTGAATTGTTACCAAGGAGCAAAAGGGGACTAGGGACGTCTTTGGTTGCAGGTGTAGGTTTATTGGGTGCAGTTTTTGCATACTTTGTATTTAAAATGACTAATGACTGGCGACTTTGCTATAAAATAGGAGGTGCACTTGGCATTTTACTTTTGTTGCTAAGGGTTAAGGTGTCTGAAAGTTTGATGTTTGACAAGTTAAAGACATCAAATATCCAGAAAGGCAATTTTTTCATGTTTTTTACGAATGGCGTAAGGTTTAAGAAATATATGTTGGCGATTCTAATTGGGCTTCCAACTTGGTATGTGATAGGGATTTTGATGAATTTAAGCAATCGCTTTGCTGGTAATTTATATATTGGTAATTTAATAGATTCTGGGAAGGCAACCATGTTTGGCTATATAGGAATCTCAATTGGTGATGTGACCATTGGCATGGTAAGTCAATATTTTAAAAGCAGAAAAAAAGCATTATTTCTTTTTTATGCCTTTACCATTATTTCGGCTGTTCTATATTTCTCAAGCTTAAACAATTCGGATTCAAGAATGTACCTAATTTGTGGACTTTTAGGCTTCAGCAGTGGGTTTTGGGCAATCTTTGTAACAATGGGAGCAGAACAATTTGGAACGAACCTAAGAGCAACTGCAGCAACAACGATACCAAATATGGTTAGGGGTGCACTACCGCTGATGAATCTGATGTTCTTGGATTTATTTCAAAATACTTGGAAATGGAGCTTGATCCAAAGCGGTATTGTAACTGGAATTATTGTGATGATGATTGCTATCATAGCAGCATGGTTTACAGAAGAAACCTTCAGAAAGAAAATGAACTTCCTTGAAACAGATTAATTCAATGTGAATATTGTTTCAATAAAAAAAAGAAAGCCTATCTGATGATGGGCTTTCTTTTTTTTATTGAAATAAGCTTCTACTATTTTATTCCTTGTCCTTTTTCTTTCCACCAGTAACAAGTTTTAAAATAACCGGGGCTGTAGTAATGATGATTATACCAAGCACAATCACTTCCAAATGTTCTTTTAAGTTAAAATCAAACCGCTCTAAGAAAATTTTATACAAATAATGACCGGAAAACAGCATGATTAGTGCCCAAGCAATGCATCCAACAATGTTATACAAAGAAAAACGTTGCTTATCCATACCAACAACACCCGCAATAATAGGAGCAAAAGTTCTGATAATTGGAAGGAATCTTGCAAAGACAATTGCGCCAGCACCGTGTTTATCATAAAATTCTTGTGCAGCAAACAAATGTTTCTTTTTAAAAAGGAAGGTGTCTTTTCGTTGAAACAAATACTTTCCACTTGCAGCGCCAAACCAATAACCCACAGTATTCCCCAATACACCAGCACCAATAACCAGGGTAGACAGCAGCAACAAATTAAGCACATCATTGTTAGACGTCAACAATTCAGTAGCAAGTTCATTGCTGTAAATCCCTGCGACAAAAAGCAAAGAATCTCCGGGAAGAAAAAAGCCTGCGAATAAGCCTGTTTCGGCAAAAACGATGAAAAGGAAAAGCCAAAGTCCACCATGCTGGATATAAAATTCAGGATTCAAAAAATCCTTCCACTGTATTGCGAGTTCTAACATTTTATTTTTTTTAGATTTAGATTAAGATACTGATTACTAAGCCTCAATTGGAGCGGGACTAAGCTCTCCCTCCCATTTACTAACAGCAGTTGTTGCAAGAGCATTTCCAACCACATTTGTCATTGTTCTAAACATATCACAAAAATGATCGATTGGTATAATCAACGCTATTCCTTCAGGGGGAATATTAAACATGGCACAAGTGGCGGTAACCACTACCAAGGAAGCCCTGGGAACGCCCGCTATGCCTTTGCTTGTTAGCATCAATACAAGTAGCATGGTTAACTGTGTACCCGTATCTAAGTGAATCCCATAAGCCTGCGCAATTGCTAGACTTGCAAAAGTCATGTACATCATGCTACCGTCTAAGTTGAAGCTGTAACCGAGTGGTAAAATAAAAGACACAATTTTGTCTTTGCATCCAAATTTTTCAAGTTCAGTGGTTAGTTTAGGGAAAACAGCCTCACTGCTTGTAGTACTAAATGCAATGAGCAAAGGTTGAGAAATCGCTTTTAATAAAGCAAAAAGTCTCTTCCCTAATATTATGTATCCTACAGTAAGCAGCAATACCCACAAACATGAAATACCCACTAGAAAAGAAAATAAATATTTGCCATAAAAGGAGAAGACCTCAAGTCCCTTTGTAGCGATTACAGCAGCAATAGCGCCAAAAACTCCCAAGGGAGCAAAGTTCATGACATAACCAACCATTTTCAAGATAATGTGGGCAGTTGCGTCCAAAGCTTTTACCACCACTTTCCCCCTCTCACCCAAGGCGGCAGTCCCAACACCGAAAAATATGCTGAATACAACAATTTGAAGAATCTCATTTGAAGCCATGGCTTCAAAAATACTTTTTGGGAATACATGCTCTACAAATTTTTGAATGGAGAACTCTTGGGTTTTGCCAATAAGATCTTTAGCACCTTCCAAATCGGCCGAATTCAAGTTGATTGCATTTCCTGGCTTGAAGAAATTTACAAGAAGCATACCGAGCAAAAGGCTGATCAAGGAGGCAGAAACAAACCACAACATGGCTTTTCCCCCTACCCTTCCAACTGTCTTCAAATCACCCAACTTAGCAATGCCAACAACTAAAGTAGTGAATACCAATGGTGCGATAACCATTTGAACAAGACGCAAGAAAATTGTTGTCAGGAGTTTAAGGTTGGAGGATATGGATTTTATTGTTTCAGGAGTAGAATTAAGGTGGATGAAATACCCAACACCGATTCCAAGAATCATAGCCACCAATATGTATATCGTTAATTTCCCTGACGAATTACCTTTCATAAGCTGAATTGATTTTAAGATTACAGGTTTGTAAAATAATGATTTAAATCGATTTACTCAATCTATTTATTTGTTTAAAATAAAAATACCAATGTATTACAATTATTAATTATTTTAGAACTTTCATGTAAACGTATAACCCAAAAAATGATATGAGTTTATTCAGAAGAAAGTCACTCGAACAGCTATTGACACAAGCTGCAGATTCAGAAAAAGGGCTAAAAAGAACATTAGGTGTTGGAAATCTTATTGCATTAGGAATTGGAGCCATTATTGGAGCAGGATTGTTTGTTAGAACTGCTGCTGCATCAGCAGAGGCGGCTGGTCCAGCCGTTACATTGTCTTTTGTGGTTGCAGCAATAGGATGTGCATTTGCTGGACTTTGCTATGCAGAATTTGCATCTATGATTCCTATTGCCGGCAGTGCTTATGCCTATTCATATGTTACCATGGGAGAAATGGTTGCTTGGATCATAGGCTGGGCGCTTATCATGGAATATGCACTTGGGGCGGCTACTGTATCCATTGCATGGAGTGAGTATTTAAACAACTTGCTTGGAGGGAGTATTCCCTATGAATGGTGTCATTCTCCGTTTGAATCCCTTTATAAAGTTACTGGGGATGGTATTGGCAAGATTTCAGCGATCATGCCAGAAGTTTTGAAATCTGTTAAAAACGGAATTCTTATTCTAAGCGATGACCAATTTAAAGCATTGCCAACTGAACTTGCCAGTCTAGTATCAGTTACTACTGGAATAATGAATGCACCAGCACTCATTATATTGTTGTTGCTTACACTGCTTTTAATAAAAGGAACACAAGAATCTGCTTTCGTAAATATGATTATTGTATTTGTAAAAGTTGCAATTGTTCTTTTATTCATAGTATTTGGATGGCAGTTTATTAAACCTGAAAACCACACACCTTATTTAATCCCTGAAGGAACTATCGGACATGATGGATTCTTTAAATGGGGATGGGGTGGAGTTTTAGGTGGAGCAGCCATCGTGTTTTTTGCCTTTATAGGATTTGATGCAGTAAGTACTGCAGCACAAGAGGCAAAAAATCCCAAAAGGGATATGCCTATTGGGATTTTAGGATCCTTAGTAGTATGCACAATCTTATACATTTTATTTGGACATGTATTGACTGGCGTTGCGCCTTATGCAGAATTCAAAACAGCAGGTAAGGAAGCCTCTGTAGCTTATGCAATTCAAACGTACATGAAAGGTTACGAGTGGCTCGGCACAAGCGTTACCGTAGCCATTCTAGCCGGGTTCTCTTCAGTTATTCTGGTAATGTTGATGGGGCAAAGCCGTATCTTTTATACCATGAGTAATGACGGTTTGATACCAAAAGCTTTTGGTGAACTTCACCCAAAATTCAAAACACCTTACAAGGCAAACTGGATTCTATTTGTCTTTGTTGGACTGTTTGCAGGATTTGTACCTGGAAGTGTTGCAGGAGATCTAACATCATTTGGAACGCTATTTGCATTTGTATTGGTAAGTGCCGGCGTTTGGATCATGCGTGTTAAGAACCCTGAAATCCAACGATCATTTAAAACACCATTGGTTCCATTGGTTCCAATCTTGGGTATCATTATCTGTTTGGGGATGATTGTTGCACTTGATGCACAAACCTTGAAAGTAGCCATTATCTGGATGGCTCTAGGCTTGGTTGTTTATTTCCTTTACAGCAAAAAGCACAGTAAATTGAATTAATAGAAAATTATAATATTAATCCCGGATCATTATTGATCCGGGATTTTTTTTACCCTATCAGAAACCTTAATTTTGCAAACACTACCTCTATCTAAAATCTAAAAAAATATACTGACTGAAATATGGGACGGATTTTTGAAGTTAGAAAATCGACAATGTTTGCCCGTTGGGATAGAATGGCAAAACAATTTACCAGAATCGGAAAAGAAATTGTGATTGCAGTTAAGGTTGGAGGACCGGATCCTGCAACCAATCCTGCATTGAGGCGTTGTTACTTAAATGCCAAGAGCGTTGGCATGCCTAAAGACAGGGTTGAAGCTGCCATTAAAAGGGCGTTGGGAAAAGACACAGAAAATTTTGAAGAAATTTTATACGAAGGTTATGGTCCGCATGGTGTAGCGATATTGGTTGAGAGTGCAACTGACAATCATGTAAGGACGGTGGCCAATGTAAAATCACATTTCAACAAAGGTGGTGGGGCAATGGGTACTAGCGGCAGTGTTAGCTTTCAGTTTAAAAAAATGGGATTATTTAAATTGAAAAGTGAAGGTTTAAATCCAGAAGACCTCGAACTTGAGTTAATCGACTTTGGTTTAGAGGAATTGGGGGAAAGCACCACCGAAACAGGAGAAGAGGTATTGGCAATTCGTTGTGCATTTGTTGATTTTGGCAATATGCAAAAGGCCCTTGAAGAAAAAAACTTCACGGTTATCAGTTCAGAATTGGAATGGGTTCCAAGTACTTTGGTAGAACTAAATGAAGAACAGGCACAAGATTTATTGAAACTTGTTGACAAATTAGAGCAGGATGAAGATGTTCAAAAAGTATTCCACAATTTGAAGTAATCAATTTCAATGAAGCTAAAACAAATGGATGATTGAGAAAACCAGGAATATAGTTTTTTATGATGGGGACTGTATATTATGCAGTAGAACAATTCTATTTCTCCTAAAAAAAGATAAACAGAAAAAACTACTCTTTGCACCCCTTGGAGGTTCTACATTTAGCAGTTATCAAAAACTCAATCCAAAAGAATTCAAGAACACCTTGGTGTTTTTAAAAAATGATGATTTTCTAATTGAATCGGCTGCGGTATTGTCAATATTTCAATTACTCCCATTCCCATGGAAACTACTTTCAACATTGAAAATAGTCCCACCATTTATAAGAAATTCAGTCTACAAAATAGTGGCTAAAAACAGGTTTAAGTGGTTTGGAAGAAAAGAGAATTGTTTCGTCAAAGGAGTCGAATTTTCAACCTCACTGCTTCCCTGAAAATTACTCAGACATCATTTGAGAAACAATGCTAAAAACATCTTCTACATTGGGCTTAGAAAAATAATCTCCATCACTTCCATAAGATGGCCTATGTGATTTTGAACAAAGTATTCGTGGAGAAACATCCAACCACCGATATCCACCTTGCTTTTCTATTACTTCGGAAAACATGAATGAAGTAGCTCCACCGGGAACGTCTTCATCAACAAATAAAATTCTGTTGGTCTTTTTAAGTGATGCCAAAATAACTTCATACAAGTCAAAAGGCAAAAGAGTTTGGATATCTACAATTTCAACATCAATATTAGACAATTCAAGCAATTTAGCAGCATCCGCTACAATTCTCAAGGTTGAACCGTAAGACACAATCGTTATATCTGTTCCTTCCCTGGTTATTTCAGGAACGCCCAAGGGAAGTTTAAAATCAGTAAGAGAAGCTGGCAGTCTTTCTTTTAGCCTATATCCATTTAAACACTCGACAACAATACCAGGATTTTTACCATCAAGTAGTGTGTTGTAAAAACCAACCGCTTGCACCATGTTACGAGGAACGCATATGTGGAAACCTTTCAATGCATTGACCATCAATCCCATAGGAGAACCGCTGTGCCAGATACCTTCTAGGCGATGACCACGGGTTCTTACAATTATTGGGGCAATTTGTTGACCGGCGGACCTATAATGCAGTGTTGCAGCATCGTCACTCAATACTTGCAGGCCAAAAAGCAAATAGTCGAGGTATTGAATTTCAGCGATGGGCCGCAATCCTCTCATGGATAAGCCAACACCTTGTCCGATGATGGTAAGTTCCCTAATTCCTGTATCGAATATTCTATCAGCCCCATACTTTTGTTGAAGTCCAGCAAAACCTTGATTTACATCTCCTATTCTACCGAGGTCTTCCCCGAAGGCTACAACAAGAGGGTTTTTATCAAAGACTTCATCAAAATATTTATTGAGAATTTCATACCCATTCAGGTACGGGGAATCTTCGTCATAATTTGGATGAAGTATTGTAGGATCCCCAATCTTTTCATTGTCTTGAAAATATAGGTGACTGTTGTATAGTTGCTTGTTTTCTTTTGCAAGTTGAAGAAGGAATTCATTGGCATCATAACTAATTGCTGGGTCTTCAACCAATGAAATGGCACTGCGTAAAGCAATCATGATATCCCTTCTAAAAGGGCTTATATTTTCGGAGAGTTCATGTTGAATCACAGACAATTCATCATCACAAGTACTTTTACTTGCCATCTGCTGAATAATGTCAATGGTTTTTAGCTTTTGGAGACGAATGGGTTCTTCGTACAACTTCCATGTATCAACCCTGCATTTTGCAACCTCATTTCTAATTTCCTCTTCAATTTGGTCAATTTCTACTTCATCAGAAAGTGCATTATCTATAATCCAAGTCCTCATTTTGGCAAGGCAATCCCATGAACGTTCCCATTGAAGCCTTTCAGGAGATTTATATCGCTCATGGCTACCTGAAGTAGAATGCCCTTGAGGTTGTGTTAGTTCTTCAATATGAAATAAAACCGGAGTATGTTCATTTCTAGCTCTTGAGATACCTTCTTCAAAAACTTCACAAAGATTGGCATAATCCCAACCTTTTACCTTGTAAATTAGGATCCCGTTGACATCGTCATTCTTTTCGAAACCAGACAGTGCCTCTGAAATAGAAGACTTAACAGTTTGTAGTTCTTTAGGGACGGAGATTCCGTAACCATCATCCCACACAAAAACAGCCAAAGGAACTTGGCTAACTGCAGCGGCATTCATTGTTTCCCAAAAATGACCTTCACTTGTAGAAGCATCACCAATTGTGCAAAACACAACTTCATCTCCTTTGCTAGAGGAAGAAGTATGGGAATCTAAACCGGGTATTTTTTTGAATAATTTTGAAGCATTGGCTAAACCCAAGGCTTTGGGAAAATGACCTGCAGTAGGTGCCATTCCTGACGAGAAATTCTTCCGTTTTGATAAGTCCAGGAAATTTCCTTCTTTATCAATGAAAGGAGTTGCAAAATGGCAATTCATTTGCCTACCTGCACTATGAGGCTCATTAACCGGATTGGGGTCAGCATATAGCTGGGAGAAAAACTGAGGAAGTGTAGCTACGCCTGTTGCAAGTGCAAATGTTTGGTCTCTGTAGTAGCCGGCATAAAAATCTCCTTCCTTGAAGAATTTAGCCATGGCTACCTGCGGAACTTCTTTTCCATCACCAAAGATGCCAAACTTTGCTTTACCTGTGAGTACTTCTTTTCTTCCAAGTAAACTAGCCTGACGACTTTGGAATGCAATCCTGTAATCATTGATTACAGCTTGTCTGAAACCTTCAAAAGAAAGTTCATCAACCGTATTAGATTCTTTGCTATCAGGTTGGTCCATGTAACAAAACTACCCTAAATTTATTAAATTGACGTAATGCTAGCTGCAAATAATTATTCCAATTTTATTAACACTTTTTTTACAAAAAAATTTGCCGCTAATCATCCTTTCACTCAGAAATTATACATACCACTTTTAGGCACAATAATTGAGGCAGAAAGAACAAGTAGCGGCAAGTAGAAAGTAAATTTCTAAAAAAGTGCTTACTTTTTAGGTAACTTATCAAAATCTGCAGATGAAAGTACTTCACCGCTGATTTTAAGCTCAAATGGTGCATCAACACCCTTGATTTTTACAAAAATTGTTTTTTCGAATGGTCCAGGTGCTGCTGCATTGAATCCAGCCTTTAGTTTATCCTCTTTCCCTTTCATGATAGGTTGTTGAGGCCATGTTGGTGTTGTACATCCACATGAAGCACTTGCAGTTTCGATTATCAATGGTTCAGCACTGATGTTTGAAAACGAAAAATCGTAAGTAACAGGAACACCTTGTTTGATTTTTCCAAAACTGTGTTTAATTTCCTTGAATTTAATAAGGTTTTCTGCTTTTTTTACAACAGTTTGCGCTGAAGCAGAAAATCCAATCGACAAGACCAATAGAGAAACCAGGAGTTTTTTCATTTTTTTTGATTTAGGTAATTAACTATTTACTGATTATTTATTTTAGAAAGCTGTAAATAAGAAATTGATTTATTAAGAGGTGCTGAAAGTGAAGGGGTCTGCCAAACATTTCCGATGATTGTAATTGTTTCCGATTCTCCTTTGCCGAACTGAATATTGATGGTTTTTTCAAAACTTCCAATAGAAGCAGCATTGTAACCTACTTTAATTTCAGTTTTACCACCCGGCGCAATTGAATCTCTTTTCCATTCCGGTGTTGTACAGCCACATGAGGCTTGAATGTTGTCTATTAAAATTTTTTGATTAGAAAGATTTTTTACCCAAAAAATGTGATTAACAGGTTTCCCTTGGGGGATTTTACCAAAATTAAAGACAGATTCATCAATACCCAAAACCTTTTTATTTAACAAATCATTAGAATTCTGTGCCAAAAGTACAGTTGGCAGTAAGAAAAATAGTGAAATAAAAATATTGTTAAGTTGAACCCTCATGCTCTTTATTAATAAACGGAAATCAAATTTACTTATTGTTTTGTAATTAATCTTCACCCTTAGGTTAAAATTATCTGATCCCCATATTAAAGAATTAACTGAAAAAAAATTGAAAAAAAATGAGCTAATTTTACGCCATGTTAAAACCATCCTCAAGAGGTCTTAAAATGCCGGCCTCCCCCATCCGCAAATTGGTTCCCTTCGCAGAAGAAGCAAAAACTAGGGGAATCAAAGTTCATCATTTAAATATTGGACAACCTGATATAGAAACGCCGCCTTCAATATTAAATGCTGTTAAAAATGCTGATATAAAAACTTTAGCGTACAGCCATAGTGCAGGAAACGAATCTTACAGAAAAAAACTTGTTCAGTATTACGAGAAAGTTGGTATCCACGTTGGATTTAATGATATAATAGTTACCGCTGGAGGGAGTGAGGGAATTATTTTTGGATTAATGGCGTGTACTGATCCTGGTGATGAAATCATCATTCCAGAACCTTTTTATGCAAACTACAATGGATTTGCTGTAATGGCTGATATCAACATAGTGCCAGTAACCTCACACATTGAAAATGGTTTTGCTCTTCCTGCTATCGCAGAGTTTGAAAAATTGATTACACCTAAAACTAAGGGGATTTTGATTTGCAATCCCAATAACCCAACTGGTTACTTGTACAGCAAAGCTGAAATGGAAAGTTTGGAAGACATTTGCCTAAGACATAAACTTTTTCTTTTTTCTGACGAAGCATACAGGGAGTTTTCTTATGATGGCACTGCCACAAGTGCCATGGAACTCAATAAAATAACAGACCAAGTCATTCTATTTGACACCATTTCCAAAAGATACTCAGCATGTGGTGCAAGAATAGGCGCCTTTATCACCAAAAATAAAATGGTTTACGATGCTGCTATGAAATTTGCGCAAGCTCGATTAAGCCCTCCAGGTCTAGCCCAGATTTTAGCTGAAGCAGCTGTTGATTTGCCTGACAATTATTTTGAGATTCCCAAAGCAGCTTATTTATCAAGAAGGGACTTGCTTGTTTCAAGACTAAATAATATCCCTGGTGTATTTTGTCCAACCCCAGGTGGTGCATTTTATGTTATAGCAAAACTTCCAATTGATGACGGGGATCGATTTTGCCAATGGTTACTTGAATATTTTTCATACAAACAACAAACGTTGATGTTGGCACCAGCTAGTGGATTTTATGAAACAAAAGGATTGGGCACAAATGAAGTTCGGCTTGCGTATGTGATAAATAACGAAGACATCAATGCTGCGATGGACTGTTTGGAAGAGGCGCTGAAGGTATATCCAGGAAAGACCAACTAAAACCTATTGATAAGAAAAACACCTCCTATAACCATCATGGAGCCATATATGGCATACCATTGAATTTCCTCACCAAGGATTAGAACGGACAGCAACATGGCAAAAACCGGAATTAAATTATTAAATGCAGAGGCCTTTACTGGTCCAATTTTCTTAATTCCCTCATAATACCAAACAAAGCCTAATACTGATCCACATACCCCAAGATAAACCAATGCAAGCCACACTGGCCCTTCCACTTTGACCGGGTAAGGTTCAAATGGAACAAAGAATAAGATCATCAACAAACCTAGCATAATCGCCCATGTAGAGGCTTGCAGCGGTGTTGTTGTAGAAAGTGCATTTTTAGCAAAATATGTATAGAAAGCCCAAGAGATGGGGCAGCCCAACATGAAAGCATCGCCCCAAGAAAACATGGAAAACAGTGACAACAAATCTCCTCTCGAGATGACCAATGCTGTGCCTGTTAGAGAAATCAACACACCCAATTTCCTGAGGTTGTTGATGCGCTCTTTTCCAAAATAAGCAGAAATCAGCATTACCAAAACAGGATTGAGGGCAACAATCAATGCGCCATGGCTGGCTTCTACCAATTTAAGGCCATTGAAGAAAAAAAAGCTGTATGCAAAAATACCAGTGCTTCCCAACAACAACAACTGAAAAAATTGTTTCTTATTGATTTTGAATGAATTCTTGTCTTGCCACAACATCATCGGAATCATGAAGGCAAGTGCAACTGTATAACGATATGCAGCTCCTGTAAAAGACCCGAAAACTTGCGAGGCCATGCGGGTTGCAATGAAGGTTCCTCCCCACATAATGGCAACCAAAATCAATTTAAAGTATGTCACTCCGCAAAGATAAAGCAAATGAATGTTAGGAGTATCGTGTTATTTCCTTGTGAAAACAAGAAAACATGGAGCACCCTTAAATTCGAAAATCGAAATATGATTGATAAATGCATTAAATTTATTTCTCTTATTAAATTGATATGAAAAAAATCCTGCTGCTGTTTATTCAACTACTTTCAATTCTTTCTGTTGATGCGCAATTAAAAAAAATGCCTGCTTATCCATTAATAACACATGACCCATATTTCAGCATTTGGACTGTCAATGATAAATTAAACGAAAGATCCACAAGCCATTGGACGGGAGCAGAACAATCTTTAATTGGATTAATTAAAGTAGACAACATCACTTATCGATTTTTAGGGGATATTCAAAATCCTACTGAAACCATTGTCCCATTTGGCGAAGGTAATCCAACAGATTGCTTATACACAGAAACCGACCCAGGAGCGGATTGGATGATAAATTCATTTAACGACAAATCGTGGCAAACCGGTAAAATGCCATTTGGAAAAGGCTGGGGAAATGATGCCGCAACACCCTGGAAAAGCAAAAGTATTTGGGTTAGAAGAAATTTTAATTTGACAGACTTAGACATAGAAAAACTCATTTTGCAACTAAGGCATGATGATGATGTTGAAGTTTACATCAATAGCAAACTGGCCTATTCTTGCAAAGATTGCAGTGTAGGCAGCATCAAAGAATATGCAATTAATGATTCAATTAAAAAAACGCTAAAAAAAGAAAACAACATCCTTGCCATTCATTGTATTAATCCACGTGGTTATGCATGGGTAGATGCAGGCTTGGGCAAACAGAAAAAACCCAAAGCACTTACAAAAGCAGAACAACTTTCTGTCAATGTAACTGCTACACAAACAACATATACATTTAAGTGCGGTGGTGTTGGACTTACAGTAAATTTTTTATCACCATTGATCGCTTCTGATCTAGACTTGTTATCAAGACCAATATCCTATATTGATTTTAATGTTGAATCGAAAGATGGTAAACCCCATCAAACTGAAATAACATTTGCTGTTTCTGGAGATATCGCAAAAAACGAAAGAAAGCAGCTTGTTAAAATAACGAATGGGCAACAAGAAGGTGTGAAATATTTAAAGTCAGGCGTAGAAGGACAAAAAATTTTGGGGAAATCCGGTGATGATGTTCGCATAGACTGGGGATATGCGTGGCTAGCCAGTGCCAATCCCCAAAACATCCTTTCTGTAAGCTCTACGAAAAAAATGATTGCAGCATCAGAAGGGAGGATATTGAATGAAACAGGAAGTGAAGAAAATCAACAACAATTCATGACATCTTCAATCAAGTTAAACATTGCCAAAAACAAAAAATCTTCTTCGACGGTCATGTTAGGTTATGATGATTTGTACTCGATTCAATATTTTGAAAAAAACCTAGAGCCATGGTGGAAAAAATTACATGGATCGATGGAAAATCTCTTGAACCAAGCTTCAAAAGACTACCCTCAAATACTGACAAAATGCAATGAGTTCGACAAACAACTTTTCGATGATGCGGTCAAAGCAGGAGGAAACGAATATGCTGAATTGTGTGTTGCGGCCTATAGACAATCACTTGCTGCACACAAATTGGTACGGGGAGAAAATGATGAAGTATTGTTTCCCCAAAAGGAAAACTTCAGCAATGGAAGTATTTGGACGGTTGATGTAACCTACCCATCTGCGCCACTTTCTTTGGTTTACAATCCCGTTCTGTTAAAAGGCATGGTTGAACCTATCATTCAATACAGTGAAAGTGGAAAATGGACCAAACCTTTTCCGTCTCATGATTTAGGAACCTATCCCCTTGCAAATGGTCAAACTTATCCGGAGGACATGCCTGTAGAAGAAGCAGGTAATATGATTTTATTAACTGCTGCGATATGCAAAGCAGATAAAAACATAGCGTTCGCAAAAAAACATTGGGAAACACTAAGCCGATGGGTTGAATTTTTGGTAAAAGATGGCCTCGATCCTGCGAACCAATTGTGTACAGATGATTTCGCGGGTCACTTGGCAAGAAATGCAAACCTTTCCATGAAGGCCATTGCCGGAATTGGCGCTTATGCGCAAATGGCAGCAGAAATGGGTGATAAACAAAAAGCAGGAAACTATTACTCCATAGCAAAACAATATGCCAGTAAATGGATTAACATGGCAGATGAAGGAGATCATTTTGCATTAACTTTCGACAAAAAAGGAACATGGAGCCAAAAATATAACTTGGTCTGGGACAAGCTTTTAGGGCTAAATTTATTTCCTCAATCTGTTTATGACAAAGAAGTAGCTTATTACATTACAAAACAAAATGAATTTGGACTTCCGCTTGACAGCAGAAAAACATATACCAAAAGTGATTGGGTTATGTGGACAGCAACGCTAGCAAATAATCAAAAAGATTTTCAAACATTAATCCATCCCATTTATAAATATCTTACTCAAACAACTTCTAGAGTTCCATTAAGCGATTGGCATGAAACAACCAACGGGAAACAAGTGGGGATGCAAGCGAGAAGTGTTGTTGGCGGATATTTCATAAAAATGCTTGAATACAAATGGCTCACAAAATAAGTTGATATGTCTACACAAATTAATACGGCAGATTTAAACAAGCGATTGGGTTCTTTGGATTTCATGCGCGGCTTCATCATGTTTCTACTCACTCTTGAAGCAACTGGATTATATGGTCTGTTAGAAAAAAATGCTGAAAATACCTTCTGGGCGCCTTTTGTTGAACAACTGCATCATCATCAATGGAATGGATTGAGGTTTTGGGATTTGATTCAACCTGGATTCATGTTCATCGCAGGAATAGCCATGGCTCTTTCTATCAATAAAATGAAAGAAAAAGGGGTTTCAAAAAACTCAATGCTTTTAAAAACACTTAAAAGATCTGGATGGTTGTTTTTTTGGGGAGTGTTGATTTATGCTGTACATGAGGATGGATTGGCATTTGAATTATGGAATGTTTTGACTCAACTTTCTTTCACATTATTAATTGCCTTTTTTATTTTTGAATGGAGTATTTTGACACAAATTCTTTCTTGTCTCTTTTTGTTGATTTTAACTGAGTTCCTTTTCCGATTTACCAACATTGAAGGATATGATCAACCTTTTGTAAAACAACATAATTTTGGCAGCTATATTGATATGCTCTTGATGCATAAAACCAGCAGAGGTGGTTGGCTGGCCTTCAATTGTATTCCGACTTCTGTCCACACAATTGCTGGAGCAATCATTGGAAAAGTTTTACTTGGAAAAGAGGAACAAATCACCAAGCTAAGAAAAATATTTATGTGGGCATTCCCTTTGCTTCTTGTTGGCTATGGAATGGATTTATTAAACATCACACCAATTATAAAAAGAATATCAACTAGTTCGTTTACCATTGTATCCTTGGGCTGGTGCATGATTGCATTGGGCGTCTGTTATTATTTAGTTGACATAAAAGGCAGTCTTAAAAAGATATTATTCATTAATGTATTGGGAATGAATTCAATTTTCATTTACCTTTTTTTTGAAATACCTGGTGGAAGATTTCTCAATGATTATATCAATCAAATATTCATGGGTATTGGACAAATAACATTTATATCAAGTTTAATTCTATCAATCGTATCATGTATAACCATATTTTTGATCGAATGGTATTTGTGTTACTTTTTATACAAAAAGAAAATATTTTTTAGGATTTAACAGGTTGATTGTATTTTGCCAAAAGTAATTCAGCTTGCTTTTTGATTGCCTTTCTTTGTTTGTCTTTTTGCTTGATAAATGAGTTTTCTGAAACTTTTCCAAGTACAGCAAACATTTCATTTTCATTATCATAAACCATTTGCCTGAAAGGATTTTTCATGTCTTTTTCACGTGAAGAAACTATTCCTTTGTAAATCCAATCGTTTGTTTTGACATATTCAGAAATCAACCTTTGCATGGCATCAACGTCCAAGGTTTTTGCAGACAATCCATCAATTTCAAAAAGACAAGCGATGGCGTGATCAAGCAACTGTTTATCGTATATGGCACCTTGGTATTGGTAGAACCCATGAACCTGATCCCATGATTTGAATTTTCCTATTCTAATTTTATTGAGCAAGATGTTTACTTCAGAGGAAAGCATTAACTGACCGCCGATATTCATCCAACTTTTTCTTTCAAGGTTAGAAGGAATTGATGTTAAAAAATCTTCAATCGGGTTATTGCTTTCAGCAAGAAGTGATTTCATAATTTTACCTGTTGCATAATACCGAATCATCGTTTTAAAAGCTGCATAAGCTTTTCTCACTTTCAAAATGATCACTTTGCGTTGGCTGTTTTCAAAGCCATAAGCAAGCACTTCAAGTTCATCTACAATTGGATCGTTTGAGTCAAGTAATTGCTGTCCCTTTTCTATACATACGCTATCGTCAATTATATCATTATCTATTGACTTATAATATGCCATCCCAGTAAACAAGGACATTAATCTCAAGGCTTCAAAAATTTCATTGATGCTATCGGGAGCCAAGCAATCATATTCCAAGCGAAGCTCTTTACTGGTGCGGGCATCCCTATCCTGGTATTTCCATTCATTTCTCTGTAGTGCATAGAAATTATATAAAAACCAATAAGCGGGAATTATCCTTAATTCATTTTCAGTTGAATCGTTGATGATCAATGAAAATGGGATTTGAATATTCAATTCTGCAGGAAAATCTCCTTTTGCTAAAATAGAAAACGTTGCAAATTTAGAATTGTGCTTTAAGCTTACGCAGAGGCCCGGCCAAAATCCCCTGCCGGCAATCAATTCGCCATCAGCACCACGTGAATTATGATTTGAGCCAATGGTAGCACCTGCCGCCATGTTTGATTGTCCCATTAAGAGAGATGCACATAAAAAAGAATTGTTGTGGTGCTGTTCATGAAATGGGTAAATCAATGAGTTCAACACTTCACAACAAGAAATGGTGGCGTTATTTCCCAAGTATGAATTTATCAACCGTGCTCCATACTTTAATTGTGAATGAGATGCCATTACAAAACGAACTGCCTTTACCCCATAAAATACACGACAACCAATTCCAACAATCCCATTTACAAGTTCGCAGCCCTCTCCAATTTGTGTTGGTGATTCTGGAGAGCTGTTGATAGTAACGTTTTTTATTTTATTGGCGCCCTTGATGTATGCATCAGATCCAATAAGCACATCCTTGATCATTTTGCAATTCTTAATCACTGTTCGGTCACCTATCATCCCGTAATGACCCCTATGGGAATCAAATTTATTGGCTGTAAAAGAAGCGAAGCTAGACATCAACGTTTCGTCGTTACGATATTTGGTCCATAAAAAGGCATCCGCTGTTAGCATCCCATCAAAAGGAAGCACTTTCCGCCCTCCATTTTCATTGCAAATTTCAAGCCACACCAGCTGTGCCTCACCTTCACCATCCTTAAGAATTCCATTACCGAATTTAGCTGTATTTGTTATGGCAAGTTCATTTACATTAGCAATCATCACCTCATTGCCAATTACATAATGTGAAAGATAATTAACGTTATGAATGCAAACGTTGTCCCCAAAATCACAACTTATAATCGTTGAGTTGAACAAGCCTACTGCAAGATTTAAGTTTTTGAACTCAAGCGACAATGGCTCTAATTTTCCAATTCTAACCAATCCAAAAAAATTACAATTCTTAACCAGCTGAGGATCAAAATGTGGAGAAACCAACAAATCATTCCAATTACTAGATGTATTGTTATTCTTCACAAGAATTTCAATTTCAAAAGCGGTTAAGCTTCTGTAAAGAATGCCACTTTTATTGAATCTGTTTCTTAGATAATATTCATCTTTCCCTTTGGGCAAAAAATCTTTTGGAATAAAATCATATCCGACTGATGAGATTGGCTTTTGGGTTATTATGTTCATTTGGTGTTTTAAAAATTAATCAGTTAAGTCAACTATTCCACGGTAACACTTTTTGCCAAATTCCTTGGCTTATCTACGTCTAATCCCCTGCTCACGCCAATATAATACGAAAGCAATTGAAGTGGGATTGTGTTGATGATAGGAGCAATCAGCTCA
>JBILHX010000176.1:0-4463 GCA_044350285.1 Chitinophagaceae bacterium | reverse complement strand
GAATAAGTTCTTTGCGCAACTCTTCTGGATTCTTTTGCTTGCGCTTAAGATTGCGCTCTATTTGCGCCCACTTTTCAATATTTTGATCTACAAATTTACGTTCGCGCATCTTTGTAAGGCAATGATAAGATTTTTTTAAGAGATACTGCCCATCAAAATCGAATTCCTGAAAATAATTTCAATAGTTTTTTACAAGCAACAAAACAGCTGATAAGAATCAATTAATACCAATAAAATTATCTCAATTTTACAAATACATTTTAAGTAAATTTGTCCAATGAAGCACGATATTAAAACGGAAAAAGACATTGAAATATGGCAAAATGCATTTTATTCGAAATTGCTTGCTGACCCTATAACTGCGCCCAAATTTGCACACCTTGATTTACCCAAACACTTGCCAAAAATCGTGGAATTTTGGGCTTTTGTATTGCTTGAAAAAGAAGGCTATAAAACCAATGTTTTTGAAAAACATATGTTTTTAGGTCTTGAAAAAATTCATTTTGATAAATGGCTTACTTATTTCTTCGAAACTAGCAATGAAATGTTTGAAGGTCCAATAATTGAAACGGCTAAAACTAGAGTTAAATTATTAGCTACTACTTTTATGCATAAATTAAGTGGGGAATATTTCCTTTTTGAGGACATCAATTAATGTTCACCTGAATATGGCCAAGGCAAAATGATGTGAAAGTTTTGCCCTATATTTGTTCTTCATATTTATGAAGTTACTTTTTACCTCTCTGTATATTGTATTTTTGACTACCCTCTCATATGGTCAAGCTGCCTTTTCAAACAGCAGCAAAATGGCACAAAATGCCGATTTAAATGACCTTACTCTTGTAGATGAGCATGGTTATATTCATGCATTGGCCTATTGTTCAAGCAATACATGTGATTCTGAATTATCTGAAATCGGAATAAAAATCAATGGTCATTTTGGTCCTGTAATTTCTATTCAAGTAAAGATAGACCAACTTGAATCAATCCAAAAACTTTCATGTATTACCTATATCGAAATTTCATCTAGAAGCAACTCCACCCATTATAAAAATGATATAGAACGTCAAACAACTTCAGTAGACAAAGTGCAAAATGGATTGAGTAATGGTTTGCCAATGAATTATACTGGAAAAGGCGTGGTTGTAGGGATAGTGGATGTAGGTTTTCAATGCAACAACCCTACATTTTTCAGCGCAGATGGAAAAAAGAATCGAATTGTTCGCTATTGGCAACAAAGCAACAAGCAAGGTCCTGCTCCTAACGGCTTTAACTATGGAACAGAACTAATCGATTCAAACTCTATCATCCCTGCAAACGATTTAGATGGCACCCATGCCACACATGTGGCAGGTATTGCCGCTGGCAGTGGTTATACAACCCCTAATTTACAATACAGAGGTATGGCACCAGAGGCAGATTTGGTGTTTGTTTCAATTAAATACAGCAATGATACTTTAGGAGGTTCGGCACTTGGCGACTATGTAGTTGCTAACCCAACCATACTTGATGCTTATAAATACATATTTGACTACGCAGAAACAGTAGGAAAACCAGCTGTTATTAATTTAAGTTGGGGCATGCATACAGGCCCACATGATGGCACCAGTTTGTTTGATATTGCGACTGAATCATTGGTTGGTAAAGGGAAAGTTTTAGTGGGAGCCAACGGCAATGAAGGCGATAACAACATGCATTGGAATTATCAATTTAACCGCGATACTGCCTCTACCATTATGATAGAGAATAATAGACAATGGAGACAAAGAGAAAGTGTTTATTCAGATTTTTGGGGCAGTAAAAACTCCAATTTTGCCATCCAAATTGAGTTTATTGATACCAATAAAAACACCATTGCTATTACGCCTTTCGTTAGTTCAACATCTGACAAAGTATCTGTTTATAAATTCAACACCGACAGTTCAACTTTTTCTGTTGCATTTGTTTGCCAAGCTAAGAACCCTTTGAATCAAAAGCCAAATATTACCGTAATGGCTGACCACCAGAACCAAAGAAGATACGCAATCATTGCCCATATTGTTTCTGATACGTCTATGGTAAACGGATGGAACAGTGGTGCTACCCGTGAATGGACCAGCGGTTCTTTTACCAATAAATTAAATAAATTAGATTTCAGAAATTCTTATATCAATGGAAACACCAACTATACTGCAGGTGAAAATGGTGGAAGCTCGAAAGCAGTTATATCTGTTGGTGCCTTAGCAGCTAGAAGTGCTTATAGAAATGTAAAAGGAGTTTGGGTAAATGATTCAGGTTATGTTGTTCCCGTAAATATTGCCCGTTTTTCAAGCAAAGGTCCAAGTGTCGATGGCCGGATAAAACCTAATATTTCAGCTCCTGGATTTGATGTGCCTTCTGCTGTGAACAACAAACAATTCGGAGGCTGGATGCTCGATAAAACTTTGTTAAAAACAGCATTTAGAAATGATACACAATATTGGTCTGCCTTCAATGGCACTTCAATGGCTGCCCCTCATGTTACGGGAATTGTTGCACTAATTTTACAAGCAAATCCGAACCTCAGTGCCGCTCAAGTAAAAACCATTTTAGAAACCACTGCAACAGTCGATCAAAACACAGGTTCAGTTCCTAACAACAGTTATGGATATGGCAAAGTAAATGCTTTCAATGCTGTTTTAATGGCGCTTCAATACGCAGGCATAAATACGTTTAACAAGGGCAATATCTTGACGGCGTATCCCAACCCTTTTAATGATGAATTAAATATTGTTTTGCCTGCTATTGTCAATTCTGCCAGCATTGAACTTTTTAGTTTAGATGGGAAATTAATCAAAACACTAAACTTAGACTCCAAGCAATCTCCAAGCTTGAATATTCAAACCAATGACCTAGAAAAAGGGTTTTATATTTTAAAATTCACGAATGGTGGAGAAATATTCATAATCAAATTAGTCAAAAACTAAGGTTTTTCGCTAATCTTGTGGCTTTAATTATGAGTTCAGAAATAACCTTTTTCACCTTCTTTATTGGCTTTATAATAATCGTTTTAGCCCTTGACCTTGGTGTGTTCTCGAGATCAAATAAGGCTGTAACATTTAAAAATGCATTTGCGTGGACAAGCGTTTGGGTAAGTTTCGCCATTATGTTCTTCTTGTTTTTAAAACAATATGGCCATTTGATACATGGAATCATATCACAAGATCAATTAATTGAACTCGCCAAAAAATACCAACCTGATATGGATTTTAGCCACGGTGATTTTAGTTCGCAAATTGCACGCTACAACGACCGTATTTCTCTCGATTTCTTAACCGGCTATTTTATAGAATATTCTCTTTCAGTAGATAACCTATTTGTCATTCTATTGATTTTTTCTTCTTTTGCTGTCCCTCCTGTCTACTACAAAAAAGTGCTTTTTTGGGGCGTCTTAGGTGCAATTATTTTGCGCATGTTGTTTATATTTTCAGGTTCAATGCTTATTGCTAAATTCCATTGGATACTTTATGTATTTGGCGGATTTTTGGTTTTCTCTGGTCTTAAAATTCTACTTAGCAAAGACAAAGATGAAAAAATGGATATTGAAAAACACCCAATGGTGCGTTTGGCTTCAAAATATTTTTCTGTACTGCCTGAATACGTTAAAGGAAAGTTCTTGCACAAAGAAAATGGTGTCACACATTTAACCCCTTTGTTTTTAGTTCTGTTGGTGGTTGAATTTAGTGATTTGGTCTTTGCTGTTGACAGCGTACCCGCAATTTTCTCTGTAACCAAGGATCCATACATCGTATTCTTTTCTAACATTTTTGCAATCATGGGGCTAAGGAGTTTATTTTTCCTCTTAAGCAATATCATGCATATATTCTCTTATTTGAAGTATGGTTTAGGTGTATTATTGGCATTTATCGGCGTGAAAATGTTGTTCGAGCATTGGTTTGTATCGATTGGATTTAACAATCTAATTTCATTGTTTATTATTTTAGGTATTCTTTCAGGCAGCATTCTTCTTAGTTTGATTTTTCCAAAGAAAACAATCGATTAGTGGCCACAAATAGACCAATCATCGATTTTGTTTGGTGCATTCACTTTTTCGATTTAATCTTGAGCAACCTTTGAAAACCAGTTTGTATATTCGCTTATTTTATGAAAGTTTAGCCATGGCTTTTCAGTCATTGGTAAGCAATAAATTGCGCTCTTTACTTTCAGTATTAGGCATTACAATCGGTATATTTTCAATTGTTCTTGTATTCACTCTAGTAGACTCATTGGAATCTAACATTAAAAAGAGTATTCAATCGATGGGTAAAAATGTCATTTACATTGATAAATGGCAATGGATGGGTGGCGATGGTGATTATCCTTGGTGGAAATTCATGAACCGTCCTGATGCCACTTTAAGTGAAGTGAAAGCCTTAAAAGATCAACCAGTATCTGAATTAGCTGATGCCATCTCCTTTACCAGTTCTGCAAGTACAACAGTGAGA
>JBILHX010000080.1:0-14061 GCA_044350285.1 Chitinophagaceae bacterium | reverse complement strand
TTATAAAGAAAATTATAATTCTTTATAAATGAATATTTTGTCAAATTTTTTTAGTGTTTTATTGTTGTTGCAAAAAAATCTTGCAACAACTTAGCTATGTAGAACCGAATATGGATTCTGTTTTTGAGGATCAATTTTTTTTGGAATTCTATTATCTGTATCCAATGTGTATCATCACAATCTTTTTCATTGGTAACCAATATTCCCAAAATTGAATTTGATCAATTTGTAATGGAAAAGTACGGGCTGGATTTTTTTCAGCTCTGTGATAAATTAAGAATTGACCATTTTTTGATTAAAAGACAAATTGTTTTTTCAGAAAATTCTTTCTGTAATTTTTCCTTAAAGGGAACTGGTTTACCAACAGAATTGAATTTAATAATGCATTGAATCTCTATGCACCCTTAAAATTGAATAAGTTTTTTTCTGCTCACTTTCTTTTTCAGGCTTAAGGCGTTGAAGAGGTTGAAGTCGAAGATCCCGAGAGTGCGAAGCACGAATCGGGAGGGTTAAAGTGGTTTAAGAGTCTGAAGGGATCCCTCGTTACGCTCGGGATGACAAGGATTTGCTCTCCACCAAAATTAATAGCCTGCGATTTAAAAGTCATCATAGTTTATGAGTTTAGTCGTTGAGTTGTTTAGGGTTTGCGGGCATTTCACCTCTTATCTCGGATTAAAAAATGAAGAATTATCGTATGTATTTATCAAGAGCCTGGGGTTTAAACCTCAGGCTCTTGAATTTTGTGGTGAGCTAAGCGCTGCCATCCCAAGCGCAGCGAGGGGAAAACTCTTTCAATTCTTCCAACTTTCAAAATTTGACATTTCATAAAAATCTCTAAAGTACTAACATAAATACACTACTTGGTATTGCATAGTATTATAAATAATCCTACATTTGTCATGTTATTTGATTTACATCCATTAAAAGCAAGACAATGAACATAGAAAATACACAAAGTCAGATGCGGAAAGGAGTGCTTGAATTCTGCATTCTTTCCATCATCAAGCGAGGTGAGGCCTACCCCAGTGATATCATTGAGGAAATGAAAAGGGCTAGCCTGCATATTTTAGAGGGTACCCTCTACCCTCTTCTTACTAGGTTAAAAAATGCAGATTTGTTGTCTTACCGTTGGGTAGAGAGTTCAGGCGGGCCGCCACGGAAGTATTTTTCATTGACTGAAAAAGGAAATGACTTTTACAAGGAGCTTGAAAATACGTGGAAGGTGATGAGTGAGGCGGTTGGAAGGGTTATTTTAAAAGGCGAGGGACGAGGGACAGGGGATGGATACAGCCAGGGACAAGGGACAGGGGACGAGGGACGAGAAAATCAGAACAGCCAGGGACAAGGGACAAGGGACGAGGGACAAGGAAATCAGAACAGCCAGGGTTTAACTGAAAAAGGTAATACTGATTCAGAACAAACCACAGAAATTAAACCTTAAACCAACAACTTTAAACCAATAAAGCCTTAAACCAACAACTTTAAACCAATAAAGCTCCCTTAAATTAAATAAAATGAAAAAAGTAATCAACATAAATTTTCAAGGTAGGATCATTCCGATAGAAGAAGATGCTTATGAAGATTTAAAAAAGTATGTAGAAAGTCTGCGTCAATATTTTGCCAATGAAGAGGGCAAGGAGGAAATCATTAATGATATTGAGAATCGGATTGCAGAGTTATTTTCAGAAAAGTTAAAGGCCGGAACCAGTGTCTTTATTTCTGAACAAGCTGTGGCTGGTATCATTGCCAGTATTGGCAAACCTGAAGAATTTGATGCAGACAACATAGACCTTGGTTCAACGTCAACTGCATCATCAAATAAAGGTTCTTCATTTACTGGCAGTGGTTTTGAGCCACGTGGTTCATTGTTCAGGAATGAAAATGATAAAATCTTGGGAGGCGTTTGCAGTGGTTTGGGTTCTTATTTGCGGATAGACACAACCATCATTAGGGTAATTTTTGCCTTATTTACACTCGGAGCCTTTGGTACTGGATTGGTGATTTACATCATCCTTTGGGCAGTTCTTCCTACAAAACACCTTGAAAACAAGTTTTCAAGAAGGCTTTATAGAGATGCTGATCAGAAAGTATTGGGTGGTGTGTGTAGCGGGGTTTCAAAATATTTCAATATTCCAGTATGGCTTCCGAGGTTGATTTTTGTGTTACCAATAATATTGAGTGTTTTTAGGAACATGCTGCATTTGAATTTCTTTTTTCTGCCGTTCGTGTTTACTTTTTCTGGCACTCTTTTCATCACTTACCTAATCTTATGGGCTGTTATACCTAAGGCCATTACTGCCTCTGAAAAGTTGGAAATGAGGGGCGAAAAAGTTGATCTTGAGTCCATCAAAAATAAAGTACAAGATGAAATGCACGGGGTTAAAAAAAACTTCACTGATAATGCAGAAAGATGGAAACAAGATTTCTCTCATAAAGCCAGTGGTTTAAAAGACGAAGCTGGAGAAACTGCCCGTCGCTTCGCTGGTGAAGCGGGTCCTTCTATTAGAAAAAACGGCAACCGTTTCGGTAGATTTATCCTAACATTAATTAAAGTGTTTTTCTTTTTTATTCTCAGCATCATTGCATTTGGATTGGTAATGGCTGTGTTTGGACTCGTAACGGTAAGTTCTTCGTTGATGCCATTGAAAGACTTTATTGCAGACAGCAAATGGATTCAGGTTTATGCTTGGGGCACAGTTATTCTATTTTTTATTGTTCCAGTTGTGGCACTTGTAGTTTGGCTTATCCGAAACATTGCAGGAATTAAAAAAAGGAACCAGTACTTGGCATACAGTTGGGGTATTTTGTGGACATTGGGATGGGTTGCAGCAATCATGCTGGTAGCCTCCGTTTCAAAAGAATTCAAGCGTGAAGGATATGTAAGCAAAGAAGTATCAATAGTTCAACCCACCACTGGAAAAATGAAAGTTGAATTCAAGGATGCTGAAGGAAAATATTATCCGCTTGACCTTGCCTTTGAAAGTTTTGATGATAATGACAACATCGACAACAACAACGATAAATTCAGGCTTTCATCAACAGATGACAGCCTCTTGATAGGAAATATCAGCATCAGAATATTAAAGAGCAATGACCAAAATTTCCACATAACCACGGTGAAAAAAGCACGGTCATCATCCCGAAGAGAAGCAGAACGAGTTGCAGAAATGATTTCTTTTCAGGTGGATCAATACGACAGCATCCTCACCCTTCCGATAGCATTTCCGATCACAACGGAAACAAAATTCAGGAACCAGCAAGTTCGCGTGCAAATTGAAGTTCCGGTAGGAAAGGAAATATTTATCAATGACAGGGCGGAAAACCTGAATTCATATACGATAAGACCGATAAGAACAAATAGGGACGGACTCACTTTTGATTGGGACAATGACAACGGGTACAACTACATGTGGACATCTGGGAAATGGTATATCATGACAGAAAGGGGTCTTGAAGCGAAGGACAGGTCTGAAGGGGTTAACAATGAAAATAGAATAGAGGATTTTAAACAGAAGATCAAGGAAATGGGTGGTTCAATTGATTCTGTAAGCATAAAGATTCAGAATGGGGATACAACCCTTGATATGAACATTAGAACCAACGCCTTTTCAGAAACTTTGGATGAAGAGGAAAATGAAGCAGATGAACCAAACAGTTCTAAAGGAAGACGCATGCTTTTTACAGCATTGGATTTGATGAGAATCAGGCGATAAAAATGACTTTGTTATAATTTAAGCAACGCTGAATCTAGTTAAGGTTCAGCGTTTTTTTTATGTAGTAGGCATGATGGAAGCGTGAACCCTGATTATCCAACTCTTTAATGCCTAATTAACTATCTTTGCGCCCATGAAATCAACCCCATTTACCCACCTGCACTTGGCTCTTGGAGCCAAGATGGCTGAGTTTGCAGGATACAACATGCCCATCTCTTATACTGGTATCAACGACGAACATCATGCTGTTAGAAACAGTGTTGGTGTTTTTGATGTTAGCCACATGGGTGAATTTATGTTGAAAGGCGAACATGCCCTAGACCTGATACAGACGATTAGTTGCAATGACGCCTCAAAGTTGGTAAATGGACAAGCACAATACAGCGCGTTGATAAATCAAAACGGTGGTATTGTTGATGACATGCTGGTATATTGTGTTGAGGCCAATAAAACGTACATGTTGGTTGTCAATGCCTCTAATATTCAAAAGGATTGGGATTGGATTCAGGAATTCAATCAGGGAAAGGTTGAGATGCAAAACATATCAGAAAGAACTTGCTTGTTGGCCATCCAAGGTCCAATGGCAACCAAGGTATTACAGCCCTTGACTGAACTTGATATCCTCAACATGAAATATTACACTTTCGCCAAAGGGGAATTTGCTGGTGTTGGAAACGTATTGGTGAGTGCAACAGGATACACAGGAGCTGGTGGCGTGGAAATATATTTTGAGGATGAAGGTGATAATGCAGTAAAAATTTGGAATGCCATTTTTGAAGCCGGGGCATCAGCAGGCATCAAACCAGTAGGATTGGGAGCAAGGGATACGTTAAGGTTGGAAAAAGGATATTGTTTATATGGCAATGACATCGATGATTATTCAACACCATTAGAGGCTGGATTGGGATGGATAACGAAATTCAGCAAGGAGTTTACGGCATCAACATTCCTAAAAAAACAAAAGGAAATTGGGGTGGAAAAGAAGTTGGTGGGTTTTGAATTGGTTGAAAGGGGTATTCCGCGCCACGATTATAAAATACGCGATGCAGAGGGAAATTTAATTGGACGAGTTACCTCGGGTACGCAATCACCAACCTTGAACAAGGGTATAGGAATGGGATATGTGCTTAATGAATTTTCTCCAATTGGGTCAGAAATTTATGTGGATATCCGCGACAAGCAGATAAAAGCAGTGGTTGTTCAACTGCCATTTGTAAAATAAGCAGGCAGATGGAAGCAAATAAAAGAAACCTATATACATGCCTTTCGCCGGCATTGATTGACTTGTACGACATCACCAACAGCGTGGTGGTGATTATCGATGTACTGCGCGCCACTTCAACCATTACAACTGCTTTGTACAATGGAGCAGCTTCGGTTGTTCCTGTTTCATCTGTTGCAACATGCATAGAGTTGGGAGAATCGCTCGGTGGAATTACAGCTGGAGAGCGTGATGGTAAAGTGGCCGACGGACTCAGTTATGGAAATTCTCCATTCGAATATCCTAGGTCGTTTGTGGAGAATAAAATATTGGTTTTAACAACCACCAATGGCACCAAGTTGCTTCACATGGCATTGGACCGAGGAGCGCCGGAGGTAATTACAGGTTCTTTCCCCAACATTACAGCGGTATGCGAACATTTGATAAATTCAGACAGGGATGTTTTTTTGGGATGTGCTGCATGGAAAGACCGAGTCAATCTAGAAGACACCTTGTTTGCAGGTGCGGTAATTTCCAGAATTAAGCATCATTTCAATATTCAATGTGATTCTTCGCGGCTTGCTGAAAACATGTTTCAAGAGGCAGGGGAAGATCGGTTCGAGTTCATGAAAAAAAGAGAGGCAACTCACTACCAGAGGCTCATGAGGTATAACCTCGAAAAGGATATCCGTTATTGCTTGTCAGATGATGGAGCAAATGTGTTGCCGATTTTTAAGGGAGATAGGTTGGTTGTTCTTTAGTTTAAAGTTTAAGGTTTAGGGTTTACACTTTCTTCGTAAATTGGTTCAAATTAATTTTATGAGCAGCAACAATTTGCGAAGCCAGGGTTGGTTTGGAAGAACTGGCAAGGATGGTTTTATTTATCGCGCCTGGATGAAGAACCAGGGAATCCCAGATGAAGAATTTCGTGGTAAACCTGTTATAGGTATTTGCAATACGTGGAGCGAACTAACACCCTGTAATGGGCATTTCCGAGAATTAGCAGAATCAGTAAAAAAGGGTGTTATTGCCGCAGGAGGATTTCCTGTTGAATTTCCTGTGATGTCTCTAGGAGAAACATTGATTAAGCCAACGGCCATGCTGTATAGAAACCTAGCCAGCATGGATGTGGAAGAATCCATCCGTGCCAATCCCATTGATGGAGTGGTGCTGCTCTGTGGATGCGATAAAACAACACCATCTTTGGTGATGGGCGCATGCAGCGTTGATATCCCGACGATAGTGGTTTCTGGTGGTCCGATGTTAACCGGCAGATATGAAGGTAAGAGTATTGGAACAAGTGATATTTGGCGTTTCAATGATGCTGTTCGCAGTGGTGAAATGTCGCAAGAGCAACTCACCGTTGCAGAAGCTTGTATGTGCAGGAGTCAGGGTCATTGCGCCGTTATGGGCACAGCCTCAACCATGGCATGCATGGTGGAATCATTGGGATTGACATTGCCTACAAATGCTGCCATACCGGCGGCTGACAGCAGAAGAAAGGTTTTTGCACAATACTCGGGACAGCGAATCGTGGACATGGTGAAAGAAAACCTGAAGCCATCAGATATTTTAACACGCAGTGCCTTTGAAAATGCAATCAAGGTAAATGCAGCCATTGGGGGTTCAACAAATTTTGTCATTCATTTATTGGCTATAGCAGGGAGAATCGGTGTTGATTTGACCTTGGAAGATTTCCATAAATTTTCAGAAAATATTCCCTTGTTGGCAAACCTTCAGCCATCTGGTAAGTATTTCATGGAAGATTTTTATTATGCGGGTGGACTTCCAGTGGTGATGCGGGCCTTGAACAATACGTTGCACAACAGTTGCATCACCGCTAATGGAAAAACGGTGGAAGAGAACTATCAATCGGCAGTATCTTACAATGATGATGTGATAAGTGATTTGATAAAACCCTTTAAAACTGAAACAGGACTGGCTGTAGTGAGTGGAAATCTTTGTGAAAATGGGGCAGTTATTAAACCAAGTGCCGCAAGTCCACATTTAATGCAGCATACTGGCAAAGCGGTTGTATTTGAAAACATAGAAGATTACCATGCCCGCATCGATGATCCGGAGTTGGATATTGATGAGAATTCTGTGATGGTATTGAAAAATGTAGGGCCAATTGGATATCCTGGCATGCCTGAAGTGGGTAACATGGCCATCCCTAAAAAACTGTTGGAGAAGGGTGTGGTTGACATGGTAAGAATTTCAGATGGAAGGATGAGCGGAACTGGTTTTGGAACGGTCGTTTTGCACGTTTCACCAGAAGCAGCCAAAGGAGGCATGCTTGCAATTGTTCAGGATGGTGATTTGATTTCTTTGGATGTAGAAAACAGAAAGCTAGAATTATTGGTGTCGGACGAAGAGATAGCCAAGAGAAAGGCGTTGTGGAAACCAAGTCATGTTGAGGTTAATCGGGGATACGTACAGGTGTATCAACAACATGTTGAACAGGCACATTTGGGTGCAGATATGGATTTCTTGAAAGGAGGGTCTGGGAGCAAGGTTACGAGGGACTCGCATTAAATGAAGAGTTAAGAATGAAAAATGAAAGGCTCCCAACAGCCCTTTAACCCTTCAACAGTTAACAGGCTGTTCCGTTTTTCATTTTTCATTCTTCACTTTTCATTTATCTCCCCATTTTTCATTCTTCTCTTTTTATTTTTCCCGAAGGGAAAAGTCAATTTCTCAATTTACGACTTTAAATCAACTATTCCTATCGTTTTGACATATGATTATTTATTCAACTGAGAGTGGCGGGATGCGTATCTTTTGCGTTAATTTTGCAGATTAATCTAAATCGAAATATGTCTCTATCGCATTTACTGAAATTTGTGTACAACAATGGAACGGATGATGTCATCCGTAGGGGAAAGAAAATTCATGCGGTTGGCTTCGTAGAGTTTTTAGAACACGATGATTTACTGGGTTCCGTGGTTTTTCGGGTAAAGGATGACAACTACAGCACCTTCTATAAAGTCTATGTTCAAAAGTATAAGGACCCTCGTGCCATGTCGCTCAGGTGTACTTGTCCTTATAATATTGGTGAAATTTGTAGGCATGAAACTGCAGCTTTGCTTCAGCTTCAGGATTTGGTTGATAAAAACATGTTGGGTGACAGGATTATGCGGTATGACCAGAAGCATACTGTCATCAAAATGAAAGCCATCGAATTAAAAACCATCAGGTTGCTATCGGCGCCGGATGCTGGAGAGAAAGCAGATGGCATTCTTAGAAAGGGGAAAGCCACCATCATCAGTGCAAAGGATGAAAGGATAGAGGCAAAGTTTGACATTGAGGGTGAAATATTTCCTGTTGTAATTCAACGAAATCAAGAAAAAAACTTTGACACTTCTTGCAAATGTGTGGAGACCAATCACCCACTTTGCATACATAAAACGGCGCTTTTCCTTCAGCTTGTTAATTCTTATGGAGCGCATTATTTTGATTCAATAAGAAATTTTGACAAGGAGAAGAATAAGTTGCTTGGCATCTATGGGTATAGCATGGATGAACCCGATTGGGATAAAAAATTTGAATTTACATACAAGGATGGAAAACCATTTTTGCGTGTATTGGATCCCACCGTTAAAAGAGTTACCGCACCTGTTGTAGAGGTTTCTGCATACCAAAAGCAGGAAACCAAAGAGCCAGAGGTTGAGGTAGTCAAAGAAACAGGTCCGAATATCCACCGCCTTGGGGTTGTTTTTGCTGAAGCTCCAAAGAAATATCCTGGATTTTCCATCGAGCTTGTTTCTGGAGAGTTTGACGAAGAAGAGATGGAGTTTGTTGGCAAAGTGGAAAAATTGGACCTTGTAAAATATGTGCCAACAAGTGGGATGAAAACAGAGGATATCTCCTTGTTGAATTCAGTAAGAAAAATTCAACACGGTGAGATTGACAAATACTTAAGTAGAAATTCCCCTTTTTCAGGAATTTGGGAAAATATCATACAGTCTGAAGAAGAAGGGCTTCCTGGTGAAACAACTACATTAATTGATGAATATCTTTATCCAAAGTTGGTGAAGCTTTTCGAGGAAAATGCTGAACATACTGCATTCATGATGCTGCCGGCGGGAAAGAATTTTACCACTGCCAATTTAAAAAAAGTGGGTGTTGGTGTTGATGGAATGAGGCCTTCATTGCAGGTAATTCAGGGCTCTAAAAATGTTGAAATAATTCCCAAAGCCCTTGTCAGGGAATGGGATATTGAATTCAGTGCAAATGAATGGACACCATCCCTAGTTGCCTTGTTCAACAACACGCTTTACAATTGGAATTCTTTTGAAGACTATCAATCCATTTCGGCATTTCTTCCTGCAAAAAAACAGAAGGCGTCCAAGACAGTATGGCCTGATTACCTTCAAATGAATGTACTGCCATTTGCAAGAACGTATAAGGTGGATTTTGAGAAATCATTTTTGAGCAACTTGTTTGAAGGAAAGCCAGAATTGAGGTTGCTTTTGCAAGAAAAAACTGATTATCTAGTCTTTGTGCCACTCTTTATATACCAAGGGTATGATGTAAAGTATTCGGATAAGGAAACAATTATCATAGCAGATGGCGCGAAGATAAAAATGATCCGCCGCGACATGGAAAAGGAGCAGGAGTTTCTTAAAAGCCTGACTTCATTGCATTCAAATTTTATTAATACAGACAATAGTTTTAACCTTGTGTTGAAGGGAGCGGACGTGTTGAAAAATAATTGGTTTTTCTTGTTCATGGACTCTATGAGAGAGTCTGATGTTCCGGTAATCGGATTTGATGTGTTGAAAAACTTCAGGTTCAATACGGCTAAGCCTCAAACGAAAATTTACATCAGCAGTGATGTGGATTGGTTTGATGCAAAAGTGAATGTTGTGTTTGGAGACCAGCAGGTGAGTATTGAAGAAATCAAAAGAGCCATCACAAACAAGCAACAGTTTGTTCAGTTGAATGATGGTACACTAGGCATATTGCCCGATGAATGGTTGAAAAAATATTCATTGCTCTTTAAGGTGGGTGAAGGTAAATTAGACAAGTTAAGGTTGTCAAAATTTCACCTGAGTGTTATAGATGAATTATATAACGGTATCGATGAATCTGAGGTTATGATCCGCCTCGAAGAGAAATATGAGCGATTGAGGAGTTTCAACAGAATCAAGGAAGTTGATCCGCCGGTGTTATTGGCAAATATCCTAAGGCCATATCAAGTTGCTGGTTATCATTGGTTGAATTATTTGAATGAAGTAGGCTGGGGCGGTATTTTGGCAGATGACATGGGTCTTGGTAAAACCATTCAAGCACTTTCCTCTCTTCAGTTGTACAAAGACCAAAAAACTTCCATGAGTGCCATGGTTGTTTGTCCAACCACCTTGATGTTCAACTGGGAAAATGAGATTAAAAAATTCACCCCGAATCTAACTTATTTAATCCACCATGGTGGGGATAGGATTCGGGATAAAAAAATATTTGAGCAGTATGATGTTGTCATAACAACATACGGAACGCTCAGAAGTGACATCAAGTTCATGTTGGAAAATGAGTTTGATTATATTGTACTTGATGAATCGCAAGCGATAAAAAATCCGCAGAGTAAGGTAACAAAGGCAGCCTGTTTGATCAATGCAAAGAACAGGTTGTGCATGAGTGGTACTCCTTTGCAGAACAATACATTTGACATTTATGCTCAAATGAATTTTCTGAATCCGGGTATGCTAGGCAGTGTGGAATTTTTCCGCAATGAATTTGCCACACCCATCGATAAGTTTGGGGAACCGGAACAGAAGGATCATCTGAGAAAAATCCTCTTTCCGTTCATTTTGAGAAGAACCAAGGAGCAGGTTGCTAAAGACCTACCAGCCAAAACCGAAACAATTTTGTTTTGTGAGATGGAAAAAGAGCAACGTGCCATTTATGATGCATATAGGAACGATTACAGGAATAAAATATTGGGTGTTATTTCAGAGCAGGGAATTCAGAAGTCACAGCTCACCATCTTGCAAGGATTGATGAAGTTGAGGCAAATCTGTGATTCACCGGCCATTATGAACGAACCGGAACCATATCCAAATGTATCTGTCAAGCTTGAGGAACTGGCAAGGGAAATATCAGAGAACATAGGCAACCACAAGGCATTGGTGTTTTCGCAATTCTTGGGTATGTTGGCCTTGATAAGGGAGAAGCTGAAAGAGCTTGGGGTTCGGTATGAGTATTTTGATGGAAGTACTTCTGCTATTGACCGTGAAAAGGCAATTCAGAGTTTCCAAAAAAATGATGAGGTTAGGGTATTCTTAATATCGCTCAAAGCGGGAGGTGTGGGATTGAATCTAACAGCGGCAGATTATGTTTATATTGTTGATCCATGGTGGAATCCTGCAGTGGAGCAGCAAGCGATTGATAGGACACATAGGATAGGTCAAACTAAAAACATTTTTGCGTATCGGATGATATGCAAGGACACGATTGAGGATAAAATCCTTCAACTTCAGGACAAAAAGAGGCTATTGGCCCGAGATCTTGTGGCAGACGATTCAGGTTTTGTGAAGAGTTTGAGCAGAGAAGATGTTGAGTATTTGTTTAGTTAGGATAAAAATTAATATATTATACACAATTTTAATCCAAAAAAATTGTTTATAACTTTTTTATATACTTTAGATAAGTAAAAGTATTGAAAAAAATAAAAAGAGAATAATGAGAATAGGTTGTTTTAATATCGTATGTGATTATTAACAATCATTTTTTATACTTTCAAACAAACGTATTGACATGAAAAAAGGACTTTTTTTCTTAGTATTCGCCGTTATTTTATCATTAGGAAGTTGTGTAAAAAATGAACTTTTGATAACTTCAACATTGTCAAACAATTCCGTAAGAACATGGAAATTAGAAATGCTTTACAAGAATGATCAAGCACAAACGCTCACTCCGGGACAATTAATCTATACCAAGACATATAAAAAAGACAATACTTGGGAAGATTCTGATGGATACAAAGGCACATATTCGTTGTCTTCGGATAAGTTGTTGAAAGAAATAACAACAAATTCCTCAGGTGGTTCATTAGCAATAGATTACACAATAGTAAAAATAACAGTTGAAAGTTTGACAGTAGAATATACTTTCAATCAAGATAAGTACAAGTTTGTATACAAGCTATGAAAAAAGTAATTCTAACAATTTTTCAGTTGTTGATCCTATCCTTGGTAAATGGTCAAATTACCGGATCATACTCATTTGGAAGCATTCTTGTTCCAGGTAAGAACAACAGTTCGTTTTCAGGCCCCTTAAGTTTTGTAGGAAATAATGAGTGTCTAACCTTACAGAATGGTATTTCACTATTTATGGGTACTGATTCAAAAGGGGGAATTTTTAAAATGAGTTGCAGGACTGAATTAATTCACGAGACGAAGACTATAAACATTTACCCCAATCCAGCAGACACTTATACAATCATACAATCTAGCCAATTCGCATTAGGGGCAGAGCAGGTAGAAGTATGCATTATGGATATAAGGGGTAAAGTTGTATTTCATGAGTTTAAAAAATCAGAGCTTCTTAGGTCAGGCTTAAAAGTATCAACTGGACATTTGGCTGGTGGTCTTTATCTTTTAAAAATCAGCAGCAATAATAATATTCAATCTTTCAAGATCATTAAAAACGGTACCCCAAAATGAAAAAGTTTTTTTTGTTTTTTTCTTTGATATTCACAGTCATCTTAGCTCATTCTCAAACCCCTCAGGGAATTACCTTTCAGGCTGTTGCCAGGGATCCTTCAGGAAATGCAGCTAGGCTTCGTCAGATCAATATAATTGATAGGATTTTAGTTGGATCAGGAACAAATGGTGCTGTAGCATGGGAGGAAAAGCATGTTACAACCACCAATGCTGAGGGGGTTTTTACTATTATTGTTGGAAAGGGGACCAAGGTTTCTGGAACGTCAGCTACATTCAATGATATTAAGTGGGACCAAGGTGTATATTTTTTCAATTTAAAAGTTTCCGTTTTCCCTTCAATACCAACACCATCGTGGAATCCAGATGCAAATTATGTTGACATGGGAAGTTCGCAGTTTTGGAGTGTGCCTTATGCGTTATATTCTGGAAATATATCAACTGGTGTAATTTCCATTGCAAATGGAGGCACTGGCTCATCAACTCAAAATTTTGTTGATATTACAACTAGCCAGTCGATTGCAGGGAATAAGACTTTTACGGGTAATTTAATTGGGGCATCTTTTAGTAAAAGTGGGGGAACAGCTAATCAGTTTTTAAAAGCAGACGGTACAGTTGATACGGTTGGTTATGCTCCGATATTTTCACCAACATTTACCGGAACAATTTCTGGTATTAGCAAATCTATGGTTGGTTTGGGTAATGTAGATAATACAAATGACCTTTCAAAACCGATTAGTTCCTTGATGCAGGCAGCGCTAAATCAAAGGGAAAATCTTCAAAATAAATCTGCTAATACAGCACTTGGTACTAGTGATGAACTTTACCCGACCCAAAGTGCAGTAAAAAAATATGTTGATTCAGTCATAGTTGTAGGAACACCAGATGCGAGTGCTACAACAAAAGGTAAAATACTTTTGGCAGGAGATTTGGCTGGAACGTCCGATGCTCCTACTGTGCCCAGTTTGTCATTAAAGGCTCCAATTAACAATCCAACGTTTACAGGAACAGTTGGCGGTATCACGAAATCGATGGTGGGTTTGGGAAATGTGGACAATACGACTGATGCCTTGAAGCCAATCAGCACAGCGGCCCAGACAGCATTGGATTTGAAGGCACCATTAGAATCACCAACGTTTACTGGAATTGTTGGCGGTATCACGAAATCGATGGTGGGTTTGGGAAATGTGGACAATACGACTGATGCCTTGAAGCCAATCAGTACAGCGGCACAGACAGCATTGGATTTGAAGGCACCATTGGCTTCTCCAACTTTTACGGGTACAGTTGGTGGTATTACGAAATCGATGGTAGGTTTGAGCAATGTTGATAATACGACTGATGCTTTGAAGCCAATCAGCACAGAGGCACAGACAGCGTTGGATTTGAAGGCACCATTGGCTTCTCCAACTTTTACGGGTATAGTTGGCGGTATTACGAAATCGATGGTAGGTTTGAGCAATGTTGATAATACGACTGATGCTTT
>JBILHX010000177.1:0-4437 GCA_044350285.1 Chitinophagaceae bacterium | reverse complement strand
ATTTTCAAATTGGATTTCCAATCCTTGATGTTTTTGTTTTTGATGTCTGGCTTGCCTAAATGATCAATGATCATTTTGTTGTCTGGCAGTTTGTCAACAAATTTTATGAGTGATGGGAACTGCAAATGATACACGAGCAAGTCATAGGTATAGTTATAATTGGATAATTTTTTGATGTTGTCAAGGAAGTCTGCATTCGTTAGATATGCAGCATCTTCTTGTCCTTGCATGATACACCTGAACCCTTTTATCTTTTCAAACTGTTTCCAATATTGCATGCGCTCAATGGCGTTTCCTGCCCTTAAGTCTATCCAGCCTACGATGGCTTTGATGAATTCGTTTTTGTCCGATAATCCCAATAAAAAACTCGTTTCTTTTTCAGTTTCATCGGCTTGAACAGCAACAGTTCCTTCAATTCCCAATGGTTTTATTTCCTTGGATAATTCCACGGGACCAAAGCTTTTTCTGATGGCCTTCATGTCATCATTGATCCAGCTGTGTTTTACGGGATTATATTGCCAGAAATGTTGGTGGGCATCAATTTTCATAAGCAATGGCAGTTTGGCGTTGCTCTCCCAATCCTTCAATGCCTAAATGAACAACATCACCGGGCTTTAAATAGAGCTGTGGTTTTTGTCCCATGCCCACACCTTCTGGAGTTCCCGTGCTGATGATGTCACCTGGAAGCAAGGTCATGAATTGAGAAATATAGCTGACGATGTGTGGAATTTTAAAAATGAGGTCTGATGTGTTGGAATCTTGCATGCGCTTGCCATTCAGGTCCAACCACAGATGCAGGTTGTGTTGGTCTGCAACCTCGTCTTTCGTTACAAAATACGGTCCGAGCGGAGCAAAATGATCGCAACTTTTCCCTTTAACCCACTGACCGCTGCGTTCCAATTGAAAAGCCCTTTCGCTGTAGTCGTTGTGTAAACAATATCCTGCAACATGTTCCATGGCATTTTCTTCTGATACGTAAGTGGCTTTTTTACCAATGATCACGGCAAGCTCTACTTCCCAGTCTGTTTTTATGGATGTTTTAGGAATGATAACTGGGTCGTTTGGACCGCACATGGCGGATGTGCTTTTGAAAAACAAGACGGGTTCTGCCGGAACATCCATGCCACTTTCTTTCGCATGCCTTGCATAGTTCAATCCAACGCAAATGATTTTGGAAGGCCTTGCTACGCAAGATTCATACCTGAACTCATGGTTTATTTCTTCGCATGATGATTCATGTGTGCTGAGCCAATTTCCCAGTTTTTCAAGACCACCTGTTTCAAAAAACTGTTCATTGATGTCATGCCCAAAAGCACTGATGTCAATGTGTTTTCCCGCTTCATTTAGCATTCCAATTCCGATGCTGCCATTTTTTTCAAACCTGAATAATTTCATATTGTGTAGAATTAATTGTTGAGTCTTATGAATCCGCCATCGATGGGATAATCGGATCCTGTTATGAATGATGCTTGTTTGCTGCAGAGATAAAAAGCCAGTGTTGCTATTTCATCAGGTTTTCCCATTCTTCCAATGGGTTGGCTGGCAGAAAGTTTTTCAAACATCTCCTGTTGTTGTCCCGGGTAATTTTTGTTGATGAATCCATCTACAAAAGGGGTGTGAACACGGGCTGGAGAAATGCAGTTGCAACGAATGCCTTTTTTGATGAAATCCCTTGCCACACTCATTGTCATTGATAAAATAGCACCCTTGCTCATGCTGTAGGCGAACCTGTCTGAAATGCCTACTGTGGCTGCGATGGATGCCATGTTTACAATCACTCCTTGACCCTGTTCCTCCATGTAGGGAAGTACAGCCTGCATGCAGTTGTACGCACCTTTCACGTTAACATTGAATATTTTTTGGAAATCATCTTCCGATGTATTGAGCACATTTCCAACATGGGCTATGCCAGCATTGTTGATCAGCATGCCTATTTCCCTTTGGATGGCAATAACCGAAACCAGTTCTTTTACTTGTTGCTGGTTGGAGATATCAACCTCATGAAAATGTACCGTGGTTTCATCAAATCCCATTTTTTCAATCTCTTCCGCAGAAGGTTTTCTGAGGTCAAACACATCAACGATGGCCCCTTGACTGTGGAACAAGGATACAATGGATAGACCAATGCCACTGGCACCGCCAGTAACAATGACGTAAGGAGAGGACAGCTCAAATGGGGATGCGTGCATGTTTTTTCTTTAATTTGAAATTAGAGCCAACAATTTAGGATAATCTCACATATTTTTTTGATTAATCAGCATATAAAAATATTTTTCCTTCAACATGGTTAATTGAATATATTTAAATGATGAAATTGTATACAAGAAACAAAAAAATATGGCTCGAATTCAGCAACAAGTATTTTCTTGTTGACATGGAATGGGACAGCCTTGTAAACAGAACTGGGTTGTATGACTTTCTTTTGAAATTAATTCCGGAGTTAGAGGAAGTTAATCCCATTGATTTGGGCGGTTCATTTGATGCCCCAGTCGGCACACAGGAATTATGGGCAGCTGGTGTAACTTATTTGAGAAGCAAAGTGGCACGCGAAAAAGAATCTGAACAAGAAGGTGGTGCCAGTTTTTATGACAAGGTTTATGCTGCCGACAGGCCCGAACTATTCTTCAAAGGGCTTCCGCACCGCATTGCAGGGCATCAAGATCATGTGCATATCAGAAAGGATTCAACTTGGGATGTACCAGAGCCTGAACTCACCCTGTTTATAAGTTCTGAAGGAACAATCGAAGGTTATACCATTGGGAATGACATGAGCTCGAGGAGTATCGAAGGACAAAACCCATTGTATCTGGCACAAGCCAAAGTGTATGACAGGTCAGCTTCACTGGGTCCATGTTTGACGGTATTGAATTCACCCATTTCATCCGATACATCTATCACCCTTTCAATCTTCCGAGATGACCTGAAGGTGTTTGGAGATGCTACATCTGTTTCACAAATCAAACGAACCTTCGACGACCTCGTAAAATATCTTTTTCTAGAAACAACATTTGAAAAAGGTGTCATGCTAATGACGGGTACGGGTATTATTCCTCCTGATGATTTTACCTTGAAGTCCTTTGATAGGGTAGAGATTTCCATTGATGGTATCGGTACTTTAATCAATACGGTCAAAACAAAACCTTCATAATTTTTCATTTTTCATTCTTCATTTACATTGCTCGTTCTTAATTTTACCAAGGCAAAAAACTAAACCATGATAAAACGTTTGTATTGTATTTCATTTTTCATTCTTCATTTTTCATTCTTCATTCTCAGCACTGCATTTGGACAATCAGCCCCAAAGCCCTATGGAGCCTTGCCTTCAGACCGTCAACTTGCCTGGCATGAGTTGGATATGTATGGGTTGGTGCATTTCACGCCAACAACATTTGAAAACAAAGAATGGGGATATGGAGATGCAAATCCAGCTATTTTCAATCCAAAAGAATTTGATGCAGACAAAATTGTAGCGGCGATCAAAGCAGGTGGTTTGAAAGGGATGATTTTTGTTTCAAAGCACCACGATGGATTTTGCTTGTTCCCATCAAAAACGACTGACTATAACATTTCTAAATCTCCATTCAGAGATGGCAAAGGAGATATGGTTAAAGAATTTGAACAAGCGTGCAGAAAAGCTGGGTTGCAGTTTGGTGTTTATTGCTCGCCCTGGGATAGGAATAATTCTAAATACGGCACCTACGATTATGTAAAAATATACAGGGAACAGTTGAAAGAATTGTATACCAATTATGGTTCATTGTTTATGTCATGGCACGATGGTGCCAACGGTGGTGATGGATATTATGGGGGAGAAAAAAGTACTAGAAAAATAGATCGTTCTGTTTATTACGGATGGGACATCACATGGGCCATGACCAGAAAAATGCAGCCAATGGCCAATATTTTCAGCGACATTGGATGGGATGTAAGGTGGGTAGGAAACGAAAGTGGCTATGCAAACGAAACTTCTTGGTCAACCTTCACCGCATTGCCTGAAAAGGGGTATACGATTCCAGGTCCTGGATTGTCAGATTACAGCATCAACCCAATTGGAACAAGAGGCGGAACATCATGGGTGCCAGCCGAATGTGATGTTCCTTTGAGAAAAGGTTGGTTTTATCATCCAGAAGAAAAAGGCAAAGTAAAAACTGCCGAACAATTGTTTCAACTTTATTTGAAGAGTGTTGGTAGGGGTGCTAATTTGGACCTTGGCATCGCGCCCGATACAAGAGGATTATTGGATGATGAAGATGTGGCTTCGCTTTCTGGATTTGGGAAATTGGTTGAAAATAGTTTCAAAAATAATTTAGCAAAAGAAGGCGTTTTGAAGGCAAGCAATACCCGCAGCAATCAATTTGGTGTTTCCAATTTGTTGGATTCAGACAGGTATTCTTATTGGGCTACAGCTGATAACATTACAACCCCTGAATTGATCGT
>JBILHX010000115.1:0-9804 GCA_044350285.1 Chitinophagaceae bacterium | reverse complement strand
TTTGATCAGGTTGAGAGAGAACATCAAGTTGGGTCAGCGTATTGGTGCTTTGGAAGTAGATGCCATGGTAGACGGACAGTGGAAAGAAGTAGGTGCCGCAACATCCATTGGTTCTTGCAGAATCATACCCCTGAAAATGCCTGTTAAGACAAAGCAAATCAGGTTGCGCATCACAGAATCTCCTGTTTGCATTGCATTGAGTGAGTTTGGGGTTTTCAAGAAGGCCTCACTTTAGGGAATGTTTAGACATTTATTTCTTTTGAAATAAATATCGTTGGATGTAAAAGGGGCTTCGCTTTTTACACGTCAGAGGAAGGTTGAGATAAACATCATCTGAAAGCTATTTTGATACATTATATTAGAAAGCAGAATTGCAAAAAAATGAATATGGAAGTTACTTTCATATTCATTTTTTTGCTTGACTGCAATGAAAAATTAAAGATATTCATTGCATTGGATTTCTTTTATTTTAATCAATTTTCATCACCGGCACTTCATAAAATGTTAGTGCAGCTATTCCATTTTCTCCCCACAATATGTTGTTTTGATTCCAATTCTTGCTGTCTAAATAGGTGATTTTATTTGCTAAAATTGATTTTTTTAATTTCAAGGTCAATATGTTTGCCAATACATTTCCTGATTCAATAATTGTATTATCACCATTGATATAAAATTGATTTATCAATGATGAATTCCATTTTATGGGCTGATCAAACTCCAGTTCAATTCTGTCTTGTTCATTCCTTTTTTGCGTGATTTTAATCAAGTTCGGCGGTGTTATTGAACTTGAAAATGTTTTCTTGTAATTGTTCTGTTCAACCAATGGGAAGATAAGATTTGCAATTTCCTTGTAACCTTCAGGTGAAAAGTGGCATGTTCCAGCTGGTTTAATTCCCAATGTCGACATGATTGATAAATTGGAAAAGTACCTTGGTAAATTTCTTTGGACTTCCCTCAGCATGTTGTCTGATCCGTTTTCTGTCATACCACAGGATCGCGGCCATATCTGAAATAGATAATAGTGTTGAATATTGGGGAAGTCGTTTTTCCAATTTGCTGCCAATTCAGTAAAGTAATTTTGATAGGTCTCCCAGCCATAATTCCCAGAATCACCCGCTGCGCCTTGGTCGTTTTCACCTTGGTACCAAAATATTCCCCTGATTCCATGCGTAAGTCCAGCCTTTTTTATTCTCCACAATAAACGTCCATATATAGTTGAACTGTCATTCACATTCAACTTGTTTTTTTGGTGTGCATCTATCCTAGATCCTCCTACAGCTCCATTGATGATGCAAATTGGAATGCTATTGCTTTCCATTAATTTTTTCGCCAATTCTATTCCCCAATATCCTATTTCAAATCTGCCTCCTTTTCCGTCATAGGAAACTGCATTCCCCCACGAACCCAATCTTGAGTTATTTGGATCGGTATCTGTTGATCCAAAACTTCTGATCCATGGGCTGGTAAAGGGGTTTACGGCTTTGCCAAAATCATTTGCTTCGGCATTACTTTGCCCATTAATTACATAGGCATCTCCACAGATGATATTACTGATTGAATCTAGGATTGTTGCCTTTTTATTTTTGATGGTTCCAAATAATACATGGTATGAAATCAATCCAGGTTTGAGTTTGACTGAAAAAATATATGAGTTGCTTGATGTTTGTGCATGGGAAATCCTTTCAACTAAATTGCCATTTGCATACAATTTGATAAAACTAGAATCTGCATTGTTCGTCAATTTTCCGGAGTAAATTAATTTGCCTTCATTTTTGTCATCTCTTGCATAAAATTGGTTGTTAACAGGCTTTTCTTCTTGTTCAGCATTCTTGTAAATCCAGTTCTCTTTTTTAGGTTCTTGAACAAATATTTTTTTTGAAACGACTACATCTTCCCCTCCATTATTTAGAGCAAGTGTGATGGTTAATTCTCCACTATTCTGCGCATTTGATAATACCATTTTATTCAACAATATTTTCTTTGAAACTGCAATGTCAGCAGTATTCCACTTGTAAGTTAAATTAGCTGCTTTTTTGTCTTTAAGTAGCTTGATATTATTGAGGATGGGGATTATTTCAAGCTTATCTCTTCCATTCCATTTTTTCGGAATTTGTATCGTGAATGTTGGATCCGGAATGTTTTCTTGAATCAATATGGGAATCATTATTGTCTTGATTGTATCCACATAAATTGCCTTGAAAAGGAGTGTTAATTGTTTGTTTCCTGATACCCTTCCTGAATTAATTATTTGTGTTAATCTATCTGTAGACAATTCAATTAAATGATCTCCATCTTTTAAAATCCAGTAAACTTTAATTGCCCCATTTGCTTCCGCTTTGATTGTTGTGTTGCTGCCTTCAAGCAATGAAATCTTTTTTTTGGATACTGAAAATTCATTCCCTTTTTTTATGATGTTTCCTACCAAGGTTTGGTTGTTTTTTTGGTTTTCATATTCCAATTTTATCCATTCATCAGACCTTGGTACATTTGAAATCCTCACTTCATCCAATTCTCCAACAAAGTCATATTCGTTCCAACCTCCCATTCGCATGCCAACAGGTTTTGGAATATCCAGGAGGGGTGTACTTATCCCATCTAGGATGCCATTTATGTACACACGAGAGTCTCCCTTTGTGTACCGATGGGCAACATGTGTCCAATTATTTGAATTTATTTTCGTTTTTCCCTTAACATCAGCAAAATAGCATTGGATGGCAATATGGGGTGGACTTTTATAGTTCATCATTATTTTTCCTTTCCGTTGCTCTTTGCCCCATGCGAGAATGGTTGAGTTTACTTTTTTTGATTTGAACCAAGCCTCTGTTGTGCTGCTGTTGGCTCCATCAGGGTAATTGAAAATACTATCACCAAAATTAACCCCCGTGCCGATGTTGAAATGCTGTGCGTTACCTATGATGCCTTTTGTGGTTGATGTTCCTTGATTGATTGATTTGGTGGTTCCTACCTCATCTTCTATCAACTCTTGCATGTGCCAGACACTTTGATATCCATTCAACTCATTAAAAACTGCTTGTCCATTTGATTCGCTTTTGGCATTGGGATTCCCCCAAAATATGTTAATCCTTTGAATGGAGTTGCCTTTTATTTCTGGGATTTTTATCCAAATGCTGGCTGTTTCATATTCAGGATTCCATTCCTCAATTTGATAGGATAGGGGATTGCCATTGACATCAGAAAATCGGATATCATTGCCTTGCTTATTTGTTTCTTTGAAGTTGAAAAAATCTTTATTCAACCTGAGTAAAAGGGGAAAATTTTCTTCGGTTGATGTTGGAGGTAAACTTACTCCGTCTTTATTGGTAAGAATGTGAAATGAACCTTTGTGAGTCCAACTGTTATATTGAGCCCGGCTGGTATTGATCTGAATTAAAATGAAAATCAGTGCAAGGCAGTGCTTAAAAACGAGTGTTGGATTCATGTTTTTTTTTTGAAGAAAAATGCTGTTCCTAAAATTGAAATGAAAGTTAACTCCACGCCTGCCTCAATAACCTTAGCCAATTCCCATGCATAATTTGTTCGCAGTCATGTTGAGTATATCCTCTGTTATTCAAACGCAATGGTAGTTGTGTTAAATCTGAAATTGTTTCAATGTCATGTGGGCATTGCTCTTTACCGAAAGCGCCATCTAAATCAGTGCCTATACCAATGTGATTCATATTCCCAGCAATTTGGCATATATGGTCGATGTGATCAATCATTTTTTCTAGACTGCAATCCATGTTTAATGGGGTAGAGGAGCCTCTTTCCCAATTTGGAACCATCATCCATGCATCCAGGGCTCCTCCAATGACTGCATTTTTTTGGATCAATATTTTTATCATTTCATCGCTAAGTTGTCTGTTGTGGTTCACGATAGACCTGCAATTGTGGTGACTGGCCCAAATGGTTCCATCATAAAGATCAATTGCTTCCCAAAATGCATCATCACAAAGATGCGTAACATCTAGTATCATGTTGAGTTTGGCCATCTCTTTCAACAGTTCTTTGCCTTTTTGATTTAGTTTTCCTGTGCTGTTGGTGCCATTGGCATACCTACCCGGACCATAGTGTGCGGGTCCAACAGCTCGTAGTCCATATTCATAAGCTCTATGCAAATAATCGATATTGACAAGAGAATCGGCACCTTCTAAGCTCAATATATATCCAATAGGGTTTTGATCATTGGAAATTGAACTTCCCCACAGTGAAATATGTTCATCAAGGGCTTGTTTATTTGAAATTTGAACCAGTTCACCAGCTTCTTCCATTGCCTTATACCATTGCAATTGTCCCTGCGTTTGTGCCCATGCTTGTTCTGCTGAATGCCATCCTTGTATGCCTGTACCAGGTGTTTCAACCCTTGCAATTTGTGTTGCCACCACTAAACCAATATTCCCTTTTCTCAGTTCAGGAAAGGCAACAGTGCCATTGCCACGGTCAGGTTTGTCTTGCATGCCAACTTCCAATTTCCTAATTTGCATAACGGATTTGCGTAAATCACGGTTCCATTCCATTGCGTTCATGGCCAAATCCAAATGAGCGTCTATTATAAACATGATTAATTTGGTCGTTTAGCAGTTTTCAATCAAAAATGTACACTTAATTTAATTCAAACAAAACCTCTATTTCAACAGGAATATTTCCCGGCAGTGAACCCATGCCTACAGCACTTCTTACGCCAATACCGTGCTCATTGCCCCATACAGCGGCAAACAACTCACTGCATCCATTGATTATAAAAGGATGTTGTTCAAAATCGCTGGTGCAATTAACCATTCCTAAAACTTTAATGACACGTTTTATTTTATCAAGGGAACCTAAATTCGTTTTAAGCGTAGATAATATGGCCAGTCCTACTTGTCTTGCTGCTAATTTTCCTTCATCCATTGACATGGTTTCTCCAATTCTTCCTCTGATAAGAGATCCATCATCTTGTACGGTGCCATGCCCTGAAACATAACAATGATTTCCATCAATTAACAATGGTTTGTAAACACCAAGTGGCTTCGGTGCCGGAGGTAATGTTAATCCAAGTGATGCAAAGTTTTCTTCAGGAGTATTCATTTAATATGTTTTAATCAAAGCAATTTAAAATAAAAACACCAATTAGTCATACAATTGAAATTATAGTATCTATCATACTGTATATTTCAAATGATGTTTTATTGTTGGGATCTAATATTATTTGCACATTAAGAAAGCTGGTTTATTTAAGTAAAAAAATAGCTTCAAATTATTGATGAATCTGACATTTTATTATTTATCAGCTCAAAGACGGAGTATGAATTATATTTGCAGCACAAACAAATGAAATGCAACTAATTGAAGTCTTGTCTAAACGCAGCGAAAATAAATGTGAATTGTGCCAGTCAAATGCAAGTTTAACCCTGCATGAAGTGGCATCAGCACCCCATGCGGATGCGGATGGTTGCATATTCATTTGCAATAAATGTTTGTTGCAAATTGATAAAAAGGAGGAGTTGGATGCCAGCCATTGGAAGTGTTTGTCTGATAGCATGTGGAGCGAGATCCCTGGTGTTAAAGTAACAGCTTGGAGGATGCTAAACCGCTTGCGTGATGAAAGTTGGGCGGTTGATAATCTGGATATGATGTATCTAGAAGACGATGTGATGGCTTGGGCCAAAGCCACCGGAGACCATGAAAACGATGGAGCAGTTGTATTGCATCGTGATTCTAAAGGACATGTACTGCAAAATGGAGATGCGGTAGTGCTGACCAAGTCGTTGGATGTAAAAGGGTCGACATTGAATGCGCGAATGGGTACAGTGGTTAGAAATATCAGGCTAGTACATGACAATACAGACCAAATTGAAGGAAAAATAGAAGGGCAGCTGATTGTTATTTTGACACAATATGTTAGGAAGCAGAATTGATAAAATGTATTTTTTGGGAGATGTTGTCTGTTTGTTTTGAAAGTGACAAACAATGCAACACATACTGATGGTTCGATAAAATTTGACAGCTGTTTAAAATAGGCCTCTTTTGACTTATGCGTGTTGTTCTCTTTTTTTATAATACAATCATTGTTGGATATAAAAATGACAAATAATTACCTTCATAAAACACAATACAATAATTTTGTTTGGATAGACATTTGTCAACCTGATTGGAATAGTTTAGAAAAAATTGCAAAGGAATTCCAGCTTGATTATTTCCAAATAAAAGATAGTTTGGAGCAAGGGCATTTGCCTAAATTCGAAAAGCAGCCAAATTATAATTTTTTGATCTTGAGGGCTTTTACATCTACCATAGAACAAGGAGAAACAACGATTTCGGGTTTGTCAAACAAAATTGCTTTTTTTTTCAGCGATCATAAAATCATAACGATACACAGGAGTCCGTTTGATTTTATGCAAGAAGAGTTAAAGGATGTTGACAGTCCTGAGGAGATTCTTGTTTATTTAATCAGTAAAATGGTCAAAACCTATCAAGTGCCACTTCAGGTTCTAGATGAAAAAATAGTTGAAATAGAAGAATTAATTTTTTTAAAAAGCAATGCTAAGATTTCACTGGAAGATTTATATTACATAAAAGCACAAACCCGAATTACAAAAAAGTTATTGCAGATTTTTCAAAATGTGGTCAATCAAATTGATGTAGTCGATAAATCGAAAACGGCATTGCAAGACATCAAAGACAGTCTTTTGAATTTGATTTTAAGTTATGATGAGGTGTTGGAAAATGCAAATAATTTGTTGAACACATATCTTTCTGTAAGCGCTCAGAAAAGCAATGATGTAATGAAGCTGTTGACCATTTTTTCAGCTTTTTTCTTGCCATTGACTTTTGTAGTAGGAATTTATGGTATGAACTTTGAAAATATGCCGGAGTTAAAATGGCAATCCGGGTACTTTCTGATATTAATCATGATGGCGGCTATAGCAATTATCATTTTCATGTGGTTCAAGAAAAAAAGAATTTTATAATTTGAAGAATTGATTTAAAAATCCGATTTTACTTTTTTCTAATGTTTGGTGAACTAATTTTCATTCGGATTGAAATAATCAACAGACTCGAGTCCTTTACCCATTTGCTTGACCACCAATGTTGTGAAATCATTTAACGCACAGTTTTTTTACTAATTTTAGAGATTGTAACAAACATTATCCATGAGATTAAAAAATTTATTCACCATACCTTTAGCACTTTTGTTTTTTTCAGGTTTATTCGCTCAGTCGGGTGTTACTGTTTCTGGCGTTATAAAAGATAGAAATAGTAAATTGATTTTACCTTTCGTAAATGTAGTGCTGAAAGCAGAAAAGGACAGTTCGTTTGTAGGAGGAACAGTTACGGATGAAGAAGGAAGGTTTAGCATATCAAAAATAAAACCCGATAAATACTATTTAGAGGTTTCTTATGTTGGGTACATCACAAAAAAACAATCATTATTCGTTGGTAATCTCACTGAATATTTAGATGTAAAAATAATTGAATTAGAAGAGCTACAAGGATCATTAAAAGCAATAATCATAACCGGCAATACTGAAGGGGTAAGCGAAAAAATGGATAAAAAAACATTTTCGCTGAAAGATAATATTAGTCAATCTGGAGGTTCTGTATTGCAAGCCATGCAAAATTTGCCAAGTGTAACTGTGCAAGATGGAAAAGTATTGTTGCGTGGAAATGATAGAATCACTGTTCTAATTGACGGACGACAAACTGCGTTAACAGGGTTTGGAAGCCAATCTGGGTTAGATAACATTCCTGCATCAGCCATCGAAAAAATAGAAATCATCAACAATCCTTCTTCGAAATATGATGCAAATGGCAATGCAGGGATTATTAATATCATCTATAAAAAAAACAAGAAAGAGGGATTTAATGGAAAGATTGGGTTAACGCCTGGCTTAGGTTCTCTTTGGGTTAGAAAAGAAAATCTGCCTACCATAAGGCCTCAATATACACTCACACCAAAAATCAACCCAACTCTTTCTCTCAATTACAGACGGAATAAGGTCAATTTATTTTTTCAAGGAGATTATTTGTATACCGAAACCCTTAACAAGAATGAATTTGTAACAAGAAATTATGACAACGGTGATGTTGTTAATTCACAATTGAAAAGGAATCGAAATACCCATTTTACCACTTTTAAATCGGGCGTCGATTATTCCATCAATGATCAGAATTCACTTACTATTTCAGGACTATTTGGTAGCGAAAAAATAATTGACAGAGGAGATCAACCCTTTTTTAATGCTGATTTTTCACAACGCAAAAGGCTTTGGCAGTTTTTAGAGGATGAATTGAAAACTACTGTTATGGCAACGATTGCTTACCAACATCGATTCAAAGAGGCTGGACATTTATTGAATTTAGGGTTTAATTATACCTTTCATCGTGAGGATGAAAAATATTTTTATGACAATTATTTGCCAGCTTCAAAAGGCACAGACGCATTCAAGTTGTTGTCAGACGAGCAAGTTTTTGATTTCAACATAGACTATGTTAAACCATTAAGGTATGGAAGAATAGAGACAGGAATAAAGCTCCGGGATAGAAGTATTCCTACAAACATGCAGTTTATTCCTGGTGCCAATTCGGTTTTGGATGTTGATGCAGGCGGGTGGGCAACTTACAAAGAATTAATTCCTGCAGTTTATGGAAATTATATTTTTGAGGATAAGAAGTGGGAGGCTGAACTTGGTTTAAGGGGGGAGTATGTAAAACTTCAGTATGAAGTGAACCCCAACCATGTGGTTTATAAAAGTGATGGATATGATTATGCCCAGTTATTTCCAAACTTTCGCTTGGCATACAAGCTTAACGAATTCAACAAGATTTCATTTTTTTATAACCGCCGTGTGGACAGACCAAATGAAGTTGACATCCGCATTTTTCCTAAATACGATGATGCTGAAATTATCAAGGTTGGAAACCCGGCATTGCGCCCACAGTTCACCAATTCTGTGGAATTGGGATACAAGAGAAGTTGGGAAAAGGGTAGTTTGTACAATGCTATATATCATCGTTTTGCTGAAGGAACAATTACGAGAATTTCAACAATTGTTCCACCTAGTAATTTGATATATGCAATTTTTCAAAACGTCAATAAGAGTTACAACACTGGATTAGAGATGGTTTTGACACAAGCTGTATCAAAAGAATATTCCTTTAATTTTAACATCAACGCATACCGAAATCAGATTGATGCTTTTACAGTTAACAATAAATATCCGGTGGCACATTCTTTTTCAGCAGAGAAGCAAGAATCTTTTTCAGGTAATATAAAAATCAACAATACTTTTCATTTTGCCAACAAAATCGATGCACAATTGACGGCCATTTATTTAGCACCAGATATCATCCCACAGGGAAAAATAAAGGCACGTTTTTCTTTGGATCTTGGCATAAAAAAAGAAATTCAAAAAGGCAAGGGAGAGCTTTTTGTTAATGCAACAGATTTGCTCAACACCATGGTGATAAAAAAAGTTATTACTGGAAATGGTTTTGTTTATACAAGCAATGATTTTTACGAAACACAAGTATTTAGAATTGGGTATGGGTATAAGTTTTGAATAAAATGATAGAAGGGTAGAATACAAGTTTGATTTGAGTTTGATGAGTGGAAAGACTTGTTTACTCTCTATTTTGTTTTTTTAAAACAATTTTACTGGAGTTTAATTGGTCAATGAAATTTGTTATAATAGCAAAAGTGTTTTTGAAAAAAGACCTGACCAGGCTTAAATCTATTGATTTTCAGTTCAATAATACGATTCACTGATTCTCTCATGTCATAAATTATTGTGACATTAAATAGCTCTTGTGTCACAATATTTAAAA
>JBILHX010000175.1:0-4533 GCA_044350285.1 Chitinophagaceae bacterium | reverse complement strand
TCATCATGGTGTCTGTCATGGCTTGCACCATCGGCATGGCGGCTACTACGCCCAATGAACTTTGCTGTATAAATTTTCTCCTTTGCATGTTTCAATTATTTGGTGATGGTAAATAAAATAATCAATCTTTCTCTGCCTGAATATACTGTCTTTCGTGTTCACACAACAGTTCAAAAAGTTTCCACGTTACTGAATTTGGTGTGTATGGAGGATATATAGTTTCATCCAATTGACTGATGGGTACAATTCTTTTTGTTGAACTTGTGATGAATACTTCCTTGGCCAATTTTATTTCTTCCAACAAAATGTTTCGCTCTACAACCGTCATCCCTATTGCCTTTGATATCTTAATGATATTTTTTCTGGTGATTCCTTTTAACATGTTTTCAGCAGGCGTGACCAATTGATTCTGCTGGGTAACAATAAATACATTCGACCTTGGACATTCATTCACCATCCCATTGTGGTGATACAAAATATCATCGGCTTGCTTTTTTTTCATCCAAGGCTGCAGCCAAATGGCCATCAAATAATCAGTGGTTTTTACTTCCGATAATTGGCGTTGATACGCATAGCTTGCCAACACAAATCCTGCATGATTGATGCTATCTGCTGGTGGTGTAATCTGCTGCTGTACGACCACCAAATTGGATTCCCCAAGCTGATATCCATCAACAGAATCTCCTCCCGTCAACAACAAACGGATGCCCGAAATTTTCAACTTGTTCTCTTTGATCAAATGATGCACCACCATCGTTAAAGCATGCCTTGATTTTTTCACTTCCAATCCCATCACATCAGCAGAATAAAAAAATCGATCCAGGTGGTCATCCAAAAAAAGTGGAACACCTTCCGACACCCGCAGGAAATCAAAAATCCCGTATCCCCTCAACAGTCCCAAATCCTGAAGAGAAACCCCACTCTCTAACACCGGCTGAAACCGGTCATTCGCAAAGCACAACAGATCCTGCATATAGAATTATTTTACACTATTTTCTTGTAGAATAAAATGTACATTTAGTAACACAAATTCATTTTATGCAAGATACTCATTTACACCACGAATCTCATCTGCAAAGCAGCGACCTGCTTACAGATGTCGTCATTGGCATGAGCGATGGTCTCACCGTGCCTTTTGCGCTAGCCGCCGGTTTAAGCGGGGCCGTTCATGGGGATGTTAGCATTATATGGATTGCCGGCTTAGCAGAAATTGCAGCAGGATCAATAGCGATGGGACTCGGAGGTTATCTCGCAGGAAAAACAGAACAAGACCATTACTCCAGCGAATTGAAAAAAGAATATTGGGAGCTAACCCACAAAAGAGAAGACGAAATCCACGAAGTCAGGAAGGTTTTTTTGGAGTGGGGACTCACAAAAGAAACCGCTGAAGAGGCCACCATGGAAATCATCAAAGACGACAAACGCTGGGTAGATTTCATGATGAAATACGAACTGGGATTGGAAAAACCAGACCCCAAGCGGGCTACAAGAAGTGCCTTCAATATCGGGCTCAGCTATGTTGTTGGAGGATTCATTCCACTGATTCCTTACTTCTACGTTACAGAGGCTGTGGATGGACTCAAAGTCTCTGCAATCATCACCTTGTTATGCCTTTTCATATTCGGATTTTTTAAAAGCAAAATCACCGGTATCAATCCATGGTCTGGCGGATTGAAAGTTATGATGATAGGCGCACTAGCGGCCAGTGCTGCATTCTCTATTGCCAAACTAATTGAAGCTGGTCACTAAAATTTACACAATTCAACTACTGAGACAATGAAAAAAATCACTTTGAAGCTACAATACACACTTTCCTTTTTCTTGCTGATAGGTCTTGCTACCATCATTCTATCGTATAAAAATCCGGTAGGGGATATGAAAATATCAACCAAAGACACGCTGACAGAAGACCAAAAAAGGCTTCCAGAAAATGCGTTGAAGGGATTAACCCTTGCACCAGGCTTGGAAATAACCCCCTTTGCCATTGAACCCATGCTAAAAAATCCCACTAATATTGATGTCGATGAACGTGGAAGGGTTTGGGTTACGGAAGCGTACAATTATAGACCCAACATCAACAAGAATCCAACCAATCCGTTGGGCGACCGCATCGTTATTTTGGAAGACCTCAATGGAGATGGCAAGGCAGATACTTCAAAAGTGTTTTATCAAGGTACGGACCTGAATGCCCCACTTGGCATCTGCGTGCTTGGGAAGAAAGTCATTGTTTCTCAAAGTCCCTATATATGGGCCTTTTATGACGACAACGGTGATGACAAAGCAGATAGAAAAGAAGTGATGTTCAGTGGCATTGGTGGTGAGCAACACGACCATGGAGCACACGCTTTCACATTTGCTGCAGATGGAAAACTATATTTCAACCTCGGCAATGAAGGTAAACAATTGAAAGACAAAGATGGAAATGCTGTACTCGATCAGGATGGTGATCCGATTGGACCGAAGAAATACAAACAAGGCATGGTGTTTCGTTGCGATACAGACGGCTCTAATGTTGAATGTCTTGGCAACAACTTCCGCAATCCTTACGAAGTTGCGGTTGACAGCTATGGAACGATGTGGCAGAGCGACAACGATGACGATGGGAACAAAGGCACACGCATCAATTATGTGATGCCCTATGGCAATTATGGCTATACAGATGAAATGACAGGAGCGGGATGGAATGCAAACAGAACCAACATCGAAGAACAGACTCCATTAAAACACTGGCATTTAAACGATCCGGGTGAAGTGCCAAATCTATTGCAAACAGGTGCAGGATCACCAACAGGCATCGTGATTTATGAAGGGAAATTGTTGCCAGAAGTTTTCCAGGGACAAATGATTCACTGCGATGCGGGTCCGAATGTTGTGAGGTCATACCCCGTCAAAAAAAATGGTGCAGGCTATTCAGCAGACATCATTAACATCATCAAAGGGGATGACGACAAGTGGTTCAGGCCTGCAGATGTAAGTGTTGCGCCAGACGGTTCACTCATAGTGGCTGACTGGTACGATCCGGGTGTGGGTGGACATGGAGCAGGAGACCAAACAAGGGGCAGGATTTATCGCGTTGCACCGAGAGGAGCTGCTTATGCAGTTTCCAAAGAAAATTATAGCAATGCAACAGGTGCTGTTCATGCCCTTCAAAACCCAAATCTCGCCGTTCGTTACCATGCATTTAATGCCTTACAAGAAATGGGAAACAATGCTGTTCCTGAATTAGAGAAGTGTTGGAAAACCAACGAAGATCCAAGGATGCGCGCAAGGGCATTTTGGGTATTGGTGAAGATGAAAAATACCAATCCGCAAGCATACATCCAACAAGCCATCAGCAGTGAAAATTCAGATTTTAAAATCATGGGGATACGGGCTGCGCAAGAACTTAATGCAGACCTACTTTCTGTTATAAAATCATTGGTAAACGACAAAGACTTGCAGGTGAGAAGAGAATGTGCAGTGGTGTTGAGACACAACACAGCACCTGAAGCAGCTGAACTGTGGGCAACATTGGCATCTCAACACGACGGCAAAGACAGGTGGTATCTTGAAGCCCTAGGCATTGGAGCAGACAAGCAGTGGGATAGGTACTTTGCAGCCTATCTCAACACAACAAAGAATCCATTGTTAACCGAGGGTTCACGCGATATCGTATGGCGCGCCAGGACAGACATGTCATTGCCCTATTTATCAACACTGGCCGCTGATGCAAAGGAACCTCTAAAATCGAGGTTGCGTTATTTCAGGGCATTTGACTTCAATGAAAGTGAAGCAAAATCAACTGCGTTGATCAACATCATCAAGCAAAATACCAGCAACGATGTTCAACTGAATAAAATCGCGTTGCAATCACTCAACAAAAAAAATATTGCAGACAATATCGAACTGCAAAAACCGCTGAATGATGTGCTAATCGCTATTTATGGATCAAATGATTACGTTGAATTTGTCAACAAATTTGATGCAAAAAAAGAAGATAAAAATTTGTTGAAATTGTCGCTCGACAGCTCCAGCACAACAATCGGAAAAAATGCAATGGCGTTATTGTTGCAAATGGGAGGCAATCAACTCATTACGTCAACAATCAACGGAAAAGATACCGCCAAACAAAGCGCAGCAATCAATCTATTGTCGCGCGTTGGAAGCAAGGAATCTGTTGAAATCATGCAAGCAGTATTGGTTTCAGCAACGGCATCACAAAAATTAAAATTGCAAACCGCACAATCAATTGGGAAGTCTAATTTAGGAGAACAAACTGTCTTGGCTTTATTGAAAGAGAAAAAAGTTGATGCCCCTTTGATACCCGGCTTGGTTGCCAGTGTACAAACATCTAGAAAGAAATCTATTAGGGAAGAGGCGCTCACTTACTTGCCTCAAACAACCACCAACAAATCGATCAAAAAAGAGCCAACAATCACTGAGCTCACTGCGTTAAAAGCCAATACGGCTAAGGGACAAACACTCTACATGAACAATTGTGCATCCTGTCACATGGTGAATTCAAAAGGTCTTGATTTTGGACCAGCACTTTCT
>JBILHX010000174.1:0-4635 GCA_044350285.1 Chitinophagaceae bacterium | reverse complement strand
TTTTATAAAAATTTGATCTGTTATTGAAATGATGCGCAATACCCGCCATGATGTGCCGTAGTCCTTTGTTTTTTTGATGAAAATTTCTTTGCAGGAAAGAACTGCCTCATCATATTGTATGTTTGTAATGGAATCCATGTTAAGATTTGGGTGAAGTATTAATTTTACCGAACGATGGTATCGTTTGGTTTTATTAAAAAAACAAAAATAAGAAAGAATTACATGTTTACACTTTATTCGAAGGGAAAGAAAAAAGACATAACACAACCATTGGTCATGGGTGTTGTGAATTGCACAGACGACTCTTTTTATAAGGAAAGCCGGTCGACTCTCTTACCAGTCTTGCAACAGAAAATTGATGAATTTGTAGCGCAGGGTGCTGATATCATTGACATTGGGGGTAGAAGTTCGAGGCCTGGCAGTGTTGAAATTTCTGTGGATGAAGAAATAGCCAGGGTTTCTGCAGCGATTGATTATTTGGCAAGAGAATACCCTCTACAATGGATTTCAATAGACACTACCAGCGCTGAAGTGGCAAAGTATGCCATTGAGTTGGGTGCACACATTGTAAATGATATCAGTGGTGGTGAAATGGACAAAAAAATGATCAACACTGTTTCAAGCCTGCAGGTGCCCTTCATCTGTATGCACATGCAAGGCAGTCCCGATACCATGCAGAACAATCCATTTTATACAGATGTAGTAAAGGAAGTCTATTCCTTTTTTGAGGAAAAACTCGCTCAATGTAAAGAAGCAGGGATTCAGCAATTGATTTTTGATCCTGGTTTTGGTTTTGGTAAAAGCCTGGAACATAATTACACGTTGGTTAAAAACCTTGAAAAATTCATAGAACTTGATGTTCCGATTTTGGTTGGTTTTTCTCGGAAATCGATGATTTACAAGTTGCTTAAAAACACACCAGAAGAGGCTTTAAATGGAACAACCGTTCTGAATACCTATGCCATCATGAATGGTGCCTCCATTTTGAGGGTGCATGATGTGAGGGAAGCAAATGAGGTTGTAATGATTTTGGAAGCAATAAAAAAGGGCTAGGAAATTTACAAACGAGATTTAAAACATAAAAAAGCCGGGTACTTTATGCAGTCCCGGCTTTTTTAAATTCTTTTATGATTCTTATCTGTTAGGCTGAGGCATTTCAGGTTGTTGTGGAGTGGCTGGTTTATCTTTCACTTCAACTACTTCAATATCGAAAATCAAATTTTCATTTGGCTTGATAGCAGGAGGCATGCCTTGAGGACCATAAGCCATCAATGAAGGGATGAACATTTTACCTTTGCTTCCTACTTTAAACAAGGTGATTCCCTCTAACATTCCTTGAATAGCTCCTTCTTGTTTTGAGGTAAAGAAGAAAGTTTCCAAAGGATGTTTTTGAAGTTGTCTGGTAGTGTCTGTATTTGAATCAAAATATTTACCATCAAAATTATATCCTGAGTATTTTACACCAACGAGTTTACCAGAATCAGCTCTTGCGCCTGTTCCTTCTGTTTCAATTTGAACAAAAACATTGTTGTTAACTTTAACTGCATTGATTTTTTTATTGCTTAAGTATTTTTCGATTGCAGCCATTTCTTTTGTTTTGAAAAGCTCAATCTCTTTTCTGTAATCTTCTACAGCCAAATCTCTTGGATTTGCACCATTTTTGGCTTTAAACACTGCCAAAACTTTAATGGTAATTTCTTGCTTGTCCCCTTTTTTCATATAAGGTGGCAAACCAAATTCAGGCTTTTTTTGCAATGTATCAAACAGTTGATAACAAACTGCGCTGTCGCCAACGTTCATTTGTGCAAGAAATTCAGAGAAATCATGATGCCTTCCAAGGCTGTCAACTTGATCATAAGCTGGCATTGTGTTGTAGGTTGTGATGACCAGTGAATCTTTGAAAGTAACTTTGTATTGAAATTTTACAATATCACCTGGGTCAAGGGCTTCACCCTTCTCTCCTTTAATGATTTTGTATTCCAGTCCTGTTTTGGTTTTATCAAAACCAATATTCTTACATGCATTGAAAACAAGCACTGAAAGAATGGTTAAAAGCAAGGTTGTTTTTTTCATTTTATAATTGTTATTGTTTGGATGTGAATTCCCTGAGGGCTTGTTTAAATTGTTTAATATTTTCTTCTATGCTTGAAGTACTTCTTCCGCCGGAGGCATTGTAATGTCCGCCGCCTTGGAAATACTTACGTGCAAAGCTATTGCAATCAAATGTTTCTTTGCTTCTAAATGACCATTTTCTTTCTTCATCTCGGTCTATCAGTAAAGCAGCCATTTCAATTCCCTGAATTGAAAGTGGGTAGTTCACCAATCCTTCTGTGTCTCCGGTTTTTATGTGAAACTTTAGGATGTCCGATTTGGGTATTGCAATGATGGCTGTATTGAATTCATAAAGGACCTCCATTCTGTTGCTTAATACGTGCCCAATGAACCTGAGCCTGTTTTCCAAGAAGTTATCGTATACAGCAGTATGAATTTTTGGATGGTCTATGTTGAATGTTTTCAATTTAGCCACCATCAGGTGTACGTTTGAGGTTGTTGAAGAAAACCTAAACGAGCCAGTATCTGCCATAACACCCGCGTAAAGACAAACGGCAATGTCTTTGTCCAACTGATCCTCACCTCCTGATTCAATGATAAAATCAAAAATCATTTCAGCTGTAGAGCTTTTTGTATAATCACTTATTCCATAATCGAAGCTTTCCGTTTGAGGTTCCCTGTGGTGATCTATCAACACCTTTTTACATGGCAAGTCTACCAAAATTCTTTCCATGTAGCGGGTCCTGCTGAAATTATTGAAGTCGAGACAAAAAAGCCATTGAACATTGGCCAATACTTTTTCAGCAACTACCTTGTTTGATTCAAAATCGATTACTTCATTGCACCCGGGCATCCATTTAAGGAAATCAGCCCAATTGGTTGGGGATATGATGGTAACTTGGTGACCTAATTTTTTAAGGTAATGAAACAGGGCTAGTGATGACCCCATAGCATCAGGATCAGGCTTTTGGTGCATGGTGATTGCAATAGCCTGAGGGGTGTTTAACTGACTGAATATATTTTTTATTTCTTCCATTGGGGTGACAAATGTACATAGGCGAACTTGAAATACAATAAAGTAGTTTTTTTCCTTGGGATATGATTGACCTTGAGCTAACTTCGTATTCCAAAAAACAGGAATATGACGAACAGAACTTTTACAATGATCAAGCCAGATGCCTTTGAAAATGGACATTCTGGAGCCATCCTTCAGAAAATTGAAGCTGCTGGGTTTAAATTCATCGCATTAAAATTAACCAAATTGTCTGCTGAAAAAGCGGGAGAATTTTATGCAGTACATAGTGAGCGTCCTTTCTACGGAGAGTTGGTTGAATTCATGAGCAGTGGTCCAATCATGGCAGCCATCCTTGAAAAAGACAATGCTGTTGAAGATTTCAGGAAACTAATCGGGGCAACAAATCCTGCAAATGCAGAAGAAGGAACCATCCGTAAAATGTTTGCCGAAAGCATCGGAAGAAATGCAGTTCATGGAAGTGACAGCGATGAAAATGCATCCATTGAAGGAAATTTTTTCTTTTCAGGATTTGAGCGTGTTTAATTAAACACCGTTATAAGGCGTCAGATTTTAGCTGATTTCAATAAAATTACTCTTTTCTGACGTCTTAATTAAAAGTTCAATTATGGTGTATAACTCACTGGAATCGTGTCTGTTAGACCTAGAACGAAGTGGCGAATTGATTAGGATAAAAGAAGAAGTTGACCCGTTTCTTGAGATGGCCACCATACACCACCGTGTTTATGAGGCGAAGGGGCCAGCCCTCTTGTTTGAAAATATCAAAGGATCCAAGTTTAGGGCAGCATCAAACATTTTTGGAACCATCGAACGCAGCCGTTTTATATTCAGGGAAACGTTGCAACAGGTTCAACAGCTCATTAATTTAAAAAACGACCCGATAGCAGGGTTAAAGCAACCATTAAAATATTTTGGTGCTGCAATGGCGGCCTTCAAGGCTCTTCCGTTGAGGAACCCGATTGTTAAACCTTTACTCTTTGAAGAAATCAGGATCCAAGACATCCCACAAATACAACATTGGCCCAATGATGGAGGGGTCTTCATCACGCTACCTCAGGTTTATACAGAGGATATTGATTCTCCGGGTATTATGAAGGCCAACTTAGGGATGTATCGAATTCAACTTTCGGGAAATGATTACAAGAAAAATGAGGAAATAGGGTTGCATTACCAGCTGCACCGTGGAATAGGTGTTCATCAGACGAAGGCAAACAAGAAAGGACTTCCTCTTAAAGTGAGTATTTTTGTTGGAGGCCCACCCTCTCATAGTGTTGCTGCCGTGATGCCCTTGCCGGAGGGTTTAAGTGAAATGACATTTGCTGGAGCATTGGGTGGAAGAAGGTTTAGGTATGTTTACAGGGACGGATATGCCATCAGCACAGATGCTGATTTTGTGATTACCGGAGAAATTTGGCCTGGCGAGAACAAGCCAGAGGGTCCTTTTGGGGATCATTTGGGATACTATAGCTTGCAACATGATTTTCCATTGATGAGGGTACACAAGGTTTATGCACGTAAAAATGCAATTTGGCCATTTACCGTGGTAGGAA
>JBILHX010000173.1:0-4642 GCA_044350285.1 Chitinophagaceae bacterium | reverse complement strand
GCATTATTTGCCATCAACGAGCCCTATAAATTGATTGATAGAACCACGACCGACTTCATACATCCCGACAAACCTTATGAGAGAACAGGTGAGGTAAATGAGGTTTGTTTTGTGGAAGGATTGGTGCATTTCAACAACAAGTGGTTTTTGTATTATGGCACAGCCGATTCGCGAATAGCAGTAGCTGTTAAGTGATGTTGTTTAGGGTTGAAATCATCCTTAAAAATTTCAACCCTCAACATCCAACAAATTATTTTTCGAATTCAATCACGTATTCTGAAACAAAATCAGGCTTGAAACCATCCATGTCTTTTACAAAAAGTCGCCGCGCTTTTCTACCCAAATTCAAAACGCATTCAATCACGTATTCAAAAACATTTTCAGTCTTTAGGTCGCCGATCGGGCCTTCCATGTCTTTTACAAAAAGTCTCGCTTTTTTACCCAAACGCAAACAGGTATTCTTGGCTTTGATGTCTTCTTCCGTATTCATAGGCTGAAGAGAGGGATACCAAAGAATATGACCTGGCTTGTTCAACACCAATTTAGGTTTGCTCCATTGCTGTGCATTATCTCCAACGCCTAGGTCTTTATTTTTGTTAAATGATATGTATATTTCATCACCCACCCATTTTTGACCTTCTACCCTTCCCATCATCATCACCCAACAATTCAAATAGGTGTTCCAACTAACGGAAGGACCCCAATGGAAATTTCCGCCAGCTCTTGAGGCAGCGCCACCTTTGTCTTCCTTGCTTATTTGCAAAGAAGCAATGGGTTGCCCAATGCCATTGTATGAAGCTGCAAATGCTTTGCCATTCCAGCGTTGAGCCTTTCCTTGAGGATTATCTAGGTCGCTGATTTTGATACGGGCGATGCTGATGCACTGGCCGCTTGCTTCAAAAACAGAATCATATTTTGCAGCGTCATAAACGCCTGGGTATCCATATTCACCATAAAAAAGATAGAGATAATCACCACTAGCCACTGCAGAAGGATCTCCAACACCCCCGGCAAATGTCAGTGAATTGTTGTGTTGCTTGCGAATCATGCGTGGTTGAAGGTCTTCAATGAAGATTCCCTTATTTTCCCAAGAATGACCACCGTTTATAGATTTCATGATACCGATGCGACTCACAGCGGCAGGAGACTGAGGCCCAGTAAGGCCTTCAGGCCACAATGTATCGATGTAACCCTCTCCAGTTTTAGGATTGTAAGGAAGGGTTTGGGGATAGTTTTCATTGTGGTAAACGGCATATAGTGTTTTCCCTGAAGGGTCATTGAGAGATTGATACAATGTTTCAAAAAATACACAGCCATGCAAACCATTTTCCGTGGGAAGTACATTTGGGGGCATGATTGGATCAACAAATTTTGCGTCGGGAGTTAGGAAAACTTCATTGGGAGTCTTCCCACTGGCGAATTCCAATTCATTGGAATATCCCCAAATGGGGTCTTCGCCGTACTTACCCGAAAAAATCCTGAAGGTATCTCCTACCCAAGCTTCTGCCATGTTGCAATCCACCCATGATTTGAAAAAAAACTTCTCAGAAGGAATGAGTTTGAAAGAAGGATTGAAATCTTTATCTGCTTGGTTGCATGCAAAAAGAATGACGATAACAACTGCTGTTAAAAGTCTTTTCATGTGATTATTTTTTATACATAGGTTGGAAACCACTTTTGGCAAGATCGCTGAATAGTTTTTGGACTTTCGAAATTCCGTTGGAATCATTCAAGTCAAAGTATCGGTAAAATTCCAGGTCTGTCTTGTGGATGCCGTTATCCTGAATGTGTTATAGGGCGACCCTAAAAAAAAGGTTATGACGTTTAGTAAATAATTTCCCCTCACCTTCTCTCGAAGAGGAAGGTGAGGCTTTCTCTTCTTAATATTGCATCCCCGTCCCCTTCGGGAGACGGGGATGGGAAGAAAAAGTCCTTTCATGTGATTATTTTTTAGGAATTGGTTGGAATCCACTTTTTGCCAAATCATCAAATAGTTTTTGAACTTTGGGGATACCATTTGCGTTATTCATGTCGTAGTAATGATAGGTTTCAAAATCCGTTCTATGGATTCCGTTCTCTTGAATCGCCCCTTGGGATTTGTATTCAGCAATCACCCAATCAGCCACAATTTTATAGCTCAACTTGTCATTCTCAGCAAAACGGTATGCCCTGTTCAGTGTGAATTTAGGCGCATCCGCTTTGATTTTAGTTTCAGGGTATCCATCTAGCATAGAGAACTCCATTGGCTTCACTCCTTCACGGCCAGGATTTCCGGCAATGATGATGGGTTTGTTTGCACCCTTGTAGCGCTGAACAGCCCTGAGCGCCATCATTACGGATGTTTTGTGATGCCCGTGTTGACCATCATGCGGCAACATCGTGATGACAAAATCATATTGACGTTCAGCCAATAATTTATCAATCCTGCTTTCTACATAAGGGATGTTCCAATTTTTACCTGATATATAAGGGGTGATGTTTGTTGAGTAAAAATCGTCTGGCTGTTCCATGAAATAAATGTTGCGAACACCCATGATTTTTCCTGCGTTGAGGATTTCTTGTTTTCTGATCATGGGCAGGTGTGTGCGTGCAACAATAGAATCGGTAAGATTCAAACCAAAATAGAGGGCTCCCAGTTGAGAATCCGCAAAGCCACCACCGCCGTCTGTCATCACAGCCATGTCTACTGTGCCTTTGAGCTCTTTGGTGATCTTGAACATGGTTACAGAAAATCCTGTTTCGTCGTCTGGGTGTGCAGTAACAACAAGCACTTTGGGACCTTGAGAAAAGGCCAATATTGCATTAAAAAATAATACTAGTGATAATAACAATGATTTGATTTTCATTTTTATTTTTTTTAGGTTGATTTAAGTTAAGCATAAAATAAAAAGGCACAAAGTTTTTATGCTTTGTGCCTTTCTTGAATCGACTATTTTAAATAAATTTCTTACTCTTTCACAGTTGTATTCTTCACTGGAGGCGTTTGTTCCCACTCAGACCTATTCAATTTCTTAGCCATAGGTGCTACTTCATCTCCATTATCACCATTGTACAAACGCCCGTTTTTCATCACGTATTTGATTGAATTCGTGTTGCGGATATTCTCCAATGGATTTTTATCTAGGATGATTAAATCGGCAAGTTTTCCGGTTTCAATGCTTCCCAAATCTTTATCCAATCCCAATCCTTCTGCACCCAGGATGGTAGCTACTTTCAAGGCATCAAGGTTTCTCATTCCGCCGCTTTGCATGGCCCATACTTCCCAATGGAATCCTAGTCCTTGCAACTGACCATGGCTTCCGATACCCGCCAAACCACCTGCTTCCACGATTGATTTCATGCTTTGGGCATGCTTCTGGAAAACGTGTTCTTCTGGTAAAAACCAAGCCGCTCTTCTTCTTGATTTTTGAGCAAGTTCTTCATACGGAGTAAAGAACTGAAGCTTTTTATCGCTGTATGGATTGTCGTTTTCATAATAGTAATTTTCAGCCCATGGTCCACCATAAGACACCAACAAGGTTGGGGTTACAGCCATTTTTGAATCTGCGATTGTCTTGGTCAGATCTGAATACAATGGGAAAATCGGAATAGAATGTTCGTGACCAGGATATCCGTCCAACAAGTTGGTCATGTTCAATTTAAAATCCAATCCACCTTCAGTGGTAGGCATCAACTTTTGATTTTTTGCAGCATTGATGATCCACTGTCTTGTTTGCCTATTTCCAGTTAAGTACATTTTGATGTACTGCGTATTGAAATATTTGCTGTATTGCTTAAGGACGCTTTCAGCTTGTGCAGAATCCTTGATGTTGTATGCCCAATATCCAACGCCGGGACCAGTTGAATACACCCTCGGACCTACCATTTGTCCAGCTTCAACCATATCCGCGTAAGTCAATACATCTGTAGTGGCTGTTTGTGGATCACGTGTTGTGGTTACTCCATAAGCCAGGTTCGCTGCATAAATCCACACTTGGTTCTTGTGAATTCCCCAGCTAGGCCACATGTGAGAATGCACATCAACAAAACCAGGAATGATTGTCTTTCCACTAACATCAATCACCTTGGTTCCTGCTGGTGCTTTAACTGATTTTCCAACGGATTTAATCCTGTTGTTCACAATCAGCACATCCCCTTTTGCAAACACCTCATCGCCCTTCATGGTGATGATACGAGCGCCTTTCAACAAAATCGTTGAAGCAGGGATGTCCTTTTTATAAAATACTTTCACCCATTGCTCATCAGGAGTATATTTAGCATCCTCTTTTTTAGGATCTTTTTTAGCAGTGTCTTTTTTGGTGGTGTCAGTCAAGGCTTTTTGATCAGCCAGTTTTTTTGCTGTTTTCAAGCTGTCGTCAAAAGCATCAGATTTTGCAAGGTCATAAATGACATGTGCGGCACCAAGGCTCCAATGAATTTTTTCACCATCTGCCGTCCATGATGGAAATTCACCTCCAATTTCAGTCAGCTTTTTGCTTGGAAACTCAGCACTGGCGGCATCTGCAACGGAAATGGAAATCAGTTTTCCAGTATTGGGAATGGTAACTTGATAGATATTGTTGTTTACCTTGGCGATGGCTTTTTCGCCTTTTGGAGACAGCCAAATTTCGCTGGCGGGTGAAGGTGGGTTGTTTACTTTTGC
>JBILHX010000079.1:0-14746 GCA_044350285.1 Chitinophagaceae bacterium | reverse complement strand
CAATGCCATCACCTAAAATAACTGCTATCTTTTTTTGTACTCCCATTGTTGAAACTAAAATTACATTAATACCTTTTCATTGTATTGTTTGGCAAGGATTCGTAAATTCTCATCATGAATTTCCTTAAGCGAATCAGCCATTTTTACAAATTTATCGTATAAAATGTCAATGTCGTTCCTATTGTATTCAAATCCTAGGTTTTTAAACCGATAAGCTAGTGCAGACCTGCCACTTCTTGCAGTCAATACAATCTTGGATGTTTCTGCGCCAACTTCCTCTGGTTTTATGATTTCATACGTTTCAGAATTTTTTAAAAACCCATCCTGATGAATTCCGGAGGAATGTGAGAAGGCATTTGCTCCAACAATCGCCTTGTTTGGCTGAACCGGCATGCGCATGATTTCAGAAACAAGTTGACTTATTGGATTTAAAAAAATTGGATTAATACTGGTGTAAAGCCCAAGGTCGCTGTGTTGTTTTAAAACCATCACCACTTCTTCCAATGCCGTGTTTCCAGCCCTTTCACCAAGTCCGTTTATTGTACACTCAATCTGCCTTGCTCCAGATACTGCTCCGGCAATTGAATTCGCAGTGGCCATTCCAAGGTCGTTGTGACAATGGCAGGAAATAATTGCCTTGTCAACATTTTTCACATTGTTCATCAGAAAGGCAATTTTTTCACCATATTGGTGGGGTAGGCAATAGCCCGTAGTGTCAGGGATATTAACCGTAGTTGCTCCAGCTGCAATGACAGCTTCTACAACCCTGGCGAGGTATTCGTTGTCCGTTCTACCTGCATCTTCTGCATAAAATTCAACATCGTCTGTAAAATTTCTGGCCCACTTTACGGCTTGCACTGCCCTTAACAGAATATCTTCCCTGTTGCTGTTAAACTTGCTTTTGATGTGTGAATCCGATGTTCCAATTCCTGTGTGTATTCTCCCTCTTTTGGCATGCTTAAGCGCCTCTCCTGCAATTTCTATGTCCTTTTGAACAGCTCTACTTAGTCCGCATACTGTTGCCTTTTTGATGATCTTGGAAATTTCTTTGACGGATTCAAAATCGCCGGGACTAGAAATGGGGAAGCCAGCCTCAATAATATCCACTCCTAAATCTTCTAAGGCAAGTGCTAGTTCTATTTTTTCTTTGGTATTGAGTTTGCATCCTGGAACTTGCTCACCATCTCTCAGCGTTGTATCAAAAATGAAAATTTTGTTTTCAGCCATTTTTCTTTCTTTTCTACTTAATTTAATCAGCACAAAAAAAGCAGTTTGTGAATATACTTATTTGATTTTTCTAAAAATACCCAAAATGGGTTGTAATTTACGCTTTCTAAATGTTGTTTACTGGCGTAGAGCTCAGTATTAACAAGCTTTTTTCTGAAATACAATTACGATGCCCAACAGGACTGCCGATGAACTTTTTCAGCTGATTAAAACCCTTGAAAAGGGGGAAAAGCGCAATTTTAAGCTGTATGTAACACGAAATGCCGCTTCAGATGACCTAAAAATAATACAACTTTTTGATGCATTGGATCATGCTGAGACATATGACGAGGAGTCAATGCTTAGGAAACATCCATCCATCCACAAACAACAATTGTCAAATCTGAAGGCCCATTTGTACCGTCAAATCCTCAGCAGTTTGAGGTTGATAAGGATTGACCAAAGCATTGATATTCAATTGCATGAGCAGCTTGACTACGCTAGAATTTTATACAACAAGGGGCTTTATCACCAGAGCCTTAAGTTGTTGCAAAAAATAAAAGAATTGGCAAAATCCAATAACCAGATTACATATTGGGTTCAGGCCTTGTTTTTTGAGAAAAAAATTGAGACGTTGCACATCACAAGGAGTTTTCACGATAGGGCAAATGAACTCGTAGCAGAAGTGGACGACCTCAATGCAAGGTTAACTATTGTAGGAAAATTAAGCAACCTGGCCCTACAACTCTACGGCTTGTATATCAAAGTAGGCCATGCACGGGATTTAAAAGATGTTGAAAATGTCAAACAATTTTTTGAGGCCAATTTGCCATTGGATGCAGTTGACTTTTCTGGTTTTTATGAACGTTTGTATTTGTATCAATGTCATGCTTGGTATGGGTTTATCCTCCTAGATTTCCTAACTTATTACAAGAATTGTCAGCGTTGGGTTGATCTTTTTGAAAAAGAACCACAGATGATCCGCACAGAAACACAGCACTTCATCAAAGGCATGCACAACTTGTTGAATGCTCATTTTATGCTTAGGAACGATAAAAAATTCGACTCGGAATTGCAAAGGTTTGAAGCATTTTATCTTTCTAAAGAAGGAAATATAACCATCAACAGCCAAGTTCAAACTTTTGTATACCTCTACTTGGCAAAGTTAAACAAGCATTTTTTAGAAGGAAGTTTTTCAGAAGGATTGAAGTTGGTGCCATACATCGAAACACAGCTCAAGGAATTTGAACTTCAACTCGATAGGCACCGAACGCTCGTCTTTTATTATAAAATAGCTTGTCTGTATTTTGGTTCAGGCGATTTTAGCCATGCAGTTGATTACCTCAACAAGATAATTCATTGGAAAGCAGACCTGCGTTCAGACCTTCAGTGTTATGCTAGGTTGCTGCATTTGATCTCACATTATGAATTGGGGAACGACATGATCCTGGAAAGTCAAATCCGGTCAGTGTTTCGTTTCATGTCGAAAATGCAGAACTTAAGCATTGTTGAGAAAGAAATATTCTCATTCTTGCGCAATGCATTCCGTTTAAATAAGGTTCAAATAAAAAATGAATTTATACGGTTACACGCTGAATTAAAATCAATAAAAGACAACCCTCAAGAAAGTAGGTCTTTTATGTATTTGGATATTTTATCTTGGTTGGAAAGTAAAATCAAGAATATACCCGTTCAGGAAGTTATTCACCAACAGTTTAAATCAAGGGCAAAGGGTTGAAAGCCATATTTTTAAGCTCAATTTACAAATAAAAATTATTGTTATTACCCCCTTTTGCTTACCTTTGCCATCCTTAAATTTGACATGTCCATATTATGCCTTTCTCATAATTTGATATCTCATTGAATTTCAATGAGATATCAAAGGCCTTAACGGTTGGGAAATGCATAAACTTGGCATCTTTTACTTGTAAAACAGATATCTGACTATGGCTATCAAAAAAGACAATCGTCCAAGATCTTCGTTTTCAAAAATCACAATTAGTCTGGCTTCCCCCGATGCGATTCTCGACAGGTCCTTTGGAGAGGTGCTAAAGCCTGAGACCATCAATTACAGAACCTACAAGCCTGAGCGTGACGGATTGTTCTGTGAAAAGATTTTTGGTCCGGTAAAGGACTATGAGTGTGCTTGTGGAAAATACAAACGTATTCGATACAAGGGAATTGTATGTGACCGTTGCGGAGTTGAGGTTACTGAAAAGAAAGTTCGTCGCGAGCGCATGGGACATATCAAATTGGTAGTTCCTGTGGTTCACATTTGGTATTTCAAAAGTCTTCCAAACAAAATTGGATACTTGTTGGGTATCAGTTCAAAAAAACTGGAAAGCATTATTTATTACGAACGTTTCGTGGTAATCCAACCGGGTATTGTTGCTGACAAGGGCAAGAAACAAGGTGATTTGCTGACTGAAGAAGAGTATCTTGATTTATTGGATACCCTTCCTAAGGACAATCAATATTTGCCTGATGAAGATCCGAATAAGTTCATTGCCAAAATGGGTGCTGAGGCTGTTCATGATTTACTCTTGAGAATAGAACTTGATCCGTTGAGTTATATGTTGCGCAATGCAGCAGCAAACGAAACTTCACAGCAACGCAAGGCCGATGCACTGAAGAGATTGAGTGTTGTTGAGTCTTTCCGTGATGCAAATTCAAGAATCGTAAACCGTCCTGAATGGATGGTTATGCAATATATCCCAGTGATACCTCCTGAACTTCGTCCACTCGTTCCATTGGATGGTGGCAGGTTTGCTTCTTCTGATTTAAATGATCTTTATCGCAGGGTAATTATCAGGAACAATCGTTTGAAAAGATTGCTTGAAATCAAGGCTCCTGAAGTAATCTTGAGGAATGAAAAAAGGATGTTGCAAGAAGCCATTGATTCATTGTTTGACAATAGCCGTAAGTCTAATGCTGTTAAGGCTGAAGGTGGACGTGCATTGAAATCATTGAGCGATGTGTTGAAAGGTAAGCAAGGTCGTTTCCGCCAGAACTTGTTGGGTAAGCGTGTTGACTATTCTGGTCGTTCCGTAATTGTGGTAGGTCCAGAACTTAAATTACACGAGTGTGGATTGCCAAAAGACATGGGTGCGGAGCTGTTCAAGCCATTCATTATCAGAAAATTAATTGAAAGAGGCATCGTAAAAACAGTTAAATCAGCCAGGAAATTGGTTGACCGCAAAGAAGCAATTGTTTGGGATATCTTGGAAAATATTTTGAAGGGACACCCTATCATGTTGAACCGTGCCCCAACACTTCACCGTCTTTCCATCCAGGCTTTCCAGCCTAAGTTGGTTGAAGGAAAAGCAATTCAACTTCATCCGTTGGTATGTTCGTCTTTCAATGCTGACTTTGATGGAGATCAGATGGCTGTTCACGTTCCTTTGAGTCATGCTGCTGTTTTGGAAGCCCAGCTTTTGATGTTGGCATCTCACAACATATTGAATCCTCAAAATGGTACACCAATCACCCTCCCTTCACAGGACATGGTACTTGGTCTATATTATATTACCAAAGGAAAGCTCAACAACGAAACGGATGTAGTAAGGGGAGAGGGGATGCGTTTTTACAGTGCTGAGGAAGTAATTATTGCCTACAATGAAGGCAAAATCGATCTTCACGCTTGGATCAAAGTAAAAGCCAATGTTCGTAATGAAGCAGGAACCATAGAAAACAAACTAATTGATACCACAGTTGGTCGTGTTATGTTTAACCAAGCTGTTCCTGCTAAAGTTGGATACATCAATGAACTTCTTACCAAGAAGAGTTTGAGGGAAATTATTGGTAGAATCATCAAGATTACCAATGTGCCTACCACCGCTAAATTCCTTGATGCTATCAAAGAACTAGGATTCAGGATGGCCTTCAAAGGCGGTTTGTCTTTCAGTATCCAAGATCTACTCGTCCCTATGATGAAAGAAGAAATGGTTGCCGTTGCTTCAACTGAGGTTCAGGAAGTGTGGGACAACTACAACATGGGATTGATTACCAACAACGAGCGTTACAATCAAATTATTGATATTTGGTCTAGGGTAGATACTAAATTAACTGAAACACTTATTCGTGCGATGGCAACTGATAAGCAGGGATTCAACTCTGTTTACATGATGTTGGATTCTGGAGCAAGGGGTAGCAAGCAGCAGGTTAAGCAGCTTGCAGGTATCAGGGGATTGATGGCAAAGCCTAGGAAAAGTGGGTCAAGTGGATCTGAGATCATTGAAAATCCGATTCTTTCCAACTTTAAAGATGGTTTGAGTGTATTGGAATACTTCATATCTACACACGGTGCTCGTAAAGGTCTTGCGGATACTGCCCTTAAAACGGCTGATGCCGGTTACCTAACCCGTCGTTTGGTAGACGTTGCACAAGATGTAATCATCGCTGATGAAGATTGTGAAACGCTTAGAGGTATTGCTACAAGTGCACTGAAAGACAACGAGGACATTGTAGAACCACTTTACGACAGGATTCTTGGTAGAACATCTTTGCATGATGTCTATAATCCACAAACCGATGAATTGTTGGTAAGTGCTGGTCAAGGCATTGATGAGGATACAGCAAAAAGCATTGAAGATGCAGGAATTGAAACCATTGAGATTCGCTCTGTACTAACTTGCGAAAGCAAGCGCGGTGTTTGTGTGAAATGTTATGGTATCAACCTTGCAACAGGAAATATAACTCAACGTGGAGATGCCGTTGGTATCATTGCTGCTCAGTCAATCGGTGAACCTGGTACACAGCTTACCCTTCGTACTTTCCACGTTGGTGGTGTGGCTGGATCAGCTTCTATCGAATCTCACCTCATTGCTAAATTTGATGGTGTTGTTCAATACGATGGTTTGCGTACCGTTAAAGCCAAAAATAGCGAAGGAAATGAAGAACTCAAAGTAATCGGTCGTACCGCTGAAATGAGGATCATGGATCTTAAAAACGACAGGGTTCTTATTACCAATAACGTACCTTATGGTTCTGTACTTTCTGTTGCAGAAGATCAAAAGGTAACTAAAGGTGATATAATTTGCACATGGGATCCTTTCAACAATGTAATTGTTGCTGAGATCGCTGGGGAAATTGCATTCGAAAATGTAATTGATGGTGTAACCTTCAGAGAAGAAGCCGATGAGCAAACAGGACACAGAGAAAAGGTTGTTATTGAATCAAAAGATAAAACACGCATACCTTCACTCAAGATTTTAGGTAAAGAAGAAAAGGAATATAACCTTCCAGTAGGTTCTCACATCATCATTGAAGAAGGTGTTGATGTAAAGGCTGGACAGGTATTGGTTAAAATACCAAGGGTGCTAGGAAAACTTAGGGATATTACGGGTGGTCTTCCACGTGTAACAGAACTATTTGAAGCTAGAAATCCAGGAAATCCTGCAGTAGTTTCTGAAATTGATGGCGTTGTAACCTTTGGAGCTATTAAACGTGGTAACAGAGAAATTTCTGTTGAAGCCAAAGATGGTGTTGTTAAAAAGTACCTAGTTACCTTAACACGTCAGATCCTTGTTCAAGATGGGGACTTCGTAAAAGCGGGAACTCCTATGTCTGACGGACAAATTGCTCCAGCCGATATTCTTTCAATCAAAGGTCCATTTGCTGTTCAAGAATACGTTGTAAATGAAATCCAAGAGGTTTATCGTTTGCAGGGTGTTAAAATCAACGATAAACACGTTGAGGTAATCGTTCGTCAAATGATGAGAAAAGTTGAAATTGTTGATCCAGGTGATACTCGTTTCCTTGAAGGAGATCTTGAAGACCGCAGCGACTTTAACATAGAGAACGACTGGATATATGATAAGAAAGTTGTTGTAGACCCAGGAGATTCTTCTACAATGAAAGCAGGTCAGATTGCCAGCTTGCGTGAAGTAAGAGAAGAAAATTCAATCCTTCGCAGGGCTGATTTGAAAACAGTAGAATTTAGGGATGCTAACGCTGCAACTTCTTGCCCTGTTCTCCTAGGTATCACAAAGGCTTCTCTTGGAACACAAAGTTGGATTTCAGCTGCTTCTTTCCAAGAAACAACAAAAGTTCTTTCTTCCGCAGCCATCCAAGGTAAAACTGATGACATGCTTGGACTGAAAGAAAATGTAATTACCGGACACCATATCCCAGCAGGTACTGGTTTAAGGGATTATGAAAATCTTATCGTAGGAAGCAAAGAGGAATATGAATTACTTCAAACAACTAGAGAAGTAATGAGTTTCGACGAAGAAGAATAAAAAAATAAAGGGGGCAGATAACTGCTCCCTTTTCTTAAATAACCACCAAAGGCTCTGATCATGAATCAAAAAATTGTAAATATTGCACTATCACTTGCAATAATCGTTTTACTTGTACTGAATTTTTCTAAAAAAAGTTCTTCAACTACTTCAAGCAATGGAAAATCAGACAGCACAAACCTGTTAAAATTCGCTTACGTAGACTTGGATAGTCTCCAAGAAAAATATCTTTACTACCAAGAAAAAACCAAGGAATTCAACAGCAAAAAGGAGTCTGCAGATAGGGATCTAAATGCTGCTTTTCAAAAAATTGACAATGAAAGATTGGCTTTCATTCAAAGAGGGCAGTCAGTTACACAAGCTGAAGCAGAAAACTTTCAACGCGTTTATCAAGGTAAAATGCAAAATCTTGAAGAACAAAAAAAGCAACTCGAAAATAATATTGCTCAAGAGGGAATGAAAACCATGGAAGAGCTCAAGAAAACAATGAATGCTTTTCTTGAGGAGTATAATAAAGACAAGAAATATACGTTCATTTTCTCTTTTAGCTCTGCAATGGATGTACTTTTCTACAAAGACAAATCATACAATATTACCGATGATGTTGTTGAAGGGTTAAACAAAGCCTATAAAAAAGTTAATCCTAGCAAATAATAAAATAATAATTGAATTACTTATCTTCATCCTGGTTCTAAAAAACCAGGATTTTTTTTTAATAAATTAGCTATGGCCGAAAATACAGAATTCAAACCAAGTTTAGGATTATTAGATGCAACCATGCTCGTTGCAGGTTCAATGATTGGATCAGGAATTTTTATCGTGAGCTCTGATATAACCCGTAATGTAGGGAGCGCAGGCTGGCTTATTGCAGTTTGGTTGATTACAGGTTTTATGACAATCAGCGCAGCAATGAGTTATGGAGAATTAAGTGCTATGTATCCGAAGGCTGGAGGCCAATATGTTTATCTTAAGGAAGCGTACAATCCTTTGGTTGGGTTTCTATATGGATGGAGTTTTTTCGCTGTAATTCAAACGGGAACAATCGCCGCAGTAGGTGTGGCCTTTGCTAAATTCAGTGGCTATTTTCTTCCTATCCTCAATATGAAAGATGAAAATATCCTACTTCAAATTGGTACCTTAAAAATATACCCAGCTCAACTGGTTTCAATTGCCATCGTTGTACTGCTTACCTATATAAATACCCGCGGCGTTAAAGAAGGCAAGCTGATTCAAACTTCCTTTACCGTATCAAAATTATTGGCTCTTTTTGGATTGATTTTATGCGGATTTCTTTTTGTTGAAAAAAGTTTTTGGGCAGAGAATTGGGCCACTGGCATGGTTTCTCAAAAGGCATTGTTGAATGCAGATGGTAGCATTACTTGGGAATCCATAGGCGGAATTTCATTGCTGGGCGCCATCGCTGCAGCAATGGTTGGATCAATATTTAGCAGCGATTCTTGGAACAACGTTACTTTCATCGCAGGTGAAATTAAAAACCCCAAAAAGAACATTGGCTTAAGCCTCTTTCTTGGAACATTGATTGTAACATTGATATATGTAGCAGCTAACCTGATGTATCTTAATGTAATGCCAATGGCACAGATTGCCAGGCCTGAAGAAGACAGACTTGCTGTTGCTGCTGCTAGCGTGATTTTTGGTGCTGCTGGTCGCTCTATCATTGCTGTTTTAATCATGGTTTCAACCTTTGGATGCATCAATGGATTGGTAATGGCTGGTGCTAGGGTTTATTATACCATGGCTCAAGATGGTCTGTTTTTCAACAAAGCCGCTAAACTAAACGCAAATTCTGTTCCAGAATGGGCCCTTTGGAGCCAAGCTGTTGTTGCTTCCTTGTTATGTCTGAGTGGCAGATATGGGGATCTCTTAGACATGGTTTCCTTCATCGTAGTTATATTTTACGTTCTCACCATCATAGGCATATTCATTCTTAGAAGAAAAAGGCCTGATATTGAACGCCCATATAAAGCCTTCGGTTATCCAGTTCTGCCATTTATTTATGTGATAATGGGACTTACCTTTTGTTTTCTCTTGATAAAATTCAAACCTGAATTCACTTGGCCTGGATTGATTATTACTTTGATTGGCGTTCCTCTTTACTTCATTGCAGTCAGAAATAACAAGAAATAGTAAGAAGTAACAGTTTGGAGTGAGATATGAAAAAAACAGCAGTAATTGTTGCAGGTGGGTCTGGACAAAGAATGGGTTCTGAGTTACCCAAACAGTTTCTAACCATTCATGGCAAGGCAATATTTTTGTATTCAATTGATGCATTTCAATCTGCATTTAGCGGGATTGATGTTATATTGGTCATGCACATTGCTTATCATGATTTTGCCCGTAAGATCATTACAGAGGCGAATTATGATGTTCAGGCAATAAAGATTATACCCGGGGGGGAAACTCGATTCCATTCTGTTCAAAATGGATTGAAAGAACTATTGGAAGACGGAGTTGTCTTCATTCATGATGCAGTTCGCTGTTTGGCTTCCGTTGATCTGATACAACGTTGCTACAATTCCTGCATTGAAAAAGGTTCTGCAATTCCTGTTTTGGAAGTAAAAGACAGCATTAGAAAAGTAAATCCAAATGGTACATCAGAAATTGTGCCAAGAGACAGCTTGAGGATTGTTCAAACTCCCCAAACATTTTATGTTAACACAATCAAGGCAGCGTTTGATCTAGAATACTCTCCATCGTTTACAGATGAAGCTTCTGTTATGGATGCTGCAGGTTTACCCCTAAACTTAATAGAAGGTGAAGAATCGAACATCAAAATTACATTTCCAAACGACCTTGTTTTCGCGGAATGGAAAATTGGATTAGGGTAAATCAACCTTGGTTTCTGAATGTATTTTCTCCAACCCAGCATGTTCAATCTTTGCCAAAATTTGGTGTGCCACTTCCATGGCAAGATAACCATCCAACTCAGACACTAAAGTAGCTGTATTGTTTAAAATGGCATCTCTAAAAGCCGTAAGTTCAGCTTTAATGGCATTTTCGTTGGGGATATCCGGATTTTCAACAGCAATGGTTTTAATGCCATTTGGGGTTTCTATGTCAAAACTAAAAAGGTCTTTGTCTGCTTCAGTTTTCAATTTGATTATTTCGGTTTTTTTCTCCAAAAAATCAATTCCTATATATGCATCCTTTTGGAACAGCCTCATCTTCCTCATTTTTTTCATTGATATCCGAGAAGAAGTGAGGTTTGCAACACAACCATTGTTGAACTCAATCCGAACATTGGCTATATCTGGCGTATCTGTCATAACAGAAACACCACTTGCCGAAATATTTTTGATGTCACTATCAACGAGATGAAGTACAATATCAATATCATGTATCATTAAATCAAGGATGACACTCACTTCAGTGCCTCTAGGATTGAATTGTGCAAGGCGATGCACTTCAATAAACATGGGATTTAATTTTTTTCCCTGCAATGCAGAAAAAGCCGGATTAAACCTTTCTACATGTCCCACTTGAAATTTAACCTTGGCTTCATTAACCAACTTAAGGATTTTCTTGGCTTCATCCATGTCATTTACCATCGGCTTCTCCACAAAAACATGCTTGCTTTTCCTGAGCAATTTTTCACAGACAGGAAAATGGAACTGCGTTGGTGTTATAATATCCGCTGCGTCAATCTCTTCAATCAATGCATCAATATCTGTGTAATGTTTAATTCCAAATTTTTCAGAAACTTCCGCTGAGGTTACTTCATTAGGATCATAAAATCCAACAATTTCAACACCTTCAATTTCTTTCCAATTGTTGATGTGAAATTTACCAAGATGGCCAGCACCAAAAATTCCAATCTTTAGCATAAATATTTAATTCGTGCAAAATTAATCATTTATCTGTTAATAGACTGAACTCTCATTTTGACATTAACATATTTAATACCACTTTTGCAACATCAATACGTGGTTTAAATGAAGAAAATAATTATTACTGTAGATGGATGGTCTTCTTGTGGTAAAAGTACCATGGCAAGGCAGCTTGCCAAGGAATTAAACTATGTTTTTATCGATTCTGGAGCGATGTATAGAGCAATTACCCTGTACTTCCTCAGGCATCATGTTGATCTTTCAGATGCAAATGCTATTGATAAAGCACTCAATCATGTCACCCTCAAATTTCACTTTAATCCAGACAATGGGAACAATGAAATTTATTTGAATGATGTAAATATTGAGCACTTAATTAGGGACATGCGCGTTGCTGAAAAAGTAAGTGAGGTAGCCGCTTTAAAGGCAGTGCGGGAATTTGCTGTTGCTCAACAGCAACAGATTGGAGCTAACAAAGGGATTGTTATGGATGGGCGTGATATTGGAACAGCCGTTTTCCCAATGGCAGAATTGAAAATATTCATGACTGCAGACGTGTCTGTACGCGTAGAAAGAAGGTTCAAGGAACTCATTGAAAAAAATCCTGGGATTACTTTAGAAGAAGTAAAATCAAATTTGGAAGCGAGGGATTTTATCGATTCCAATCGCGAAATATCTCCCTTGAGGAAAGCCGATGATGCCATCATCTTGGATAACAGCAACCTTACTCCTCAAGAACAACTTCAACTTGCATTGGATTGGGCGAACCAAATAATTGCAGGGTAATTATATCCAGGCTAATTTTATGTTGTCCATGGATTCTGCAGTCGGATAATAAGAAACCAGTTTTTCAATGACTTTTTCTACGATTGCATCCGGACAGGAAGCACCACTTGTTATTAAAATCCTGGTTTTATCCTTTGTAGGAAGGTATCCTGATTTTATGTACTCTTCATGTGTTTGCCAGTTGAATCCCAATATTTCATTTTGAGAAATAATATCGCTCTCCGATTGAATGAAATAAGTCGGAAGATGATGCTCACAAAGTTCTACTAGATGTGAACTGTTGCTGCTTTTCCTACCTCCAATAACAATCGCAAGATCAGCTTCATTTTCCAAAAGTGTTCTGACAGCCGATTGATTATCGTTGGTGGCATAACAGAGCGTATCTCTGGTATCTGCAAATCTCTCTGATACATTGCTTGCGTCCAAGTTGTACTTTTTTTTCATGATATCCTTGAGATAATCTGCAATTTCTTGTGTGTCTGTTGCAAGCATTGTTGTTTGGTTCACTACACCAAACTTTGCAAGGTCTTTGTTTAAATCAAATCCTTCAGAATATCTACCCTTAAAAAATTCATAGAAATCCTTTGGATCCCTGTTACCTGAAAGATATTCACCCAGTATTTTTGCCTCTTCAAAATCGTTAATAACAAGGGTAGGGGTATGTTCTTCACTATGTGAAAATGTTGCCCGCGTCTCTTCGTGTGTTGGTTTTCCATGCACTACGATGCTGTATCCTTTTGCTGAAATTTGCTCAGCTCGATTCCATACTTTCTCTACGAAGGGGCAAGTTGTGTTGTATTTCTGTAGTTGAATACCCCTCTCTTTTAATTGATTTTCAATTTCAATGGTAGTGCCAAAAGCTGGTATCATAACAATATCATCTGATTTTAATTTATCAAATGAAATCAGTGTATTCCCTTTTGTGTCCATCAAAAATTTGACTCCTCTAGATAGCAAGTCCTCATTCACAAATGGATTGTGAATCATTTCACTCAACAAAAAAATCCTTTTATCAGGGTTTTCTTCAATTGTTTGAAAGGCAATTTCAATGGCATTTTCAACTCCATAACAAAAACCGAAATGGCGGGCCAGTGAGATTTCCAATGGACCAAAATTCAATATAGTGGGACTAAAATCTTTTTTTTGCTTGTCTGAGTCTCTCCTGATTTTCTTAATTGAAGATATCAACTCACTCCTGTATCTAATTGGTATGGAAAACTGTTTCATGCTATTTTATCTACTCAAAGGTACTAATTCAAACAACAAATATTACCTGAAATGATTTTTCAAACTTGAAGTTTTGATTGATTTTTTCATGCTCATTTCTTACCTTCCAAAAATGAATAATGAATTTCAGCAGGCCTCTTGGATCGGGAAAACAAATGTATACGAAGTTAACCTGCGACAATATACTACTGATGGCACTTTGGCTGCATTTAAAAGTCATTTGCCAAGGTTGTGTGATATGGGGGTTGATGTGTTGTGGTTTATGCCAATCACACCAATAAGTTTGAAAAACCGGAAAGGTCTGTTCGGAAGTTATTATGCAAGTGCGAGCTATACAAAGTTCAATCCCGAATTTGGCATTTTGAACGAATTCAAGGAATTGGTTGAGGATGCACATGCATTGGGAATGAAAGTAATTATTGATTGGGTTGCAAATCATACCGGTTGTGATCACGAATGGACCTCTTCAAATCCATCTTTTTATCTCAAAAATGACCAAGGGGAATTTTACGATTCTCATGGTTGGGATGATGTCATTGATCTTGATTACAGCAATCCACTGATGCGCTTGGAAATGATCAAGTGCATGCAGTTTTGGATTGATGTTTGCGCGATTGACGGCTTTCGGTGCGACATGGCCATGCTAACTCCACTAGACTTCTGGATACAGGCACGCACTGCTCTCAAACATACGGAATCACTTTTTTGGTTGGCGGAATTGGATCCCATAGACAATCCCAATTATATGCAGGTTTTTGACTCTGCTTACACATGGAATTGGATGAATTCAACCAAACATTTTAAAAGTGAGGGGGCTCATCAAATTTACCCATTAAGAAACACATTAGACTCTTATGAGCAACTTCTGCCCAAAACAGCTTGCGCTGCCTGGTTCACAAGCAATCATGATGAAAACAGCTGGAATGGGACCGAATATGAACGATATGGAGAAATGGCCATCCCTCTTGCCGTATTTTCTTCTATGTACAAAGGAATTCCTTTGATTTATAGTGGACAAGAGTTGCCAAATTTAAAGCGGTTGCAATTTTTTGACAAAGACTGTATAGAATGGCATGGTAAGCCAACACTTCAGGAATTTTATAAAAAACTTTTTTTGTTCAGAAAAGAAAATCCCGTTTTTGATTGTGCACCTTCTGATATCATCTGTCATTTTACCCGCAACAGTGTGGAACACCATGTATTTAGTTTTATCAGAAAATATAACAACCATGTAGTGCTGGTTCTTATCAATTTTTCAACCTATCCTCTTCATAATGTGGAAGTTGATGTTGAAAATTGTCATGGTGTTTATCAAGAATTATTTACTTCTCTGGCACATAGTTTTAATTCCAAGCACCAATACTTTCATTTGCAACCTTGGGGTTATCAAGTCTGGTATAAATAAAAAAGAGCTGACTGGGAAAGTCCGCTCTTTTATTT
>JBILHX010000011.1:0-46825 GCA_044350285.1 Chitinophagaceae bacterium | reverse complement strand
CAATCAAGTTACCTCTTTTTTTCTTTAATCTATGCTTGTCAATCGCCTGATTATACGCTATTTTGTATAGCCAGGTGGAAAAGGAGGATTTGTTGTTGAATGTTGAAAGCGACTTAAAAGCTTTGATAAAAGACTCTTGTGCGGCATCTTCTGCTTCTTCTTTGTTGTCTAAAATTTTGCAGGAGATGGTAAAAACCATGTGCTGGTATTTTTCCACCAAATGGGAAAAGGCAAGCGTTTCGCCTGCCAATACCTTCTCTATATGCCATTCATCAGATTGCTTGTTCAAAGTGTTGGTTAGACTGATATTTCATACTTTTGGTTACAAGGTAATGGTAATAAAATAAATATGTAACCAAACAGCAATGAATTCAGTCTTATTGCTGTGTACGTTATTCCTCATTAAAATTGTATGTTATGGGATCTGAAGTAATCATTGCACCGTTGATTTTTATAGTAATTTTTGGAATCTTCTATCTATTTGTTTCCTCACGCCACAAAGAAAGAATGGCATTGATTGAGAAGGGTGTGGATGCATCTATTTTTTATTCGCAAAAACCAAAGAACCGAGATCTCTTTTCAATGATCATCATGAACTTTGCATTATTACTTATGTCTATTGGATTGGCCATTTTTCTTGCGGCTATTATGCACGATTTTTTTGACGTTAGAGAAAGCATTGCTTTTCCAGGAGCAATATTCACAATCTCAGGACTCGGTTTGTTTATAGGTTACAAGCTTACCATCAAGATAACGAACAAAGAAATTTAATTTTACAGATTTATGAGCTTGAAACCCACACTAAGTTTAGTTGTGGGTTTTTCAATATTTTATGTTGATGAAGAGTTTTAACTTTTTCAGCAAACTTGAATATTTATTTGTTGCTACTCATAGGTTGTTTTTATCATTTCCCACCCTCTGTTGTAAACGCTGCTGGAAATCAACCAAACCGCTATTACCGCTAGAATTGCCAAGATAAAAACAACGGCAGTAAATGAATAAATTAGGTAATGTATACCAGCCATTCCAAAAGGAAGGATGAGCATCAGCATTGATTTCGCAAACTTTGAACCCTTAACTTTTCCAATCTCTGCATTGGCAAAGGGTAAATCCCTTACGCTTATGTATACCATCAGAAATACAATGCACAACTGGTTACACAAGCCTAGAATGATGTTTGGTAGGATTGTCCAACCTAAAAATGGTATCAAGGCAAAGCTTACAGCTAGTGCAAAAGGCAGATAAAACTTAAATATCAATGCTTTTGTTGCTCCGGAAATTACATTACCTGGTTGATTAATCGGCGTTGTGAAAAATATCCATCCGGCTTTGTATTTGTCAGACACCCGGATATTGGTAATCGCTTGCATCAACAACATGCCAATCATGTAAATTGAAATTAGCAACAGAAGTTTTGCGGAGTTTTCATCGTTGCGAATGCTATCCAAACTGAAGTTCTTTTTGTTGATGAAGAACATGACCAAGTATACTGCTAAGTATCCAAAGAAGGGATAGGTTTTGATTTTGAAATCCCGACTTCTTCCAGTCATCATCCAAGTAAATTCAAATCCCATTCGTTCTGCACCTGATTTTGTAAATATAGAAGAGAGCTTCTCCATCAAGTTTGTTTTTGCCAATTTGCTCCCTTCAGTCGATGTTGCAGTTTTATACTCAGCCTGATCACTGCCGGAAATCATGGCCAATTTTCTATTGAAAGAAGGGGCAAAATATTTGATGATTAGCCATACCGAAAAAACTGGCATGGTAAATGATAAGCTAGTCGCTGCAATCTGATACCAAGATCCCTTTAAATGATATAAACTGCTCCAGGCTGCTGCAAACCAATAGGGAGGGGCAATAATCATCCATCCATCTTCCGGAATGGCAAAATTTTCTAATGTGGTTTCATCAATCATCCTTGGGATAATTTGATAGCTGCCATAGATGAGTACTGCAAAAATGATTTGGAAATACGTTATGGCTGATTTGAATTTTTCAGGCGTGGTGACTTTTAGTATCACCAAATACAAGGCATTAATCAGAAAAATCGTAAACACAACTGCGAAGGGTAGAAGCCCCACAAATAAAAGTGCAGCCCCTATTCCTTTTGTAATTCCGATGGTGATGATGCCCGCCAAGTTGAGCGGTATTACCAATTTTGAAATATGGATGATGATATGAAGGAGCCTTGACAACAAAAATGTTTTGTCTGATATCGGTTTAGGCAGAATGATTTGATTGTCTCGAACATCAATCAACACCGAAGTGAAATCGCTGATAAGCGTTGCTGCCAAAAAGAAAATAAACATCGAAAAATACAAAGTGAATTGCGTGGTTGTATTTGATGTAATAAAAAACGGTACAATGAACATCAATCCAAGCACTGCCATGGCTACCATCGTTCCAATGGTGGCGAAGTTCACAGCTTTTTTCTTTGAATCTTGCTTTGTTTGCTTGAATGTGTTTGGTCTTCTATCATCCATCATTAATTTAACTTGAAGGATGGCCCTGAGGTGCCCTACATTCACCCCCATTTTTGTATAAATTGAACTTGGCATTAACACCAATCCAATTAAAAATCTATTGATCATCGTTGGAAGTTATTGTTTTTCAAAAGCATTCATCAGGTCATTTGCAGCTTGTCCATTTGATTGGTTGGAGGTTAGCGAAGCAAATATTTTTTCCAGGCTATCGTTGTTTCCAAGCTGATGCTGAAGGTCTGCAAAACTGCCTTCCGCAATGACGGTTCCTTCATTGATGAGCACGATCCTGTCAGAAACTTTTTCAACAACATCCATCATGTGACTGCAATAAAATATCGTTTTACCCTCATTGGCGAGCCTTGCAATCAGGTCTTTCACGATGATGACGCTGTTGGCATCCAATCCACTCAATGGCTCATCCAAAATAATGATATCAGGGTTGTGAAGTAATCCAGAGATAATCAGCACCTTCTGTTTCATTCCTTTGCTGAAGGTATCCATTCGATTGTTGATGTTGTTCTCCAACCCAAGTGCAGTGAGCATTTTTCTGATGCGCTCATCTGCCAATGCTTTTGGAATGTCGTACAGTTCACCCATCAGTCCCAGAAATTCCTTGGGAGTAAGCACGTCATACAATTCAGCCAATTCGGGTACATACCCGATTTTTCGCTTAACTGCCAAAGGATCCTCTTTAATGTTGATTCCGCCTACGGTTACATTTCCAGTGAAATCATCAATCAGTCCACATAAAATTTTAACTGTGGTGCTTTTTCCAGCTCCATTCGGACCGATATATCCAATAACTTGACCTGCATTGATGGACAGGTTGATTCCGTTGAGTACATTTTTTGTACCGTAATTTTTATATACGTTCTCGAGAATGATGATGGGTTCCATGATTTTTTTTTGGCTACTATCTTTTATCTCTAAAATAATTCTGAATATCCTTATTGAAAGTACATGCAGCTAGCTGATCACATTTTTGCAATCACTTTGTTTGCAATGTAAAAATTATTTTTAAAGAAGACAGGATTTTTTCTGATTGAAAAAATATCGATTAGGTCCTAACCCTTAAATGTTTCTTTCCAACGTTTAATTAACCCTTTCCAGATTCTTATTGAACAACCATTTGAAAGGTTTGCCGTTTTGAAAACCGTTTAACATATAAAAATCACCCGTTGCATCTTTGTTATAGAAAATTGATTGAAGGCTAACTTCGTAACCAAATTTTAGTTCAATAGGACTGCTATTTGAAGTTATTTTAAACTTATCGATTGCATACAACACATGGATTTGGTTGTTAACAGTAAGTTCATACATTGCTTCTGCCTGATTCTTAACATCAATTGAGTCAATTTTTGCTTGGGCTTTGATGATGGTGGATTGAATTTCAGTAATGGGGATATTATCCAACTTTACCCTCCTTAAAATAAACCCTTTCCAATAATCCCCTAACCTGTCTGTATTAACCAATGGACTATTGGGCTTCAATGTGTTTGTATATGTAAGCAGTGCAGAAAGCTCTTTATTCAATGAAGCTTTAAAATCTGATGGATATGTTTTGCACAGGCTGCCGAGAAAATCAATGGCTTGGTCTGCTAAAATCGTTCTTGCTGCTTTATTTTTGAAGAGAAGGTGATAGTAGTTTCTGAATGATGTAATTTTTTTCCAATCATAATTATTTTGCTCAATAAAAGCATAGGTAGGGTCTGAAATCCTGGTGTTTGAGAAGGTTTCACCATAGTAAGTGAAGGGAATCACTGACCAATAACCTATATTCCTCGTTTCAGACACGAAATTGGCATAAGTAACCAAATCATTGACATTGTTGGAATCATTGTCGAACGACCTTACAACAGCTGCAGTTACATTTGGGTATGCTTTTCTGTTAAAAAGGTCATCTCTTTTGTATGGATCTATGATTGCAGCTAAAAAGAGGGTTTCTCCATCGTCTAGTTTATGATCAAATTTTTTAAGGCCATCATTATTGGATATGATGATTGTTGCAGAAATCAATAATAATCCAGCTAAAAGAGAGAAAAAAGTGTATTTGATATGCTTTGCTTTGATCATTGTTGAGATTTTGACGGGTTTTTGGGCAGAGTCTTGTTTCCTTGGCATTTTGATTAAAACAATAAGTATGATATAAAAATCATATTTGTAGGCAATTTCGCACTTTTATATGTGATTTTGGATTATTCATCTAGAAATTATTTCAAATACATCTTATAATTTTCAAATTTTCCAAAAAAAAACCACATGTGATGGTATGAAAAATGACACTTAGTTGGTTCATATTTACAAGCCTATATTTCATAAATATTCCTGAAGTAACTTTATTTGATGCTTATGGGCCAATTATTGTTGGTTTTATGGGTTCATTGTAATTTAGAACACAAAGGAAAATCAATAATATGACTGTAAGAATTCTCGCTATAATCCTTGTTTTTCTCTTCAATCCTTTCAGCTCAAACAGCCAATTGCTTATTCTCGACCTGAACAACAAAATCAGTCCCCGTTACGGGATTCAAAAATCATTCGATAAAAAGGAAATTGGGAACAAGAATTCCCTTTCCTATCCAAATGTTGAAGGTTCGCCTTATTGGAAAGATTCATGGGGAAGAGCATTGGTTCAGCTGAAAACAGGAACCGAATATTTGGTTGAAAAAGTGAATTTGAATTTGTACACAGGTGAGTTGGAATTTATTGACAATGCTGAAGTGAAGATGACAGTAGAACCTGATAAAGTAGAAAAAATATTTTTCTTGAAAGAAAATGATTCAACCTCGGTCTCATCAGCTTTTGTAACATTGTACAACCACATTGATAAAAAGCCATTTGCATTTTATCAGATACGCAACAATGGATTTTATCAACTTCTTTCATTCGATAAATCTGTTGTGATGAAAAGTCCACCTGACCCTTTTGTAGAAAAAAAACCATCCTATTTTTTGACCAAGAGTTATTATACGATTTACAACAATGGCAAAATAAACCCACTAAAATCATTGGATCAGGAAAACATATTTTCTGCTATTAAAGTATATGAAGAAGACCTTGCTTGGCTTAAGAAAAACAAGAATAAGCTGAAAACTGCCGGTGACGTAATTTCCTTTCTTGATTTCTACAATTCAATTCATAGCCAAAAATAATTCCATGAAAAAAAACATTAAAACAATTGTATTATTTTCTATGGTGCTGTGTTGCGCTATCCGTTCAGTTGCTGAAACTTTTCAATCCAATCAATTGAGCGGCGATACAACCTTCATTGTTTCTTCGTCCACTTTAAAATCAGAAGTTCCGAGGCATCATAAATACCATCAAACTCTTACCTTGAAGTTGTTCCTTTCGCAAGCAAAGTTTGATGGAAAATTAAAGCGCAGGGACAATGGGCAATCTGAATTGTTTTTAACTTATGAACAAGCGCTTGATGTAATCCGCAGGATTGATAACCTGAGTTTGGGTATGCCGAAAATAATCTATCTGGTTGGATGGCAATACAATGGACATGATTCAAAATATCCCGCTTTTTTCGAAGGGAACCCTCTTTTAAAACGTAAACAAGATTCATCTTCTTTGCAGAGTTTGACGTGGTTGATGAAAGAATCCAGCAAGTACAATACCACAATTAGTTTGCACATCAACATGTTGGATGCTTATGAGGATAGTCCACTTTGGGATGAGTATGTAAAAAACGACATCATTGCAAAAAATGTTGATGGAAGTTTAAGGAGATGCGAGTGGGGATGGCCCATAAGTTATGCGCAAGAATGGAAGACAGGCTATGCACAAAAAAGGATTGATAGCTTGTGCAAATTGTTGCCCATACAATTGGCAGGAACAATTCACATCGATGCCTTTCATTCTTGGGCCCCTGTGCCTGTTGTAGATTCTACCGGGAAAACTACAATCGATACGAAGCAAAAAGGGCCTATCAGTCCTTACTTGAATTTCACTATTCAAGATGAAACAGCTGCACAGAAAAACATATTCAACTACTGGGCAAGCAAGGGTGTCGACGTTACAAGTGAATCGGTTGATTTTTTACGCGAAACTGCATTTGAAGGCTTTCAACCAATGGCTTGGTGGTTTGGCGGATTGCAAAATTATTTGAAATGGCCTGCTTCATTTTATTGTGGTGGGCAAGACAACAGTGATTGGGGGAAGTTGTTTGGAACGAGCATGCACGGGGAAGACATTGTAAAAAATGACCCAATTAACCTGTCAGGATTTTCAAAGGAGTTTTCTTCAAAAACGGCAGTATGGCATTATTTGAATCAATTGGAACGGAAATATGTTGTGAATTCATCACATGAAGAATCTGTTCATTTTTCTGAAAATGTCACTAGTACAGTTGATAAAAATGGCTTTAGGATTAAGCAGGGGAATGTTATTTTAGTTGAAGATGAGAATATTCTAATACCCGCCACCTGGTTGAAGAAAAAAAGCTTGTTGGCATACAGCAAGCAGGGGTATAAAAATAGGGAATGGTTGTTGCCAGAAAACTGGGCTGCGGAAAAAAATGTCACACTCAGCAGGGTTTCCATGAGTGGGAAAACAAGGATAAAAACGACAAGCGTTTCTTCGGGGAAAATTGTGTTGACCTTAGCAAAGGATGAAATGGTTTTGATAGAAGAAAATCTGCCCGATTATTCACTCGTTTGGTCTGATGAATTCAATACCGATGGAGTTCCGGATTCTTCAAATTGGAACTATGAAAAAGGATTTGTGCGCAACGAAGAATTGCAATGGTATCAACCTGAAAATGCAAGCTGCGAAAATGGAGTATTGACGATAGAAGTGAGAAAAGAAAAGAAGCCTAATCCACTTTATAAAATTGGCAGCGCTAGTTGGCGTAGCAAAAGAGAAAATATTGAATATACTTCTGCTTGCTTAATTTCCAAAGGAAAACAATCTTGGAAGTATGGCCGATTTGAAATGAGGGCCAGAATCGACATCAGCAAAGGCATGTGGCCCGCATGGTGGACTCTTGGCGTTGAGAAACCATGGCCTGCAAATGGAGAAATTGATATCATGGAATATTACAAGGGGAAGCTACTTGCCAATGTAGCCTGTTTAGGAAATAACAAAAAGCCTGAGTGGTTCAGCAATACTTTTTCTACCGATTCGCTGGGAAATTCCAATTGGTCAAATGGATTTCATACGTGGAGAATGGATTGGACAGAAGAATTCATTGCGCTTTATTTGGATGATCAATTGTTGAATAAAGTGGACTTGGAAAAACTTGAAAACAAGGATGGTTCTGGTTTTAATCCCTTCAAACAACCACACTATATGCTTCTGAATTTTGCCATTGGTGGCATGAATGGAGGAGATCCTTCAAACACAACTTTCCCAAGAAAATTTGAGGTTGACTATGTGAGGGTATTTCAAATGAAGAATGTTTTCAAATGAAGAATGAAGAATGGAACAGCCGAAAAGGTGTGGAAGTTAATTTTTGTTTCCATCCCAGTCTCTCGAACAGGACGGGGATGAGTTAAAACCTCACCAACCCGGATAAAAAGGTGATGTAAATATATTCTTCATTTTTAATTCTTCATGTAATAAACCACTCCCCGAATGGCTGTTTTATTTTTCATTCTTCATTTTTCATTTAAAATGGGTGCTTCCATCCATCCCTATAACTTCTCTTCAACAAAGCTGTTGCCTCCGAATCTCCTGCAACTATTTTTTTTACGTGATCATAAGAGAGTGGTCTTTCCAATTTCATCGACATATTTGCTAAAATGCAAGAAGCAGTAGATATATGTGCCTGTTCTATATCAGCAACAGGCCTGGTCTTGTTGTTGATGGATTCAATGAAATTTTTCATGTGCAACCTAGTTGCAGGTGCTGCATGAAGTTCAATGCTTTTTTCTGTGAGGTCTTCAGGAAATTGTTCTCTTTCATACACAACATCACGGTGAATTTTTTCTCCTTTGCCTTCAGGAATAAAATCATATCTCATAGTACTTCCACAAAGTGTTCCTTTCTCACCATATATTTTGAAAGCCCAAGGGTAATCTGGATCTGTGGCTGTACCCCAAGCGCGGTGTTGCCAAACGCAATTCAATCCATCATATTCAAAAATGGCATGTTGTGTATCCGCAATATTGCTTAACCCCGGATTCGTCCCATAAATGCCTCCTGTTGAACTAATTTTTTTTGGCCATCCTAAATCAAGCATCCACCTAACTGCATCAAACATGTGAACGCACATATCTCCCATAATGCCATTTCCATATTCCATGAACGCGCGCCATCCACCTCGGTGTGGCAAGCCGGTAAATGGCCTTAATGGCGCTGGTCCTGTCCACCTATCATAATCAAAAAAATCAGGAACAGCCTGTATGGGCGGATTGCTGCTGTTGCGCATGTGGTAGTAACAACACATCTCAACATGCAAAACTTTACCGAGCATTCCTGAATCTACAATGTTTTTCTTGGCTTCAATTAAGTGAGGGGTGCTTCTTCTTTGCGTTCCTACTTGAACTACACGGTCATATTTTCTTGCAGCCGCCAACATTGCTTCGCCTTCCATCACATCAACGCTGATAGGCTTTTGTACATACACATGAGACCCAGATTTTAGTGCATCAATGGTTTGCAATGCATGCCAATGATCGGGAGTGCCAATCAACACAATTTCGGGTTTTTCTTCCGAAAGCAGTTTTCTGTAATCCTGATAAAGTGGAATTCTTTTGTTGTTTCCAATGCGTTGACTGATAAGTTCAGATGCCTGCTTGAGTTGGTTTCCATCTACATCACAAATGCCAACAACATCAGTAGGTTCTACTTGCATCAACCGAAACAAATCACTTTTCCCATACCAACCCGTTCCAATCAGGGCAACACGTCGCTTTGGAGTAAAATCCAATTTCCCTAATCCTGAATATTTGAGATACGAAAAAGCAAACAGAGAAGATGTATTGCGGATAAAAGAACGTCGGTTTTGAGAATGTAGGCTCATGAATTCGATTTAGGTTGAATGATCACTTTAAAGGTACTTGTAAAAATAATTAGTACATACAAATTTTTACCTGATTGTGAAATCAGAAACTTGAAAATTGGTTACATTCATCTTCTTTAAAAAATTAAAATATTAGAAATAATATATGAGCAGTCAAGATAATAACATAACTGAAATCACCTGGGGAATCATTGGCTGCGGCAATGTTACGGAGCTTAAAAGTGGACCAGCATTCAACAAAGTAAGCAATTCGAGGTTGCATGCAGTCATGCGCAGGGATGCTTTGCTGGCAGCAGATTACGCGGAAAGGCATAAAGTGCCGGTATGGTACAGCGATGCCAACGCAATCATAAATGACCCTGAAATCAATGCCATTTACATTGCCACTCCACCTAAGTTTCACGAGGAATTTGCAACCGCTGCTTTGGAAAAAGGAAAGTTTGTTTACGTTGAAAAACCAGTGACTCTCAATGTCAACGATTGTAAAAGACTTGTTGAATCTGTAAATAGAACCCAAGGAAAATTGGTTGTAGCCCACTACAGAAGGGCATTGCCGATGTTTTTAAAAGTGAAGAAATTGGTTGATGATAAAGTGCTTGGTGCAATTAAATCCATCAGACTCGTCATGCATCAACCCGAGGAAACCAATGTAATCGCAAGTTCATCTTTTAATTGGCGTGTGGTTCCTGAACTGTCTGGTGGCGGCTTGTTTTATGATTTGGCCCCTCATCAGTTGGACATTATTCAATATATTTTTGGTGAAGCAATCAGTTATGCCGGGATTTCAGCAAATCAATCAAAGAAAAATGATGTTGAAGATGCTGTTTCAGGAATCATGAAATTGAACAGCGATATTCTTTTTCAAGGAACTTGGAACTTCAACATGCCCAAAATGCTGAAAGAAGACAGTTGTCAGATTATTGGTGAAAAAGGCTATATCCAATTTCCTTTCTTTGGAAATGAAATTAGGATTGTAACTGATGAAGGTGCTGATATGATAGAATTTCATCATCCTCAACACATACAGCAACCAATGATACAACAGGTGGTAAATTATTTTTTGGGGAAATCCCCAAACCCATGTTCTGTAGAAGAGGCATTGAAAAGCATGGAGGTGATGCAATCATTTGTGTATTGATTTAATGAACTAATTTCATAAAAATTATAAGCAATATGAAAGAACAGAATTTTAAGAACCATGCTAAAATGGTGCCAGCTTTTCATTACATAGCATTGCCTATTTTGCTTGTATTGTTTATTGGATCAATTGTTAATTTAGTGCATGCTGAAGAAGGACATTTTTTATCATCTTCCTTAATTTTTGGAATGTGTATCGTATTAATTTTAGTGTCTTATTATGCAAGAAGTTTCGCATTGCGTGCACAGGATAGGGCAATTAGAGCAGAGGAAAATTTTAGGCATTTTATTTTAACAGGCAAGTTGCTACCGAATGGATTGAGGATTTCTCAAGTTATCGCACTTCGCTTTGCATCAGATAAAGAATTCCCTGAATTAACCGAGAATGCATTGTCTGGAAATTTATCCAACAAGCAAATCAAAGAGGAAATTAAACAATGGCGTGCAGACAACCACCGTGCTTAATTCTTAATAAAATTGAAAAATAAAGCCGCTTCATTTTTATGTGAAGCGGCTATTTTTTTGACTTTGATGAATCACAGGGTACTAGCCTCCTGTAATTCTATCATCATCTGTTTCAGCAACCAATAGGGCTAAGGTCGAAAATAGTTTTTATTCTATTATTTGGATTTCAGTTTAGTGTCTTTTAGAACAAGTATGTCTGTCACCCTATCCAACCTGCCATGTATTGCCTATCTGATGTAAAAATAGCATGAAAGACCTATTGATTGAAATGACAACGGTTGTCCCAGTTTATGTTTATTGTCAGTCTTTTTTGAATTGAATTTTTTGCTGAACGATCTAATGAACCGATAACATCGGGTTTTAGTCAGAAAATGATTATTTTAGTTTTCAATCTAAACCATAAAACAAGTAAGATGTACACACTAAAGTTGATGTTTGTATTGTTGTTCTCAGGTGTCTTCTTTGTTGCACAGTCACAAAAATCAGCAAAGGAAAATTGGGAATCCATGTTCAATGGGAGGGATTTAAGCAACTGGACACCCAAGATCACCAATTATCCAGCGGGAGAGAATTTTGGGAATACCTTTCGGGTTGAAGACAAGAAAATTGTGGTGAGGTATGATGCTTATGATAAGTTCAATGAAAGGTTTGGGCATTTATTCTACAACAAACAGTTCAGTTATTATAGAATACGACTTCAATACCGATTTGTAGGAGAACAAGCGAATGAAGGTCCGGGCTGGGCAATCAGGAACAGCGGCATCATGGTGCATGGACAAACGCCCGAGAGCATGGGAAAAAACCAGGATTTTCCTGTATCCATTGAAGTTCAATTGTTGGGTGGTGATGGTAAGGAAAAGAGGACTACTTGTAACTTGTGTACCCCAGGAACCAATGTGGAAATGGACGGCAAGTTGTTCAAGCCGCATTGCATCAATTCAAATTCAGAAACCTTTCATGGTGACCAGTGGGTGACTGCAGAGGTATTGGTTTTGGGAGATTCTGTTGTCAGCCATTTCGCCAATGGAAAGGAAGTGTTGACCTATCAAAAGCCACAAATAGGTGGAGGGAACGTAAGCAACCAAGAAGTGGTATTTGGTAAGCCAGGACAGTTGCTAAAGTCTGGAACCATATCCTTGCAGAGTGAGAGTCATCCTGTTGAATTTAGGAAGATAGAAATTCTAAATTTAGAGGGGTGTATGGATCCGTTGGCTAAGAATTATAAATCGTATTATGTAAATTCAAAACCTGAAGATTGTAAGTACAAGAAATAAATCTTGAATAATTTAATCAATATGAAACACAGATTAGCGAAAAATTTCATGGTAGTTGCATTTTTATTTTCAATAGGAAGTGCATTTTCACAACCATTCAAAGCAGAGATAAATGCCTTTATGAAATCCGACAGCCTCAACATGCCAGCTCAAGGAAGCATCTTGTTTGTCGGCAGTTCGTCCTTTACAAATTGGAAAGATGTTAAAGCGTATTTCCCCGGATTTCCCATTATCAACAGGGGGTTTGGCGGCTCTTCATTGCCTGATGTGATTTATTATGCCGAGCAAACAATTTTAAAATACAAACCAAAACAGATCTATATTTATTGCGGAGAAAATGACCTTGCCGGAAATAAAACTGTAACAGCCGATACCGTGTTAAAGAGATTTAAGCAGCTGTTCAGTATTATCAGAAAAAATTTAAGCAAAAAAACCGAAGTTGTGTTTGTTTCAATCAAGCCAAGTGTATCGAGGTGGAAACTCGAAGACAAGTTTGTGGAAACAAACAATAAAATCAAAAAATTCATAGAGTCAAATTCTCATGCAAAGTTTGTGAACGTGCATACTGCCATGTTGCAGCAAGACGGAAATGTGATGACGGATATTTTTATAAAGGACAACCTTCACATGAATCCAAAGGGATATGCAATATGGCAGGGAATCATTGCGCCAACGTTAATGCGTGATTAGAATTTTTAAATAAAATTGACATGACAAAAAATAAAATTACACTAATTATTTTATCAGCTTTTGTAATAACAACGAATGCTTCACAGGCTCAGGTTCTGACTTCTGCAAAAATTGATTCAATTGTTGAGCTTACCCTCAAAACATTTAACGTACCGGGTATTTCTGTTGGTGTGGTGAAAGATGGTAAACTCATCCACGCAAAAGGGTATGGTATTGCCAATTTGAGAACAGGAAAAAAAGTAGATGAGCATACATTGTTCGGTGTGGCATCCAATTCGAAAGCCTTTACTGCAGCGGCTTTGGGCATGTTGGTTGATGAGAAGAAAATCACTTGGGACGATCATGTAACTGATTATATACCTGAATTTAAATTGTATGATCCTTATGTTACCAATGAATTTACAATAAGAGATTTATTGACACACCGCAGTGGTATGGGATTGGGGGCAGGTGACCTGATGATGTTTCCGGATGGCAGCGATTTTACCAAAAAAGACATCATTCATAACTTGCGCTATTTAAAACCGGTTTCGAGTTTCAGGAGCAAATACGATTACGACAATAATTTGTACATCGTAGCAGGTGAAATTATTGCAAGGGTATCTGGACAAACTTGGGAAGATTTTATTGAGAAAAGGATCATGCAGCCACTTCAAATGAACAGCAGTGCTACTTCCATTTCTAGGCTAAAAGACAAGACAAATTCTATCAAACCACATGCACCTGTAAATGGCAAAGTAGAAACAATTGATATCGATTGGAGTGAAACGGCCAATGCTGCAGGAGGAATTTGGACCAATGTAACAGACATGAGCAAGTGGGTAATCATGCAAATGAATCACGGAAAATATGGCGAAGGGTTAAAAAAACAACTGTTTAGCGAAACTGTCCACGAAGAAATGTGGTCGCCACAAACCATCCAGCCTGTTAAAACCTTGGAGCCTTACAACACACATTTTGCAACATACGGATTGGGCTGGGGCTTAAGGGATGTGAAAGGATACAAGCAGGTTTCGCATACCGGAGGATTAGCAGGTATCGTAACGCAGGTGATGCTTTTCCCTGAGTTAAATTTAGGTATAATGGTATTCACCAACCAACAGCAAGGCGCCGCATTTTCAGCCATAAGCAGCAGCATCAAGGATGGCTATATTGGTGTTAAGGGGATGGACTGGAATCGCATATTTCATGATGGTGTAGTTGCCAACGAAGCCAATGCAAAACAAATTACAGACAACATAGCTAAGCAGGTTTCAGAAAACCAACGCAATGATAAAAGTGTTTCGAACTTCAATCTTTACACAGGGGTTTATCGTGACTTGTGGTTCGGAGATATTGAAGTATCCATAAAAAATGGAAAACAGTGGTTGGCATCAAAAAGATCACCAAAACTCAATGGAGAATTGTTTGCTTACAAAGGAAATACCTACATAGTAAGGTGGACAGACAGAAGTCTTGATGCCGATGCTTTTGTGATGTTTACAATGGATCAGGAAGGCAAGGCAAATGGCTGCAAGATGCAAGCAATATCGCCCCTGACAGATTTTAGTTTTGATTTTCAGGATTTGGATTTAAAGCGTGTTCAATAAAGGCTTGTTTCTCTAATCGTGATTTCTGAAAAAAGCATTGATTCTGCTGTTTTTCACCCCCAAATGTGAGAAAAATGCACCAAAAAGATGGTTTTTCCCTCAATTTCTTTAAAATCGAGAAAAGTAACTTAGCCTCTAAAATGATGGGCATGTTTTGAAGGGGTAATTTTCACTCAAATAGCCAACTAGCCGAAATGAATTAACTTTGACGCAGTCGACTAATTGGGTATGCTTAGGTTTATATCCATCTTATTTCAAATTGATGGTTGAAACAACAGTTTGGCTAATTTTTTTAATATGTTATTTGATGAAATTCTTGAAAGGGGATTGAATGGTGATTATGAACAAAGGCAAAAAAATCTTAGAGTACCTGCAATTTGATACGCCAACGGATGAACAAAAAATATCATTGGAAGCCTTGGCAGAATTTGTTGACAAGGGCAATAAGGATAATTTTTTTATTTTATCAGGCGCAGCCGGTACCGGTAAAACGTCGATTACTGCTGCATTGGTAGGGTACTTGAATGCCAATGAGGTCCCTTTTAAAATTGCAGCTCCCACTGGTCGCGCTGCGCGGATATTGGGGAAGAAAACAAAGAGCTTGTCAAATACGATTCATGCCATGATTTACACGCCTGAATCCAACAAGGAGACAGGATCAGTCTACTGGAAGCTCAGGCCCAACAAAAGCAAGGATTATACTGTGTTTATAATAGACGAAGCCTCCATGATTGGAGGAATGAATTCAGGTAATACCAACGAGATGTTTCAAACCGATGACTCGTTGTTGAATCATCTTGTGAAGTATGTGCGAAACGGCAATACAAAAAACAAGATTGTATTGTTGGGTGATCGGAATCAGTTGCCTCCATTTGATGAAGAAATTTCATTGGCACTCGATCCAGCTTATCTCAAGAAAACCTACAAGCTCAAAGGGGAGTTTCATTACCTCACTGAAGTCAAGCGCGTAGAAGACGGCAGTTATATCTTGAAAAATGCGGTGGACATCAGGAAATCCATTGACGACAGTAAATTGCCCATGCCTGAAATCAATGCCATGCGCCACAGAAATGTATGGGCCGCCGCTGAGGTTTTTGCCAGCGAATTTTCTCCTGACAACCTCGATCATTCCATTACAATTGGAAGATCGCACAAGGCGAATAGAATGTTTAATGACCTTGTTAGAAAAAATATCTTCGGACCAGAACTTCAAATCATTGAAAACAATGATTTACTCATCGTACTCCAGAATTGGAAGCGAGACGATAATGTATTGTACAATGGAGACCATGTGTTGGTGGAGGAGATAAACTTGTCTAGGGTTGAACTGGTAGGTGGCTTGCATTTTGTGCCAATAAAGATAAGGGCACCAAAATTGGATGGAACCATGCAAATCATCGAAGATTATATATTGGTGGATGCCTTGTTGGCTCCAGACGGGAAGGTTCCTTTTAACAAGGAAAATATATTTCGTGCAGAGCGATTTAAGAAGAACAAAGGCTATGTAAAAAGCGGCAAGCCCGAAGACGACATGTATGTGGGTGCTCTGAGATTGGGTTATGGCTATGCAATCACTTGCCAGAAAGCACAGGGCGGTGAGTGGGAAAAGGTATATGTCAATACCTTTGGCATCAATGATAAAAAGTGGTTTTATACCGCCATAACCAGGGCTCGGACTGAGTTGAATGTGTATTGAATGGGGACTTATGTGGCATGATATAATTTTTATAGCTTACTCTTTCTTCAGCACAAGGCTATATTGAATTACATTTAGGAAATTTGTCTTAATTTTGTAGACAAATGTCAAAAGTTTGTATATGACCGCAGATATAAATATCACACAAAAACTTGATCGGGCTATTGCAGTAATTGTCAAACATTCACAGGTTGACAAACGATTTTTGTATTCCAAAAAGAACCTCACATACTCAGAATTTTTGTCAAATAAAATGTTAATAATTCAAATTATTAGAGAAGGAATTCCTTATTCATTTTTTAATTTGATTCAGCAACACAGCCCTTTTAATGAGAATGATTGGGCTCAAATTCTAGAAATGTCAACTAAATCATTGCATCGTTACAAACAATCTTCTAAGAATTTCAGGCCTATTCAATCTGAAAAAATTATTGAAATGGCGGAAGTGACAAATATTGGATTGGATGTATTTGGTGATATGAAAAAGTTTAAGCTTTGGCTAGATACCCCAAATTTTTCATTGGGTAATCTAAAGCCAATCGAATTATTAAAGGATTCTTATGGTAAAGAAATGGTTATGAGTGAATTAACGAGAATTAACTACGGAATTTTAGTTTAATGCAGGTTTACAGGCTATCAAGGGAAAAATTTGCAAATACTCTTTCTGGGAAAGGTGCAGCTATTAAAGGAGCAAGGTGGAATTCAGCTGGCGTTGAAATAATTTATACAGCTTCCAATAGATCGTTAGCCATGGCTGAAGTTGCCGTTCACTTTACCTTAGCAACACTGCCAATTGATTACATGATGACAACAATATTTATTCCAGACGATATCCCGTTGCAACGATTACAATTAACAGACTTGCCTAAGGATTGGAATGCGTTCCCTCATCCCCAAAATACGCAAACGATAGGTGACACTTTTATCAATAATAATAAATATTGCATATTAGAAATTCCGTCAGCAGTTACGCAAGGAGACTTTAATATTGTCATTAATCCGCATCACATTGATTTCACACGAATCAAGATTTTATCAAATGAGAAATTCCCTTTTGATAAAAGAATTTTCAAATAGAAATGGTTAGTCCAACAACATTTTATTTCAACATTCAGATATTTTAGATTTTGCGCTACATGCATTAAAAGTTACTAACTTAGCCCTACAACAACTCTTGTAAATGTCAGCTAACCCACAACCCATCCGACTCTCACAACTTTCTTTAAAAATTAAGGAAGTCCTTGATAACTCATTTAGAACCATTTCCTTTTGGGTAATGGCAGATATCACCAACCACGTATTCAAAGCAGCAACAAATTACCACTACTTCGAACTGGTTGAAAAAGACACCAATACCAACAACATCTTAGCAAAATTTTCCACAAAATCTTGGGGTTCAGGGGCACAAAAAATTAAACAATTTGAAGAGATAACAGGACAAAAATTCAGCAACAACATCCAGGTGCTTGTCAATGTCATCATTGAGTTTCATCCTGTGTATGGACTCCAGCTGCAGGTAATGGACATAGACCCTAATTTCACCTTGGGAATGATTGAAAAGCAACGAAGGGAAAACATTCGCCTGCTGGTTGAACAAAATTCCGGGTTTATTGGAATAGAGAATGGGGCCTATTGGACAAAAAACAAACGATTGAAACTACCTCTTGTAATCCAGCACATTGCTGTAATTTCTTCAGGTAGTTCGGCTGGTTTGGAAGACTTCAAGTATACGTTAGAAAAAAATCAACATGGGTTTAGGTTCAAAGTTGATGACTATTTTACGCAGGTTCAAGGGGATAATCATGCAGAGAAAATGCGTCAGAAACTAATCGATGTTTTTAAGTCTGGCATACAATACGACGTTGTTGTGATTACACGGGGAGGTGGATCTGATACTGATTTCCTGATATTTGACAACTACTACGTGGGACAGGCCATTGCAAAATTTCCCATTCCCATCATCACCGGAATTGGACACCAAAAAAATACTACCATCGCCGACTTGATGGCACATACAAGTACCAATGCCCCTACTAAATCCGCTGAATTTATTCTCGCACACAACAAAAGGTTTGAAGACATACTCGTGCATTTTCAGCAGTCAATTGTAATTAAAGTGCAACAGCTGTTGTCTAATCGAAACAAGAAATTGAATGATGTAAACTCCCGCATCAGAGAGGAAGCACGGAATGTAATTACGATGAACAAGGATTTGTTGGTGCAATACAAGCAGGTCATAACCGGACAATCAAAAACAGTCTTGTTCAACAGGAAATCCATGCTTCAAAACATGTCACAAAAAATTTGCACGAAGCCTATAATCATCGTTTCGCAGCAACTGCATGAAATTGAAAATCTGGATAAAAATATCCAATCATATACAAAGATGTATTTGAAAAATGCAAAAGGCTATTTGGGACACCTCAAGAAAATAATTAACATGTCCAGACCCGAGAAAATTTTGGAGATGGGTTTTGCGATGCTGAAATACAAAGGTCAGCTGGTGTCATCCGCAAAGGTAATAGCGTTGAATGATGAAGTAACGATTGTTATGAAAGACGCTGAAATGTCCGCAACAATTAAAACAAAAAAATAAGATATGGCAGAAAAATTGAGTTATGAAGAGGCTTACAGGCAATTAGCCGAAATAGCAAATGAAATAGAATCAGAGACAGTTTCAGTTGATGTGTTGGCTGAAAAAGTCAAGACTGCATCTATGCTTATCAAACTATGTCAGGATAAATTGCGTTCAACAGAAACCGAGGTCAACAACATCATTTCACAAATGGGAGGGGAGAAGGCTTAAGTTTCAACATTCATTGAGTTGAACTTTTCGGTGTTATGGCAAATGCTAAAAAAGTATACTTTATGGGCAATGACTAAGATGATGGTTTGTAGTTTTTTCTCGAATTTAGTGACCACAAAAGATTAAAATATTTCTTATGGCCTATCATATTAACGAGGATCAAGTAAAAGCTTTTCATAAAGATGGATATGTCATTTTAAAAAAGTTTTTTTCAACTGATGAGGTGAAGAAACTTTATGATATTGCCGTATCAGACAATGTTTTAAAAAGCAATGCGCAGGACGTGCGTGACCAGACAGGAAAAAACTCGAAACTCACGCTTTGGTTTACGCCAGGTGAGGATGTATACAGCATGATGCTGAGAAGCGAGAGAATGGTTGATGCTGCAACAAAACTGTTAGACAGTGATTCGCCTGTTTGTCACTTTCATTCCAAGCTCATGCAAAAAGAACCAAAGATTGGTGGGGCCTGGGAGTGGCATCAAGACTATGGCTATTGGTATAAAAACCAGTTTTTATATCCAGATCAGTTGGTAAGCATCATGGTAGCGTTTACTGAAGCAAACCAATCCAACGGTTGCCTTCAAGTTATCAAAGGTTCTCATAAAATGGGTAGGGTAAATCATGGATTCGCTGGCGAGCAAGTTGGTGCAGACATGGTTATGGTAAACCTTGCACTGAAAAGCATGGAGCATGTTTACGTAGAGTTGGAGCCTGGAGATGCATTGTGTTTTCACAGCAATACACTTCATAGGAGTGAAGCTAACTTGAGCGATAAGCCAAGGTGGTCAATCATTTCATGCTATAACTCATTGTCAAACCCCGCCAACAACGATGTTTCCACTTCATGGAGCGAACCAATCAACATGGTTTCTGATGATGCATTAATAGCCGCTGAAGTAAAGGGTGCTGCACTTGACTCAGATTTCCTCAAAAAAGAAGATGACCCTGCATTAAAAGATACTGGGTGGGAAGCTTAATAATTCTTGTACTGGGCAGGGTCAAGGGCCTTTGGACTCCAATGATCGAAGAACTCCAACACCCTTTCTTTGTTGTATGATTTAGCTAGTTCAAGATATGCACTGTTCTGAATATGCAGTTGCTTGCCCTTGCCATCAAGCACAATAAAAACAGGAAATCCAAAACGTTGTGGGTAGCTGAAACGAGCCATGACGGACTTGTTGATGTTTTCTGGACTGTAATTGAGGTGGTAAACGATATAATTTTTATTGACAGCTGAATCGAGCTGCGCATCCTTTGTTACAAACTCATTAAACCTCGCGCACCAAACACACCAGTTTCCGCCAATTTGAACAAATACATGTTTCCCTTCTTTGCCAGCCTTTTCAATCACAACATTTAAAGCAGAGTCTGCATTTTCTGTTGGTTTGTACAACTTAAAGGTTTTCATGTCTTGTGAATATGAGATTCCAGTGAAAAGAAAAATTGAAAGAATTGATGCGAGAAGTTTCATGTGTTGATTTTTGAGTATTTGGAACCCTTGTTAAATAGCGGCCTCCTAAGATTACTAAATTAATCAAATCGCTGCTCAATGCAAAATGTTGTAATTGGGGATAGTCTTCTTGTATTTAAAATGCAAGCAAAGATGCACCTGATGGTGGTTAAGGTAATTTTATGCCTGCAATTCCTTCTTAGGCATACTAACAGCATTTACTTACTTGAATGAAACCTTTACGCCGATGGCAGGAAATCCTGGCGAATGGGCCAATCCTTTTACAAGGAGTGGATATTTTTCGTATTTGATGAGTGGACTGATCGTTGAAGCGTTAGCTTTATTTCGTTGATTGGCAATCAAGAGGGCAACACTGATTCCAATAAGCACTACACCAGCCGCGATAAAAAATGCATCGGCGCTCCCAGTACTATAGGTTGAAACTCCAAAACCGACGCCACTGCTGAATTGGAATCCTGGTGCAAGCAAGCATCCAACACCACCAATGACAGTGTAAACCGCAACATTGCTGTGGCCACGACCTCTGCTTGGATGAAAATCTCTCCTGAAATTATCGTGTCCTGGCGGTATTTGAGCATAGAGAAGCTTCCCAATTATCAAAAAGAAGGTCAGCAATGTTATTATTTTGTTCATTTTCCAGACATTGAAAAATCGAAAATAACAACTCATGTCTCTGATATGAATGATCTAAATCACTGATAAAACTGATTTTTCTTCAAAGTGATTTGTTGTCAGGTCTTTTTATTTTATGAAGTCGAAAATTAACGTTGAAACAGTTTTAGGCACTTCTTCCATGGGAACATGTCCAACATTTTTCAACACTTCAAGTTTGCTGTCTTTGATATTTTTCTGAAATAGATAGGCATTGTCAACCGTTATGAGTTGGTCTTTATCTCCCCAAATAATCAGCGTAGGCGTTTTTATTGAATTGATTTTTTCAGGTTCTTGTGTAAAACCATTTTTGAAAATCGACAAGGCTGCTTTTCTATTTCCTTCTGCAATGGTAAGGTCGTGGTATCTGTCAATCTCTTTTTCAGTAATTTTTGTTTGATCTACATATACCGTCTCTAAGCTTTTTTTAATTAAAAATTTTGGTGTGATATAAAGCAACAAATTATTTACGATGGGCATTGAGGCTAGTTTGAAACCAAGTGATCCTTTCCCTTTTTTCCCTTGGTATCCAACTGCATCTATTAAGATGAGTTGATTTACTTTTTCAGGATGGGCAAGGGTATAATGCCATGAAACGCCTCCTCCCATTGAGTTTCCAGCCAACATAAATTTTTCTACCTTAAGTTTTATTAAAAATGAATCTAAAAATTGAGTATAGTAATCGAATCCATATTTGTTTTCAGGGTTTGGACCAGTTAATCCAAATCCGGGCAAGTCGATGCTTATTAACCTCTTCTTGTCTTTCATTAAAACGACTAAGCTATCCCATGTGTTCAGGGAAGATGACATTCCGTGAATCAAGATTAACGGGGTACTATCCTGCATGTTTCCTTCATCACGATAATGCACTTCCATTCCCATCAATGGCATGAAATGTGATGAGGTGTTTGTATAAATTGGTTTGAGTTTTTCTCTTGGTATGTCCTTCTCTGCAAGTATTACCAAAGCAATTGCAACGATTGTAAACAAGGGTAGAATGAAATATCGAATGATTTTTGAAATAATCTTCATGCTAATTCATTTATTTTTTTTCTGATTTCCATTCTACTGCAACAATTATCTCATTTTTTCTTCCCACAACTTGGTATGGTGGATTGTAACCAAGATACCTGTAGTTTCCAATAGTGGCAATTCCTTTTTCTTTCAGCAACTCTGCCAACTTTGTTGAATATGTTTTCATGTCCTTTTCTGAAGCATAGCCACCGAAGTTGATTGCTGCCACATACTCATCTTCCGTTTTTTTGATGATTACATTCGGATCGTTTGGTTTGGGAAGATTGTCACTGTTGTACTTGGAGGGCATGATAAAGCTCATGGAAGACATCGTATCGTTGATATCCATGTGTACAGGGGATGTCATGGCTATCTTCGTATCTGTTTCGTTTCCACCAAAAATATACCCTGCCAGTTTTCTAAACCCTGATCCAGACAGCTCCTTATAAGATTTGGCACTTGAATTGATGGTCGCAATTGTAGTTGCAGGATAGAACCGCACTTCAAATTCCTTCTCCTTCAATACAACGGAATATGGCTGGTTCTCTGTATTGTTGACCGACATGGCAGTAAAAGATTGTAAAATGACAAAAAGCACCAAAAGGGATATCGCAATGAACATGATTGATTTCATTTATATTGAATTTAAAATAACAACAACTCAATCAAGAAAATGTTTCCAACTGAAATATCCAATTGTGTTAAACTTGCTTTTGGATATTTAATTCGTTCATTTTTTCTGTAGGGTTCATGATGTATGTGAGCATCGAGCCATCTTTATACAATTCCACTATGCGGTATCCTTTGTAATCTGTTCCCCAATTTCCACCGAAATGACTGTCAAATAAATAGGGAATCCCATCCTGCCACTTTACGCTGTCTTGGTCATGTTCATGTCCGTGGAAAACAGCTTTGATGTTTTTATGTTGTTTTGCCAATTCTTGAAACTCTGTAGAATTAATGGCATTGGCTGTCCATTTGATAGGGGGAATATGTAAAAATAAAAATATGTTTTCTGCATTTTTGTGCTCCTTCAATTTGGCCGAAAGCCATGGCATATCTGGAGGGAGGTATTCACCTTTTTCATTTGAAGTGTTGCCGAAAAGCAACACATTATTCTTTATAACAACATCAAAGTTCAATGGCATCTTCCAAGTATGTTCCCAGAGTTCTGGACTTGCGATGTCATGATTTCCTTTGGTCACATAATATTGAAAACGTAATTTGTCTAAGGCTCTTTTTGCATCATCTAAAAATTGTACATTGTCATGGATAATATCTCCATTGATAACGCCAAAATCAAACCTTTTTTGTTCATGAACATCGTTGATATGAGAAACTGCTGTGCTGAAAAAATCTCTGTAGGTTGTCTTTGGTTGTCCGTAATGCCCATCTGATGCAACCACAAAACGCAATGCTAATTTTTTCTTTCCAAATTCACTCAAATCTGATGCAAGCAAGGTTTTTCCATTTGCAAGAAAAACGGCCAAAGAAATGTTCTGAATAAAATGCCTACGTTTCATATTATATCTATTAAAAAATGAATGTACAATATTTTAAGGGTTTAAAATATCGTACATTTTTTTTAATAAAAAGATAATTTACGCTTCTGGATTTCCCTTGAATTAATTATTATTAATGGACCACTCTGATGTTATTCCATTGTACCTTAATATTTCTTCAGCATGTTCTTTACTGAGCCCCTTTATGGTAAATGTTATGCATCTATCGTTGCCCATTGCTTTTCTTTCTGCCATAACTTCATCGAATTGCTTAAGTTGCTCTTTGGTAAAAAGGCTTCTGTCTAGATTTTCAAGCGCTTCATAAACTTCATGAAACAAGATTTGGAAGACACGGTTGTCATGAAAACCTTCTATTAAACCCTGTGGATCTTCTCTATATCCCTCCCAAAGTAATTTTTCAATTCTTGCCTTTTCTTTGAGCCATTTTTTAAGACCTTCTTTATTTACTTCCATATAATTTTTTTGTAAAACTATATTCGAAATCAAAATAATAAAGGGGTTTTCCTACGTCTTACAGCTGTATTTTAAGCTCTTTTATCTAGTTAATTTAACCTAAAACAGCCGTGAATAAACAAAAAAAAGAGGTGATTTTCACCTCCTTATTTGTGCTTATTTAGCGAATACTTTTTTCAACAGTTCTGAAGTTCTTGCAAGCGGGTCTTTGCGGATGTTTTTTTCTTCTGTTGCTATTTGTGTAAACATTCCCTGAAGGGCTTTTTCTGTTACATATCCTATAAGATCTGGATTGATTTTTTGCAAGCTGAATTTGTTGTATGAGTTAACCATCGTGGTCCAGTATTTGGTTGCCCCTACTTTTTCAAGAGATGATGCAATAACAGGCCTGAAGGCATCTGCTAATGCCACAGTGGTTTTGCTTCTCAAATATCCTGTTGCTGCCGTATCTGTTCCACGTAAGATTCCAATGGCGTCCGTTACACTCATTTGCTTGATGGCATTGGTGAAAATTGGTGCTGCTTGTTTACACGCGTCTTCAGCGCCCCTGTTCATCGTCAAAATAGCATCATCAACTTGCTTGCCCAATCCCACTCCGCGCAGTGTTTTTTCTATTTTCTGTGCTTCTGGTGGTAGAAGTACTTTCATCAGTTCATTGCCAAAGAATCCGTTTTCCTTTGAAAGAATCGCTGTTCCTTTTTCAGCGCCGGTGGCCAAGGCTTCTTTTAGTCCTGCAATGATGTCGTCATTGCTCAAAGAACCTGCATTCACTCCAGCTGCTTGTTTGGCTTTGTTAAGCAATCCCTTGATGGTTTGTGCACTTGCTGCATTTAAAATCAGAAAGCTAGCAATGAGTAGAAAATATTTCATAGTATATGATTGTTATCATGCAAAAATAGACCAATCCTTGTTAACGAAATATCAATGAATTGCCTACAAAGGGAAAACTTGTTTGATGGCTGCAACATGATACCCTTTACCGATGAGCTCCTGATATTCTTTCGATGATGAATTGAGCAAGGGATTGGTATGGTTTAAGTGTATGAACCAGATTTTATTTTTTTCGACCGCTGGAAGTTGGCTGAACTTTAACATGCTTTCTTTCACCAATGGATGTGGTATCTCTGCGATGTTTCTGTTGTTCACTTCTGCCGGATCCCAAAATGTTCCGTCGATAAACGCATAGTCGACCTCTTTCATCATTTCAACAATCTTCATTTCCCACTTCTCCCATTTATCAATGTCTGGAATGAACAAGGCTGTTTTATTTGGTCCAATTATTTTAAATCCAATCGTTTCTGAATACTCGTCACGGTGTGGAACTTGGTAAGGTATCACACTGATCTTATCGGTTAACGAAATTTTTTCCTTATTTGACAATCCGCTGATTTGAATGTTTTTTAAGTTGACGAGCTGGCTCCATGGCCCATTGTTTTCAAGAAATGATTTCATCCTTGGCATCGCATACACAGGAATATTTGAGGCGTTTTTTGCTTCTTTTCCCAAATACATCAATCCGCTATAATGTCCTATGTGCGCATGACTAAGCAATATTCCATCAACGGGATTTTTATTTCCAGAAAATTCATTGAGTATTTTTATTTGTGATGTTATGTCTGGACTCGCCTCTACAATAAATTGTTTTTTTGATGCTTTGTCGACCAAACCCAGCGAAACAACTTTCTTACTGCTGTCAATATTTTTGCAGCATTCTTTCTCGCACCCAATATGTGGAGAACCTCCATCCTGAAGGGTTCCAAGAATCACTAAAAAGGGATCTTGGTTATTTTTATTAGTCGCCAACGATTGTGAATGGCTCTTTTCGAAAAATAATATGAGGATGATTGAAAAGAGAAATCTTCTGATCATTATTTCACCTGATTTCCTTTGATGAAGATTGATTGCATTTCAATATCCTGATTAAAAACAAGGATATCTGCATCCATTCCCTTTTTTAAACTGCCTATCTTGTCATTTAGTTTCATGATTCTTGCCGGTGTTGCCGTGATCATTTTAATCGCATCTACAAGCGGCACTTCTCCCATGTTTATCATCGTTCTTACGAGCCTGTCTGCCAATGCCACACTGCCTGCAAACGAGCTTCTGTCGGGCATCTTGGCAACGCCGCCTTCAAGGATTACCTTGATGCCATTGTTGATGTTTCCCAAAATACTTTCTCCTTCAGGCATGCCTGCACCGCGCATGGCATCTGTTATCAAGGCTGTATGATCAGCTCCTTTTATTTTGTAAATGAGTTTTAACAATGGTGCCGGCAAATGAATGCCATCCGTAATAATTTCTACATCGAGTGCATCATGCAAATATCCTGCTTCTATCACGCCAGCATAACGGTATGCATTTTTTCTTGTTACGCCCGACATGGCAGAATAAAAATGCGTCAGCAAGGTATAACCATTGTCGAATGCATTTTTGGCTTCTTCATAAATTGCGTCTGTATGTGCCATAGATGGAAGGATGCCTCTCTCGCAAAGGATCTTCCCAAATTCAATAGCTCCTTTTCTTTCTGGCGCTGCGCTCCACCTTTTGATGGATGTGGAATGCGAAAGTATTTCCATGTACTCCGCTGGTTCTGGATCTCGAATGTATTTGGGATCTTGGGCACCCCGTTGTTCCATCGAAAAATAGGGACCTTCAAGATGCAGGCCTATAAACGAAGCGCCTTTCTTGTTATTTATATTTGCCTGCTCATAGATGTCTAGCGTATGTAAAATATCCGCTTTTTCTGCAGTGAGAGTTGTTGGCATGATTGAGGTAGTGCCATGCTGGGCGTGTATTTCAGCAACTTTCAAAAATGCCTCTTCAGTACCATCCATGAAATCATGTCCACCTCCTCCATGAACATGGATATCAATAAATCCTGGTGAAATATAATTTCCTTTTGCATCAATTTCCAATGCATTTGGAAACTCAACATTGCCTTCTTCTACACCTAAGATGATTCCATTTTCCACCAACACTGTGCCATATGGAATTATCCTGTCGGTTAGAATGACCTTGCCATTGGTGATTTTAATTTTTCTTTCCATGTTTATTTCCTACTCCATCTTCTAATACGGTGTCCAAATACTGCATAAAATACAAGGTAAAGATAGCATGGGAATAGCATCCAATAGGCATGTCTTACATCTACAATATCTGCTAGGTATCCATAAACCAGCGGCATGATGGCATTTCCACAGAGCATCATGATCATGATAGATGCTCCGAGTTTTGTATATTTTCCCAATCCGTCTAATGCCAAGGGCCAAATGCCCGCCCAGACCAATGAATTGGCAAGTCCGAGCAATACCACAAACCAAATGGATACATCCGTTTTATGGCCGAGGATGGTTACATCTCCCTTCGTATAAATGATTAACAGGGTTAATGTCAAACCAAGTATGGTGCAAACTCTTAGTGCATTAACTTGACTGATGTATTTGGGGATGGTGACGATGCCAATGAGATATCCACAAATCGTGGCGGCGAGCGTGTAGGAAGGAAATGCCTTTGCTTCCATCAATGTGAGTCCCATTGAATTGGCATAACCTATGATTGTATCAATTGAAACAACCTGAGTACCTACATGAAGAAATATGGCCAATGCCCCTAATATCAGGTGAGGAAATTCGAATATGCTTTTTTTGTTTGCATTTGCGGATGCAATTTCTTCGCTTTCTTTTTCGGTATTGATTTCTGGAAGCGGTGAAAACCTCACCAACAATCCAAGTAGAAAAAGCACCGTTCCAACGATCGCATAAGGCACAATTACACGTTGGATTAACTCATCCAACGCGCTGGCTTTTTGCATTTCATTCATCGTAGCGAGTTGCGCAAAAAGGTTGGTGTCTGTGGCCTTTAACACAACTGCCGCAAAAAGCAGGGGTGCAATAATGCCGGCACCTTTGTTGCAAATTCCCATGATGCTGATGCGTTGGGCTGCACTTTCTTGTGGACCTAAAACCGTAATGTATGGATTGGCAGCGGTTTGTAAAATTGCCAAGCCAGCACCAATGGTGAACAATCCTACCAGAAATATTTCAAACGTGCGCGTCATTGCTGCAGGTATGAAGATGAATGCTCCGCATGACATCAACAAAAAACCAATCATCATCCCTTTTTTGAACCCCGTTTTTTTCAATAAAAAGGAAGATGGAACAGACATCACAAAATATGAAATATAAAAAGCAAACGTAACAAGGTAGGCCTTGAAATGTGTCAGTTCACACGCGATTTTAAAATAGGGAATCAGGATTGCATTCACCCAAGAAACAAATCCAAACACAAAAAACAACATGCCAATAATCAGGATTGATATCTGGGTATCTCTTTTCGAAAGCGAGCTAACTTCAACCGTTTTTGTCATACGTTATTTTTTCAATTTACTAGCGGCATTTTCATCCAACAAGATGTTGCAGTTTGGATGAAGTTGTAGTATACTGGCAGGATAAAGATTGCTTACTTCATTTTCAAGACAGTTTTTTACAGCAGCTGATTTCCTTTCATCAGGCACTGTGCATAACAAATGTTTTGTTTTCATGATTTGCTTGATAGACATGCTGATGGCTTGTTTCGGCACTTCTTCAAGTGTTTCAAACCAACCTTCACCCCACTGTTGTTTCCTGCATCCTTCGTCAAGGTCAACAACGATATATGGCTTCTCTGTATCGAAATCTGCAGGTGGGTCGTTGAATGCGAGATGTCCATTTTCCCCGATGCCAACAAAGGCTATGTCTATCGATACCTTGGATATCAATTCCCCCAATCTCTTGCATTCAACTTCAGGATCATTTTCACCGTCAATCAAATGAATTTCTTTCAATGCCGGAACTTTTTCAACAAAACGTTCGATCAGGTATTTTCTGAAACTTGCATCGTGACTAATCGGCAACCCTATGTATTCATCCAAATGAAACATGGTCACTTTACTCCAGTCAATTCCCTCTTCACTTATGAGTTGTTGCAATGTTTCAAACTGACTGGCACCTGTTGCTAAAATGATGTTTGCTTCACCATTTTCTGCAATAGCTTTTCGTATTGTATTTGCAGCCAATGTTCCAGACACAATGCCAAGGCTTTGTGCGTTCTTTTCTATTTGTATGTTCATGATGTTGAATATAACCCAACCCTTGTTAGATTTTTAAAAATATTTTTTTTTGATGAAGGAAGTAAAGGAAAATCCATTTTACCAATATCGCGCAAAGCGCCATGAATAGTACATTGTAGGGGTCTCCTGTAATATCACCCACCCATTGAAAAAATCCTTTGGTTGCGTATGACCAGTTGATTACTTTCCCTGACATATAAATCAGGATTGAATTCATCCCGATAACCTTGAAAAAGAATGCCCATTTTTTATGACCTAACACATCAATGATAAAGTAGAATAGCGAAAAAAGCAACAGGCTGAATCCTACTGTATGCATCACAAATGAGCTCGACCATAGATTTTTATTGATAGGGAAATCGAGGTTCCAAATTTGAGCGATGACCAAGGAAATAATACCTGCAATGGCCATCATGCCTGCTTTTTTTGAAGCGGAGCTAGCATTTTTTTTGAGATAATTTCCTGTGATGATTCCTGCCAATGCGGAACTGATCGCGGGAATGTTGTTGAAAAATCCTACCGTATCATGAATGCCCCTTGACAGTTTTCCTGGTAAAATTGTACGGTCTACATACGATGCAAAATTTCCTGGTTCAGTTAGATCTCCCATCGGGAAACCCGGTGCAGACGTGAACTTCAAGAGAATCCAATAAAAAATCAGCAATCCGCCAAACCAAATGATTTGTGTTTTTTCTTTTGTATAGAGATAGATAATGTTGGCAAGCATGTAGGAAATTCCAATTCTTCCGAGTACGCTCATGAACCTGAAATCCGCTACAGGCCTTATTTGTAAGCCATTGTTATAAATCATTCCAAGTATTACCAGTATCATCCCCCGTTTGATAACACGCCACATCAAATTGGTTTTACTTTTTCCTTCATCCAAGGACCTTCCTACAGAAAAGGGTGTTGAAACCCCTGCTAAGAAAATGAACAATGGGAAGATGAGGTCGTATGCCGTGAATCCATTCCAAGTTGGATGTTCAAATTGCGCTGAAAGTCCTACCCAGAATGGATGGTGGGTGATTTCAGACATCGAATGGAATATCTCTTCACCTCCAATGATCCAAAACATATCAAAGCCCCTCAATGCATCAAGGGAGTAAAGACGTTGTGATATTTTACTTGTCATCTTGAAACTTAAATTTTAGGTTCCCAGCCTTTTTCATATTCCCTGCTCCACAGTTTCATGGCTTCTTTGTCGTTTAGTATGTGACCGTTTGTAGGATCTGTATTCAGCGTTCTTCCTGTTCTTTGGGCGATGTTTCCAAGCTGCACCAACAAGGTGCTTTGGTGTCCGCCCACAATATCTGAATTCAGCTTGCTGCCTTTTTTTATCGCATCAAAAAAGTTCTGGATGTGCAAGGCATCCAGTTCCTGTGCAGGGTCTGCAAGGTTTCGTGCATCAACCACAAAGTTGTTTTTTACTTCTTTGATCAATTTGCTTTTGAGGTCGAATATCTTGTATGAATTACCACTTTCAATGAGCAAGGATCCTGTTTCTCCATAAAATATGATGCCGACACTGCTTCCTTCTGTAGATTTTCCATTACAGCTTCTGCCTTCCCAAGAGATCATGGTATTGTTAGAAAATTCGAGGTTGATTACTTGGGTATCTGGTGTCTGCCAATCGTCTTGGTAGCGGTACCTTCCTCCAGATGAGTTAACCCTTGTTGGATATTCTACGCCCAAGCCCCAACGGGCCAAGTCAACCATGTGCGTGCCATTGTTCAAGGCTTCTCCGGTTCCCCAGTTCCAAAACCAATGCCAGTTGTAATGAATGAGGTTATCCTTGTAGGCCATGCGAGGTGCAGGACCCTGCCAGAGGTCATAATTGAGCCAAGACGGCACTTCTACCTCTTTGCCAATACCAATCGAGGCCCTGTTGTTTGTGTACCAGGTTTTGGCGTAATATGGCCTTCCAATAGCGCCGGCATGTACCTCAGCAATTCCTGCAGCTACATTGGGCCAAGAGCGGCGTTGATTGCCCATTTGAAGCACACGTTTGTGTTTATTAGCTGCCTTAACGAGAATTTCACCTTCGTTGGGGTTATGACTGCATGGTTTTTCGAGATAAACATGCTTTCCTGCTGCACAAGCTAGAATTGCTGCTGGTGCATGCCAATGGTCTGGTGCTGTTACTATCAGCACGTCAAGGTTTTTATCTTCTAACGCTTTTCTGAAATCGGGTTCAGCCTTTGGTTTTTTTTGTTGAATTTTTTCAATGGCATCAACGCATTTGTCGGCCGCCCTTGAGTCAACATCACATACATACATAACTTCACATTCTTTCTGTGACGCAAAATTCGAACCAACTGCAAGTCCACGGCTATTTACGCCCATGCAAGCTGCCGTGATTTTTTCATTGGAGCCGATGATGTTTTTATACTGACTTGCAGAAAATCCGGGAAGTATGCCTCCAATCGAAACAACTGCGGCTGCAGTGCCGGTTTTTTTAATGAAATTTCTTCTTGATGAACTCATGGCAATGGGTTTAGTTTCTTTAATTTTTGCTCGGCTAATTTTGTGTGTTTTTGCTTAATATCCTCTAGTTTAACGGACTTTCCACCCTGCCTTTTGCTTTCGTCTGCCGCTTCCATGAAGGTATATATTTCGATTGTTTCTGTTGGATTTACTTGAATGTTGCCCGTGCTAAAAAATGATATGATATGGTCGAGCAAGTTGTCGTATCCTTTGAATGGTCCTAGCACCATATTCCCTTTCTCACCATAAGCCGTTCCACCATAATCGTGCTTTCCATTTCTTGTCCCTCTGAATGTGCCAATCCTGTCATCATTCCATCTGCCAACCACCACATCTGCATGTTCAGTAGATGTTCTTGACAAATCTTTACAACCGGTACCCATAACCGTATAGAGGATTTCCACGCCATGGATGCCGTACCAAAATAGGTCGGGATGCGTTTTTTCAATGGTGGCTGGACTAAAACAATCAGCACCTAGAACGGTACCAATTTTGCCTGATGCCACTTCTTGTGCCGTTTCCATATATCTTAGGGAGGAACTTGAAAAGAAGGGAACTTTTGTGCTTTCAGAAAGGCTGTACATGGCAATTACGTCGCTCAACGAAGATGCTACTGGTTTGTCAACAAACAGCGGTTTGCCTGCTTTCATTACTTGAAATGCCTGCTCTAGATGAGGCCTGCCATCATTGGTTTCAAGCAGCACGAAATCCACCTTTTTCAACAATTCATCGATGGAAGAAACAATTTCGACACCCAATTTTTTTACGTCTTCGATATAACCTGGTATGCGTTTTACAGACGATTCAATGTCTGCACTTCCATTTGGATAAGCTGCTACGATTTTGAAGCCTTTGTATTTTTGATCTGCGTCTGCACTGTTCAGCGATTTTGTGAAAGCCACGCTGTGAGAGGTGTCCAGCCCAATGATTCCAATTCTGTTGCTAACTGGTTTATGAACAGATGCCGAAAAAGAACTTGACAAAGTTAGTCCAACCGCAGCCAAAGAACTTCGATGAATAAATTTCCTCCGGTTAAACTTAGGCTTCATTTGATAACTGTTTTGGCATAAAAAAATGGGTGCATAACGTTGAATTTTAAATTTACATTTCTTTGGTGAAATTTTGTTTGATTTCTTTTCAATAGCCTGGGGTTTAAACCCCAGGCTATTGAAAAATGCATGACAGATATCTTTATTTGCGTCTCTTTTGGAAGAAGTTGGGCACCTTCAAAATTCAATAGCCTGGGGTTTAAACCCCAGGCTATTGAAAAATGCATGACAGATATCTTTATTGGCGTCTCTTTTGAAAGAAGTTGGTGCACCTACAAAATTCAATAGCCCGGGGTTTAAACCCCGGGCTATTGAAAAACAGGATTTATTTTTTTGCTTTACAGTTCTCATTCACTATCACAAAAAAAACCGCCTCAGCATTTTATTACTGAGACGGTCTTCGTTTTATAAACAGCGGCTGTTTAATTTTTCATTCTACACTCTTCATTTTTCATTCCTCATTTAACTCTAGTTCCCTCTGTTTCCACGGGCTTCCTGTTGCTTCTTTCTCATCTCTTCATAAAAGGTATTTACTGCTTTCACCTTTTCATCAGACAAAGGAATTTCTTTTACTTTCTTATCACGGTTATCGTTTAGTTCTTTCATTTTTTTCTTCCTGTCATCATCACTTAGTGCCTGATCCATTCTCAATTCTCTTGTTTTCGTTTGAAAATCGAAATTGATTTCTAGAATCTTATCTGCTTCAGCATCGCTTACACCAACTTGTTGAATAAGCAATGGTTTTACACGTTCTTTCATACGGGCTTTCATGGCCTCTGGATCACCACCGCCTGGAGGTTGTGCTTGCAAAGAAAATAACAACGCCATTGAGGCAACAAAAAGGGAAAATAATTTTTTCATGTGCTAAATTTTTTTAAGTTTTTGTATTGACTAAGTTAATAGATGTTTATATGACTGCAATCCTTCGCTGTAGTTTATAGATGAATTGAATTTAACATTTTAATTAATAGAGCGTTTAAAAGCCTCACCTTCCTCTTCGAGAGAAGGTGAGGGGAAATTATTTACTTAACGTCATACCTTTTTTTAGGGTCCCCCTATAAATCATTCAGGATGACAGGGCTGTTCCCTCGTCCCCTGTCCCTTGTCCCTCGTCCCTGGCTGTTTAAAGAACCACCTTCATCACCCCATTCATCAACGTCCAGTGCCCCGGAAACGTACACACATAAGGGTAATCACCAACTGTTTCAGGTGCTTTGAAAGTCAGCTTATACGTCTGACCAGGATTTACCAGTGGCGTTGAAAACAACACTTCAGGCATGGTTGGAACATAGTTTTTTTCCAAGCCTTTCTTGTCTTTCATCATCTTGTCTCCCGCTTGGCCAACCTTTGCCATCATCTTGGGTTTCACAATGACCATATTATGTGCCATCGCATCAGGATTTTCAAAAGTGATTTCAACAGTTTGTCCTGGCTTAACAGTGAATTCTTTTAAATCAAACTTCATTGCTTCCTTGATGGTTCTGATTTTGATGCTTTTTACGTCTGCAGCTAACTTTGTTTCTGCTATCACGTTCCACGCAATCAAAACCCTTGTAAGCCTTTCATTTGGAGTTTTATTAAGTCCTGTTAAAAATGCCTTGTCTGCATCATTTAATTTGACATCTTTTTTCCTGTAGTTCCATCCTTCTGAAATGGCTTTTGTTACTGAGTTTTTTCCGTTGACATCAAGCGCATCAGCTTTTCTGAGCAATGCAACCAATGAATCAACTGGCGCTACGGAAGCATAACTTCTGATGGCCCTTTCCATAGAAAATGCATTCAAATTTGCCGGTAATGAAAATGTCACTTTCTTATTGAAGGTGTTGTTCTTTTTGTTTGATTCAGTGATTTCATTTTTGTTGTCAACCGATACATTCAAGTTATATTCTCCCACAACATCCGATGAAAAGCTGAGTGTTCCTACCCACGGACCATTCAGGTTTTTGTTGATGGAAACAGTTTCTCCTGCTTTGATGCCGTCTTTGAAATTTTTACTTACCTGATCTATCTTCATCCCCATGCCTTCAAAACGGACATTCATCGGAATCAGGATTTCTTTTTCTAGGTCTTTCGTTCCTTGATTTTTCACTTCAATTGAAACGGCAATTCTTTCCCTTACAGCAGGATTGGATGGTTCAATTTTGATGTCTGTTACCACCAAGTCGATTCCTTCTGATTTTTTTTCTGCGGATGGTATTGCTGCTTTTGCCGGCATTTGATGCTTGCTATGATCCATCATTTCCATTGAAGATGATTTGCTTGATCCCATCTTTACTTCTATCTCAATTTGTTTCTTCAACAATGCGCCTCCATTAGCAGTAAGCACGCATGCGAATGCATCTGGCAACCAGCGGTCGTCTGCTTCAGTTGATTTTTTCAATCTGTCAAAGAATGCCTTTTCAGCATCTGCATTCAACGGTGATTTTGAAAACAACAGCAAGGCATTCATCGTCACCAATGGGTCTGCATCATTCAACAGATTGTGTGAAACAATTTGCGCAACGGAAGCTGCACTGAAATCCATCACCTTGATGGCATTTTTTCTAACATCCGCTGATGGATGTTTCATCGCAATCTCGATGGTGGCTGCATCCAATGCATTCAACCCTTTGAGTGTCCAAAGTGCATGTATGGCCGGAGCGTTGATGCCTATTTCATCCACTGAATAATCTTTCACCAATGCTATCAATTTCGAAACAACATCCAGTTGTCCTCTTTCTACCAACATGCGTTGTGCATGCATTCTCCAGAACATGTTGTTGTTCTGAAGTGCTTGAAGAAGTCCGTCTACATTGCTGCTCGCTAAACTCATTGGTGCATAAGGTGCCGCTTCTTTATACGATACACGGTAGATTCTTCCGTGTGTAAAGTCCCTCAAATCTGTCTGATATGCATTTCCATCTCCATTGTCGTATCCCTTTGGAACAGGGTTGTGTTGAATGATATAACTATACCAATCTGCCACCCAAACGGCGCCATCTGGTCCCACTTCCGCAAAAACAGGTGAGAACCACTCGTCTGCGCCTGCCATCAAGTTGAAGCTTTCTGCATCAGAAAAATCTGTTCCTTTTTTGACCATTTTATTCTGATGAAGGATATGTCCTGTTGGTTCTGATACAAAGGCAATGCTGTTCCAATAGTTTTTTGGAAACGACCTTGCCGTATAAAAATTATGCCCTGCTGCTGCTGTAAATCCGCCGAAAGCATCTACCTGACGCACTTTTTCAGTAATGGGTTTCATGTCCCTGTGTGTATCTGTGCTTCTGCTTCCATTTTCTATCCTGTTTACAGAGTTGAAATAGCTGTGTGGGATGGCCATATACCAACCGTGTGAGTTGTTGGCGGTTGATCCAAATACATCATTGGTTTCATTGAAGGCAAATCCCCAGGTATTGTTCGAGGTGCTTGTCATCCATTCCATCTTGCTGCCATCGGCTTTGAAACGATAGAAGGCCTGTCCGAAATCGAGTGTATCCGCTCCTTGGAATTTGCCTTTATAACCAGAATATCCTACACATCCCCAAATCCAGTTGTCGAATCCGTAATGCAAATTAGACGGACCCGCATGGGTATCGCCAGTGCCGAATCCTGAAAACAAGGTTTTTCTGAGGTCTGCCTTGTCATCTCCGTCTGTGTCTTTCAAAAAGAGCATGTCTGGTGCCTGCGATACAATCAATCCGCCGTTGGCGAAAACCATGCCGGTTGGAATGCTTAGTCCATCTGCAAACTTCGTGAACTTATCTGCCTTTCCGTCTTTGTCTGTGTCTTCACAAATCAAAATATAATCACTTCCTCCTGATGGTTTGCGCTCATTGGGATAGTCTTTTGTGATGAGAACATACATGCGTCCCTTTTCATCCCAACTGATGGCGATGGGATGCATCACATTGGGCTCTGCTGCGAACATCTCCAACTTAAAATCCACTGGAACCTGGATATGTTTCATGGATTCTTCAGGTGTGAGCGGCATTTGTTGGTATTGTATGCCTGGACGCTGCTCATAGTTTGGCAGTTTTGCTGCACGGTATTCAAAAGCCATTGGATTTCTTGCCATATAAACAGCCAATGCCTTGTCACTTACGCTCCAAAGTATACCATTGTAAATCAACTCTTGAAATCCGGGTTGTGACCAGGTTCTGTCGTCATGTCCATAAGCTGTATAAAACACTTTCCCTTTGCCATGTGTTCTCGTCCAGGTATATGGCTCTGTTTTCGCCTCTGGCCTGTCTTTCCGCTGGTCTGCTTTTATTTCCCTCACAGCTAGCACATTGTTGTCTGGCTGCAATTGGCTGTGGAGGTAGGTTTCATCATATCCTGTGAATGATTTCAACCCTTGCATGATGGGATGGTTCGGTTGTACAGTTTGTGTTGTGATTGAATCCATCGTATGGCGCCAAAACTGACCGCCTACCAATTTCACATATTCTTTTGAGTTTCTAAAGCAATACGAAGCGCAGTGTATCGGGATGAATCCTTTTCCAGAGGCCACATAATCCAATAATGCTTTTTCTGCATTGGCTGGGAGTGAATCCCAGTTTGCAAATACCATCAAGGCATCATATTTGTTCAATGTTTTTGGATTGAGGTCTTCCAACTTGTTTGAATAGGTAAAGTTGATGCCTTTTGGTCCTAAAGCAGCCATCAGTGTGGGTATGCGCTCCATCGGCTGATGGTGTCCATCATCACCTAAAAACAGAATTTCAAGTCTTCTGCTTTCTTGTGCGAAGATTGTTATTGTAGAAAGTAAGAATATGGCAAGCAATAATTTTTTCATTGTCTAAATTTTCTAGATATTAAAAAAGTCAGGTAGGTTCATGATTTTTCCGCCTTGCATGGCTGATTCGTGGGCTAGGATTCCTACAGAAGTCCAGTTGGCCGACTGTGCAGCATTGGGGAATGGATCCCTGTCTTCAATCAGAGCCATCACAAATTCATGTGCAAGATGTGGGTGTGATCCTCCATGTCCTGCTCCTTGTGTGAAGCTGAGGTGTGTATTTTCCGCTACATCATAAACTCCCTTGGTGGTGAAATCGCGTATTTCTTCTGGAAGAAGGTGTGCATAATCAGGCACTTTTACTTTTTGTGGTATTTCGTGTTCTGGCAGTTTTGCGGTATGAAGCACGTGTTCTTCGTCTTCTATCAACGCCCACTCAAATGATTTTTTTGAACCATAGACTTCAAAACTTTCGCGGTACTGTCTGGCAACATCAAAAAGCGAACGGTACACACAAGCACTTAAGTCGCTGTTTTTAAATTTGATGTGGGCAGATTCTACGGCAAATGGTGAATTGTGGATTTGAGCAAGCTCCTCCCTGATGGTTCCAGACCCAAAGCATGAAACATATTCTGCTTCTAGTTTCAGCAATCCAGCTACCGGTCCTACGCAATGCGTTGCATAATGCATCGGCGGTAATCCAGGCCAATAATCAGGCCAACCATCCATGTCTTGTTGGTGTGATGCCTTCAGGAACTGAACTTTCCCTAATTCTCCTTTTTCATGGAGTTCTTTTACAAACAGGAATTCCCGGGCATAAACAACGGTTTCCATCATCATGTATTTCTTGCCCGTTTCCTTGCAGGCCTGAACAATTTTCATACAGTCTTCTACGCTTGTTGCCATCGGCACGGTGCAGGCAACATGCTTTCCTGCATAAAGCGCTTTGAGAGATTGTTCTGCGTGGTTTGGAATGGGGGAGTTGATGTGAACTGCGTCTACATTAGGGTCTTTCAGCAATTCATCATAATCTGAATATCTTTTTTCAATCCCAAAGGCATCGCCAATGGCATTGAGTTTTTCTGTGTTGCGTTGACAAATGGCATACATGTTTGTATGTGGATGTCTCTGGTAAATGGGTATGAATTCTGAGCCGAATCCAAGGCCTACGATGGCAATGTTAATTTTCATGTTGTATGCTTTTGATGTAGTTGTAACTGTCTGTAACCAATTGCATTTCAGAATCGAACATCTTGCGCCAAATGTTGGCGGCACTGAGTTTGGTGCTGAAGGCTTCGATGCTGATCATGCCTTGGTAATTGATGTTTTTAAGTGCTTGAAGCACAAGAGGGAAGTCTACATGACCTCTGCCTAGGGTGGCCCTGTCGTTTTCAGAAAGTTGCACATGTACCAGCCTGTCGCCCATTTTTTCGATGGCGGTGGCCATGTTTTTTTCTTCAATATTTGCATGAAATGTGTCGAACATCATTTTGCATGCCGGGTGGTTGATGTCGTTCACCAACTCAATCAGTTCATCTGCACAAGATACCAGGTAGCTTTCAAAACGATTGAGGTATTCCAATCCCAATGTAATGCCCAATGTTTCGGCATACTGTGCCAACGCATGCAAGTTTTCTTTAGCCCATGATTTCTCTTCTGCACTCACTTTTGTTCCACTGAAGGCACCCAGTGCAGAATGAAAAGGACCCGTCATGAGTGTAGAACCCAATACAGAGGCGCATTCCAATGCTTGCTTATTTCTTTCAAGTGTATTTTTTCTGGCTATGGGATCAGTGGAAATTTGGTTATGATCAGGACCATTGATGGTCACAGCGATTCGATCTAGTTCCAATTCATCCAGCTTTTTTCTCCAACTTTTCCAATGTGAAGGGTTGGTTTCGAAAATCGGTATCTCAACACCATCATATCCTGCCTTTTTGATTTCTTCTAGCACTGGGAAAAGTGATTCATCGATCTCAGTACCCCATAGGAGGAGGTTCATGCCTATTTTATTCTTCATGCCTTGGATATGCAGTGGATTGAATGAGTAAATGCTAATTTTTGCTTGAGATAAAGATAAGGCCTCTTTAAAGAAAAAAGTCAAGGGTCACTTATAAATTAAAGCAAGAGGTTCATGTTCAATAGCCTTCATATTCACTAGCCTGGGGTTTAAACCCCAGGCTAGTGAATATTTCGTCTTTTCCTTCCCCTCACCGTCTCCCGAAGGGGACGGTGAGGCTGTCCTAAGAGAAAAAGCCTCACCTTCCTCTTCGAGAGAAGGTGAGGGGAAATTAAAACAAACCCCAGGCTAGTGAACGTCATACCCCTTTTTTATGGGGCTCCTTAATCAAATTCAGTATAAAATCCTTCCATCTTCCATCCGAATGATCCTGTCTGTCTGGTCTGCAAAACTGTTGTCATGAGTCACAATCAGCAATGTTTGCTTGAATTCAGCACATAATTCCTTAAAAATCCCCAGCACAATGTGGCTGTTTTTTTTATCGAGGTTTCCCGTTGGCTCATCTCCCATGATGATATGTGGGTCGTTGATCAATGCCCTGGCAATGGCCACCCGTTGTTTTTCTCCACCAGAAAGGTGGTTTGCTTTTTTATTGTAGAGTTTTTCTATCCCCAATATTTTCAGTTTTTCCATCGCCTTTTGCCTGATTTCTTCTTTGCCAAACTTGTTTAATTTCAGTCCGGGCAGCATCACATTTTCAAGCACATCGAACTCATTGAGTAGATAATGAAACTGAAATACAAATCCAATTTTTTCATTTCTGATATGCGCCAAAAACTGTTCTTGCCCTTTTGGCATTTCCACCTGGTCTATAAATAATGAACCTTCATAGTCGGTGTCCATTGTTGATAGAATGTAGAGCAGTGTTGATTTTCCGCATCCCGACTTTCCAGTGAGGGAAACAAATTCTCCTTTGTTGATGGAAAAATTAACATCAGACAACACTTGTACACGAACTGGATCGTGAAATGACTTGTTGATATTTTTTGCTTCTAAAATGATGTTGTTCATGTTATTTCCCTCGTATGATTACCACTGGATCTACCTTGCTTGCTTTTCTTGATGGAAACCATCCTGCTAAAAATGTGGTGATGAGTGAAAATACAATTCCTATCATGTAGAAAACGGGATCGTAGTTAATTGGATATGTTTTAACGGTTGGAAGCGATGCTGTGTTGAAGGGTATTTGGTCTATTAAAGACGATAAACCTAAGCCAAACACCAAGCCCATGAGTCCTCCAAAAACTCCAATGCTCAATGCAATCATCAAAAAAACAACTTGTACATCTTTTCCTGAAAATCCTGTTGCTTTTAGAATCGCAATTGAATCCATTTTTTCAAATATCATCATGTTCAGGATATTGTAAATGCCAAAGCCTGCGACAATCAACAAGGTGATTCCCACAGAATATGAAATGATGGACCTTACAGAGCTTCCCGTTTCAAATTGTGAATTGGCAGTTTGGATATCTTCTGCATCCGTTTCATACAAGCTTGCATATTCCTTTGCAACAGCTGGTGCCGTGTTTATGTCATTCATTTTGATTTGAATTTCGGTGACATAACTATTGGATTTTGATAAAATTTTCTGCACCGTTTTTACCGTCGTAAAACTTTGAACCTTGTCAATATCGCCTAAGCCAGATTGAAAAAATGCAACCACTTTTAATTGGAATTTTTCTCCCGTTGAAGTGGTGATGTAAACAATGTCTCCAATATTTGCCAGCAGTTTGTCTGCCAATCCTTTTCCTAGAATAATGCTGTTGGAAATCGTAACCAAGTCGTGTGCATCACCTGAAGTGACATATTCGTCGAAATGGAAAAGCCTGCTCTCTTCTTCATATTCAATGCCATTGATTACCCCTGTAATGTCTATCGTTCCTTCATTGAAAAAAATCTGCGCATTGATTTTAGGGGTAAACCCCAACACACGCTCATCCCTCTTGAGTGCATCCATGATTGCATCGCTGTTGTAGATGTTTTGTTTGTTCGATTCTGATTTGATGGAACTGATAAAATGGTGATAACCCTTGTAATGTTGGTCAATTTTGATGGGTTGATTTAAATTGGGTTTTATGTCGTTGTACAGCCTAATATGAGGAGTCCTGTTGAGTATCAATCCATCCAGTAAATCATTCAATCCTGTCATGAATCCCAACAGCGTGATGAACATGGTTATGCTGAAAGTTACGCCTACTGCAGCAACCAGCGTTTGCTTCCACCTTGCGAGAAGCAATGATTTCGCAATGCTCATCAGTAGTTTGTATTTCATTCCTGTGGTTTGATGATTTCTTCTGATGCAGACAGACCCTTGATTATCTCAACTTTTTCATAGTCCATTAAACCCGTAACAACTTTTTTTCTGGTGTTTTTTCCTGTGATGACATAGTTGTTGTCAACAAGAAAATTCCTTGGGATTGTCAGTGCTTTTTCCTTGATTTGAATGATGATGTTGGCTTCTGCACTCAGGTTTGGATAGAGGTTTGCCGGTTGCTTTGTAAAATGTGATTCTGCCGTGAATGACCTTGATTTTTCGTTCATCAATGGAAATACCTTGTCGATAATGGCCTCAAAAACCACGCCTTTATAACTGTCCATTGTGATCAATACTTTTTGTCCAACCTTGATTTTTGAAATATCAAATTCATCAATCTCTAGTTCAATGATGAATGATGTTGCATTTCCAATCGTTGCTATTGAACTCAATGCATTTACCATTTCACCTTTCTTTTTTGTCATCCTATACAACCTTCCCGCCACCTCGCTTTTGATGGTATAGTCACCCACCATGGTGCTTGAAATGTCAGCACTTCTTTTTGATTGATCAGATTGAAACTTAAGTTGTTTTTTTAAATCATTCAACTTTAATTTGCTAGCATTGTATTGGCTGGATGCATTCTTAAATGAAAGCTCACGCGAGTCTAAATCATTCTTGCTTCCAATGCCATCATTCCAAAGTATTTTTTGTCTTTTTAGCAGTGATTCTTCGTTGTTCAGTTTCGACTTAGCAAGCTCAACTTCGTTGTTGGCTTGACTTATTTTTTCTTTATTCTCTTCCAGAGAGTAAAAGGATGCCTGTGCTTTTGCATTGTCTACATTCAACTGTTGTGACTGGTCAGAAATTCTCGCAATGGCTTGTCCCTCTTTTATTTCATCACCTTCATTCACCAATATTTCTTTGATGATTCCGCCAACAGCTGGATAAACTTGGTACTGTTCTTTGCTTTTTATGATACCGGATGCATACACTGAGGAAGTTATTTTCTCTTGTTTTGGGAATATTTTTTCTTCTTTTGTTTTGCAGGAAATCAACAATATAGCACAGCCTAGAACCATGTTGGCTTGAAATAAAACGGTGTTAGTCAGCTTCATAAATATTTGCTTCTGCGCATAATTTACATTTTTTATTTGAGCCAAATAAAAATGTGTCTGTTTCTTTTTTTGAACCTAATCAAAACGTGCTTAAAAATATCAATTCGCAGTTAATTTTGATACTGATGTTTATCATCCACTAAAATTCTTTTTCGCCTATTTCACTTGTAGGAAGGTTAATCTTTCGGTTCTTTCTGGTGAGGTTATATCCGACACTAAACTGTATTTGATTCACCTCATAGATATAATTTGTGGTTGAGTAGAAATCAGTTCCATAAGTGGTTATTCTTTGTCGGTTTGATTGTTTAAAACCCGGATCCACATTAAGCCATTGCAGTTGGGCATTCCATCTTTTGTCTGCACTGGTCTTTTTAACCGTAACGTGTGGTGTAAGAAATCGGCTGTCTTCACCTTGGGCTGTGGCCCTTTCCGAGAGGTAATTTATGCTTAATTGAACCATCCAGTTTTTCTGAAATGAAAAACTTTCGGTTGCATTGATGCTATACACCCAACTGCTGTTTTTTATGGAAATGGTGTTGTTGAAAATCGCACCTTCAATGTCATATTTGTAAATGTTACCACCCACTGAACTGCTCCATACCTTGTTAATTTGATGTACATAGTTTGTTTCAATGCCTACTTGAGTTGCCCTTCCGGCATTGGTGAACACACGGTTTAGGATGGTATCGTTGTAGACTTTGTTAACACGCTGAATTGGATTTTTTATGTTTTGTACATACCCCGTAATATAAAAGCTTCCTTTGGCAAAGGTTTGTTCTAAGCCCGTTTCAAAGGTACTTATTAGTTCAGGAAGCAATTCCGCATCGCCCTGTTCAAGTGTTTCGGAATGTTCTCTCTCAGGCAGTGGATTCAACTCAAAATTATTTGTTCTTTTTATTCTTCTTGTATAACTCATTTTTATACTACCCTTTTTCCATGCTTGGTATTTGAATAAGGCAGACGGAAATAAGTTTGTAAGGCTAAGATTTTTAGTTTCTGAATTATTTGAAAAAGAAAGGTCTCGTTTGCTGTTTTCCAACCTCAAACCGCCGTTGTAACTGAGTTTTGACGAAGTACCTGAGTATTGTATGTATCCTGCATGTATGTTGTTTTTTACTTCTATTTTGCTTGTAAATTCAGGATTTAAAATGAATGAATTCGTACCTAGCAATTTTGTCTGATACAGAAATTCTCCACTTTGTTTGTCATAGCGGTATTGATATCCCATTTGAAAAACCCCAGTTCCTAATTTCTTGTTGTAGTCGGCTTTTATTCGATATGCATTGAGTGGATTTTTGCCTTGGTTCTTTGTATATTGAAGTGTGTCAAAAGACCCAATATTTCTGATGTTGTTGTTATATACATTATTGACCAAATCTGCATTTTCAAATAGACCTGAGAAAATAATTTTTGACGCATCACTGAATTCATGAGCATAATCAAGATTTGCCAAAGTAAAGAGGCCAGATTTCTGCTGGTCATTTTCATTGAAATAGCTGAAGGAGCTTAATGTTCCGAGTTGATTATTTTCTTTTGAATTGTTGTACAAAATATCTGCTACTCGACTTTGGTATTTTTTCCCGTTGTAGAAACTGAAACTAACTGTGTTGTATTTATTAGCATTGTAGGTTGCTGAAAATCTGCCTCCATAGTTGTATCTCTTGAAGCTTCTCTCACCTAAAGAAGGAAAACTGGTTTTTATGTTATTGATGATTGTGTAAACATCGCCTTCTCTTTGTCCCGCAATGTCATTTCTCAGGTAATTCAATCCCCCACTAATATCCCATTTGTTCATTTTGTATCCCGCAGAAAAATCAACGCCATATCGTTGTGGGTTTCTTCTGTTGTTAAAATCATTCAGTGGAGGCAAGCCTCCCATCAGATTCGTTTGTACCATCAAACCATTTTCTGTCCCGGTTTTTGTGATGATGTTGATGATCCCGCTTTTCCCATCTGCATCAAAGGCTGCTGATGGGTTGGTAATTACTTCGATGTTTTCAATTGAAGAAGCTGACAACTGACTTAAAACAAACGAGGGGTCGCCTTGTGTAGGTTTGCCGTTAACAAGCACCAAAAAGCTTGAAGAACCTCTCAATGAAACGTCACCTTGGCCGTTGACGGAAACCGAAGGCAGGTTCCTGACCAAATCAATTCCTGTTCCACCTGCGGCATTGCCAAATTGGCTTGCTTTAAAAACTTGTTTATCAACTTTAAAAGTAATTGGAGGCTTTTTCCCTTCTACAACAATTTGTTTTAGTGTAATTGATTTTTCTTTTTCAAGAACGGTATCTTTTGATTTTGAATTTTGGCCTAAAGCGGTATTAATAACTAAAATTGAAAGAAATAGGATTGATTTGTGCACGTAGTAATGGGTTAAGTCCTTAAAAGTATAATTATTTTTTAGATGTTCTTTATTCAATATATCATTTGTATGTTATTCTTTTTATATCAACCCGATTATTTTGACCCTTAATGATGTTTTTGTAGCTTAGAACCATCTTAAAACCATTTTATGACAAAGAAAATTCTTTTCATTTTCCTGCTTTTTGTGGGCGCTAACTTCACCAATGCCCAGGAAAGTTATTTTTATCCCAATTCAGGTAAATTCAATCCTTCAATCCCAACGCCTGAGCAGTTCTTGGGTTATCCCATTGGTGGACAACATACAAGGCACGACAGGCTGGTGGAGTATTTCAAAGAACTCGATCGGTTGTCTGACAGGGTTACTGTTGAAAAAATTGGGGAAACATTTGAGCACAGGGCACAGATTGCAGCCACTTTTTCGTCCAAGAACAACCACGATCGCATTGAAGAAATAAGAAAGGCGCATTTGGCTGGACAAAATACAGGGGCTACTCAAAACATCCCATTGGTCATACACCTCGGGTACAATGTTCATGGAAATGAACCTTCATCAAGTGAGTCTGCGATGCTTACGGCATATTACCTCACCGCTTCTGAAAGTCCAGAAACATTAACCTGGTTAAACGACATGGTTATCCTAATGGATCCGGTTATCAATCCTGATGGAAGAGACCGTCACACGCATTGGGCCAACATGCACAAAGGAACGCCGCCGGTGGCAGATCCGCTAGATCGCGAGCATACCGAGATATGGCCTGGTGGAAGATTCAATCACTATTGGTTTGATTTGAACCGCGATTGGTTTTTGGCAACTTTCCCAGAAACAAAAAACAGGATAAATTTCTTCCACAAATGGAGACCTTATGTGCAAACCGATCATCATGAAATGGGAACCAATTCAACCTTTTATTTTGATCCAGGTGAAGAGGCTAGCAACAATCCCTTGATTCCAGATTATCTGTACAAAACCATCTATCCAAAGTATTCAGAATATTTCACCAAGGCAACAGATAAGATCGGTTCGATGTATTATACCAAAGAATCGTATGATAAGTTATACCCTGGTTATGGAAGCAGTTATATCAATTTCTATGGTGGCGCCGGATTCTTGTTTGAACAAGCCAGCAGTCGCGGGCATGTTCAAGAAACAACGACGATACCCCTAACATTTGCTTTCACCATCCGCAATCAATTTACGGGATCGTTAGCGATTGTAAGGGCATCATTGGCAGAGAAGGCTTCGTTGTTGCAGATGCGTAAAGAGTTTTTTACGGTATCTAGAGACCAGGCCATGAAAGCTCCCATCAAGGGATATGTATTTGGAGATGCGAATGATCCAACCAGGACAAATGCATTTATTGAGAAACTTTTGTTGCATGATATCGATGTGTATGAGGTGCCTAATAGCAAGAATTATTATGTGCCAACACAGCAAGACAACAACATCATGGTTAGGACGGTTTTTGAAAATCAGATTACCTACAAAGACAG
>JBILHX010000172.1:0-4702 GCA_044350285.1 Chitinophagaceae bacterium | reverse complement strand
ATTCCTCTATTTGTTTGTAAGTTACCCCTAGACTCCTGATGGCTTCGGTTCTTCCCGATTCAAAATATTCAATGTATTTGGCGTGATAAACCACATGCATTTGGTCTGTATCTGCATACCGAACCCTCACTGTACTGTCGAATGAAAACATATTGTAAATTAATTATTTGCTTGCAATTCCGTCAACACTAACCCTGCCTGGACCGCAAAGCAACAATACTAAAAAGCCTGCAAGATACAATCCACCCAATTCTGCCTTACCAAAAAAATCCATGTTATGAACCTTGAAGACCACAACAATCATGTTGATTACAAGTGGAACTGCCAACACCCTAGTGAACAAACCTATGGATATGAACAAGGCACAAAAAAATTCTGCAAAAATGGTTAATATCAATGATGTTGTTGAACCCAATCCAAGAAAATTGTAGAAATGCAATTTGTTTTCGTTGAAATGAACAAGCTTGTCGTATCCGTGTGTCATCATCAACAAACCCATTGTTATTCTTAAAAACAGCATGGCTGCGTTGAAAGAAAATGCATTATAGTGGATACTCAGTAATTTTTTCATCTAAAATGGTTGATCTGATATAAAACTTCGTTAAATAGCACACTGCAAAGGTAAGTTATTGTTTATATCTCTTTATTTTTTCGATATTTATCCACAGAAAGTCACTAACACCTTGAAGCACAGCGAATAAAAGTAAATTTGTAATTACACTATAAGATCAAGCATGAAACCATATAAAAAATCATTTCACTTCTTGTTTTGTCTGATCAGCATCATCACATATAATGATGCTTTTTCTCAGCAATCGATGGCCAACAACAAACAATATACCATGTTGGCAAAACTTGATCAATTGTATGATGCTGGTTTTACAAAAGTGGCGGCGTCTATTGTGAAGCCGGAGTTGATTGACAAGTCTGCACTCCTAAATTATTCTTATGGTGAAGAGCAGTTGTTGCAGTTTTATAAACTTGCATCAGGCATCAACAAAAATGATGTGACTGCTTTGCAAGAGTCTATTCAATTGTATGAACGTGCTGAAAAAAAATCACTGTCAATTTTACTCGCTTTTTATATTGGCGATTATTACTTCAGAAATGCTGATTATGTTCAAGCCATCGAATATCTTGAAAAAACAGATGCTCTTTATTTGTCGAACGAACTGAATGAAAAGATCCAATATGAAAAAGGGTTGTCATATTTTTCTTTGAAAAAATTTGACAATGCAAAACCTTATTTCAAAAGCATCGTTCAATTGGATAAATCTCCATACAAAACAGATGCCCGTTATTATCTAGGTTTTATTGCCTTTTCGGATCGTTTGTATGATGAGGCCTTGGTTCAATTCAAGGAATTACAAAACGACGCATACTACAAAAGAACAATCCCTTTTTATTTGGCTTTCATTTACAATGAAAAAGGGGATGTAGAAAAAGCCATCCAAACAGGTGAAGCATATTTGAAGCAAGAAGATGCACTGCATAAAAAAGAAGCGATGCAGTTTTTGGCTTCAATTTATTTCAACAAAGGGGATTTTGCCAAATCAGTTGCTCTATATGAAAAAGCACTGACAATGGGCATTGTATTAGTGCCTGTACAGCGCTATGAATTGGGTGTTGGTTACCATGAAATTGGCAAATTCACCAATGCCATCGAGCAATTGAAACCATTGTCAAATGGAAAGGATTCTATTGCAGGACAATCCATGTTCTACCTGGGTGATTCTTTTTTGCAGGTCGGTGATAAAGTGAATGCACGAAATTCTTTCATGTACAGCGCCTCATTGCCTGTGTCTTCAGAAAAAAGAGAAATTGCCACCCTTTATTTCGCCAAACTATCGTTGGAGCTTGGTTTTCAAGACCAAGGATTTCAAAAGTTAAATGACTTCATCACACTCTATCCGAATTCAGTGATGATAAAGGAAGCGAAGGAAATTCTCATTCAATATTATGCCAAAACAAATAATTTCAAACAGGCCATCAACTTGTTGGAAAATGTTGATTTGTCATCTGCTTCCTTGTTAAAGATTGCTCCAAAAATTTATTTTGGACGATCAATGGAACTCATCAACGACAATGAATACGAGTTGGCAGAAAAATATTTAGATGAAATATCGAAATTTAGGTCATCAACTTATTTTGCTCCTGCAATTTTTTGGAAAGGTGAAATTGCTTTTAGACAAGAGAATTATGCCAATGCGATAAAAAATTTGACTGAATATACAAAGCAAAATGCCAGTCCACTTGGGGAAGCAACTAATGAAAATGCATATTATGACCTTGGCTATGCATATTTTGAATTAGAGAACTACGAAAAATCGTTGCCTTATTTCGAAAAAATCATCAACTCAAACAAACAGTCCAATTCAGAAATGTATAGGGAATCCATGTTGCGTGCGGCAGATTGTTACTTCATGCAAAAAAATACGCAGAAGGCAAAATCACTTTATACGAAGTTGGTTGACAGAAATGGTTATGGGTCTGATTATGCTTATTTTCAATTGGCCATCATCGAAGGAATTCGAGATCCCGCCGAAAAAATAAAATTGCTGAAAGACATTGAAAGGCAATTTCCCAAAGCTGCTTTCATCCCAATCTTGACCATGGAATTGGCAGATACCTATATTTCAGAAGAGCAATACGACAAGGCCATTCCATATCTTGAAAAAGTAAAATCACTTGTTTCTGCCGACGATGAATTGCTTCCTGAGTCTTACCTCAAACTGGGTGTTTCTTATTACAACCTCGAAAAACCCGATGCAGCGATTGAAGAATTCAAGAAATTGCTAACTTCATTTCCTGCTTCAGAACAAGCTGCAGAAGCCATCGAAAGTGCAAAAAACATCTTCATTGAGAAGGGCCGGGTTGATGATTACCAAGATTTTTTATCATCTGGTGGTCGTTCAATTAATTCATTGGAAAAAGACTCGCTTCTATATCAAATTGTTCAATCTCGATTTATTGAACCCGATAACATCAAATCATTTACTGCCATCAATGATTATAAATCACAGTTCCCCAACGGGTTATTCATTGCTGACGTGTTGAATTTTGAAGCTGAACTGTTTCAAAAAAATAAAAAGTGGAAAGAAGCAGCCGCTTCTTTTGATATGTTGTCTGCCAAAGGTCCGAGCAAATACCAAGAAAAGGCATTTCGAGCAGCAGCGAAAATTTACTTTTTTGAATTGAAGGATTATTCAAGTGCTATTATTGATTTCAAGGAATTATTGGCACTGACCAATGCGACAGACCTCAAACTTGAGTCGTTAAAAGGGTTGGTTAGGGCACATTATTTCCTAAAGGATTGGTCAGGTGGATTTACCTATGCTGAGATGCTTAATATGCTGAATACCAGTCCAGATGACCGTGCTTTTTCAAAAATCATCTTAGGCTATAAAGAGCAGTTAAGTGGTTCATTGCCTGCATCAAACACCTATTTTACTCAAGTCATAAAAGAGAATGTTTCTTCCCTTTCAGCAGAGGCTGGTTTTCAAATTGCCTACAATACTTTTCAGTCAGGCGATTTAGAAGGTGCTGAAAAAAATGCCATGAGTGCGATTGAAAAATCTGGTTCAAATGATTTTTGGGCCGCTCGTTCATACATTCTGTTGGGTGATATCTTTTTAAACCAAAAGGACTATTTTAACGCAAAGGCAACGTTGCAAAGCGTTATAGAAAATTGCAGAATCCCTGAGCTGAAGGAAGAAGCCGTTCAGAAATTGAAAAAAATTGAGTCATTGGAAAAAGTAAATGAACAAAAGCTATGAGTCAAACAAACAAAATCAGTGCTTGTAGTCAACTGAATGATTTCATGAAATGCATCCCTTTCATGTCAGTATTGTTTTTTTCTGTTGATGCTGCCATGGCACAGAAGGTGAAATCAAAAAAAGAAGAAATCAGCATTACATCCAGTTTCAAGCCAAGCATACTCAAAACCAGTAAAATTGAGTTTTATGCAGCACCGCCTTCAAAGGATGAAACGCCCTATTCTTTCAAGTACCTCCCGAGTCATGGTGTCAACAACACGACCATGCCAGGCTTTTCGATAAAGCCATTGGCAAAAATCGCCAATGAAGTGCTTGAAGACAGCGCAGGGGTTTTTGCGAAACTGGGTTATGGAAACCTTCAAAATCCACTTGCTCAACTCGCTTACCAATCTTCAAACAAGAGTTCAGATTTTTCTGTTTGGGTGGACCATGCTTCCGCAAAAGGAAAAATAGAAAACCAGCAAAACGACCAAACGTCTGCAGGCCTGTCGTTTGAAAACATGATCAACCAAAGCCAGCGTATTTTTGTTTTTGCGGGTTACGATTTATCCAACTTCAAACAATATGGATATGATACCTCGTTGTTTTCATTTCCCAAAAGCGACTTGTTGCAGCAATACAACAACATCAATGCAGGACTAACCTTTACGCAATTATTGGGTGAAGAAAGCAGAACATCTGTTTCACCTGAATTATTGATTAACCATTTTTCCAGCAATAAATCGGTTGTTGAAGTTTCTGGGAGCATGAAGGTTGTTATTAAGCATCAAGTAAATGCAAAGTTCGGCATTGATTTTGCGCCACAAATACAGTTGGCTTCATTCAAGAATGACCTGGACAGCAGCCGTTTATACAACCTCACTCAACTTCCGCTGAACATCAGCTACCTCAATAAAAAATTCAAGTTTGAAGGTGGGGGCAACGCA
>JBILHX010000078.1:0-14866 GCA_044350285.1 Chitinophagaceae bacterium | reverse complement strand
TTACCACCACCAGCTGCGTTAATTTTAATATCATATTTTCCTGCACCTTCAACAGTTGTGATAGGTAACTCTACTTGATTTTGCAGATAAATCTGTGGGAAATATGCCTTATAGTCAAGGTCGTTTACAACGATGTTACCGTCTCCCTTGCTTAGGAAAACCCTGGTAACAGCTTCTTTTCTACGACCAAGTCCGATTTTTTGTTTTTCCATTATACTTGTTTTGTAATCGTTTTGAAATTAGAATTTGAAAGGTGTTGGTTGCTGAGCAGTGTGTGGATGATTTGTACCTTCATACACAAAAAGCTTTTTAATCATCTGACGACCCAAGCGATTCTTAGGAAGCATACCCTTTACAGCCCTTTCTACTACTGCTTCAGGACGACGTCTCAACAAGTCCTTTGCAATTTCAATTTTTTGTCCACCAGGATATCCCGTTACATGCTGATATTCCTTGTAATTGATCTTGTTTCCTGTGAAAACAACCTTCTCGCAATTAATCACGATAACATAGTCTCCGCAATCTACATGGGGCGAATAATACGCTTTGTTCTTTCCGCGTAATACTGAAGCAATCTTGCTGCAGATTCGTCCCACAGTTTGATTGGTCCCGTCTACAACGTGCCAATGACGTTGAACGGAAGCTGCATTTGCATGCTTAGTGGTAAAATGTAATTTACTCATGTTTACTAATTTTCAGATTTCCATCTGGGTTTAAAAATATGTCCCCGCCATCCCGGGAACAGCCCTATTTCTTAAAGGGATTGCAAAATTAGTGGAAAGAGTGATTATTTGCTAATAAAAACAGATCTTTTTTCGAGACACCCTTATAAACCATTGATAATCAATGATAATTTGGCTATTTAACATCACTCATAGATGAAGCAGCTGACTTATATGCCTCTTTATTGAAAGAATAGAGCTTACCAGGACGGTGATGGACATCAACCTCCATCTCGTTTTCATCAATGAGCACGCCTGTTGTAAATAATTTCTTTCTGAAATTTCTCCGATCAAACTCCTTTCCCAAAATTTCTTCAAAAAGTTGCTGCAATTCCCGGAGTGAAAACTTCTTTTCCAATAAATTAAATATAATTGGCTCCTCTTGTATCTTTTTTCTCAGCGTAGCCAAACAGGTGTCTAAAATCAATTTATGATCAAAGGCCATTTCCGTTACTTCAGAAACTGCATGCCAATGCAAGGCATTGTCCATTGACTTTAGCTGATGGTTTTTTACATTGACCAGTGCAAGGTAGGCAGTTGAAATAACCCTTCCATCTGGATGTCTATCCACTGCACTGAATGTTTTTACCTGCTCCAAAAACATGTCCTGAAGACCAGTTCGCTCTTTAAGTACACGGTAAGATGCATGATCAAGGTCTTCCTCTTTCTTCATTACATCTCCCAACAAAGACCAGTGGCCAAAATACTTAGGATGATCACTTTCAATAAGCAAAACCTTCAAAACACCGTTATCATAACCAAAAATCACACAATCAACCGAAACAGAAAACCGGAAATCAGGAATCTTGCTGGTTGGAAGCATTCGTTTTTTGGAACCCTCAAATAGTTCTTTCATTTTACAAAATTATGAACTTCATAAAGAACAAATATATTTTCAAATTCAAATGGAATAAGAAATTCTAAAATTCTACTTTTAGGGTTCAATTTTGAGTTATGGATGTAAATGAAAACACCAGGTTTTACTTAGACAACAGCAAAGACCTGATTGAAAAGCTAGGCAACTTGTCTTTTCTTAAAGAACACATAGAACTACTGAGAAACATAATCAGGTTTCATGAACAACGCTATTATGTCATGAACGATCCATTGATTTCAGATTTTGAATTTGATACCCTTTACACGGCCCTTGTAAGAGTTGAACAACAAAACCCTGACCTGATCACACAAGATTCACCCACCCAACGTGTTGGTCCGGGTATTACAAAACAGTTCACAACAGTACCCCATTTGGTGCCAATGCTTTCACTTGAAAATTCATACAATGCAGAAGATCTTTTGGAATGGGACAGAAAAGCAAGGGAATTATCAGGCTTGCCATCTTTGAATTATTGCGTAGAGCCAAAATTTGACGGTGCAAGCATTTCGCTCGTTTACGAAAACGATTTGCTCATCAGAGGTGCAACAAGGGGTGATGGCATTGCTGGCGAGGAAATCACCCTAAACCTTAAACAAATAAAGTCAATTCCCCTCTCTGCCGCATTCTCCTCCTATGGAATTCAGCAAGTGGAAATCAGGGGAGAAGTGCTTATCAACAAGGAGAATTTCAGAAAATTCAATGAACAACTCGCTGAACAAAACCTTCCCCCGTTGGCAAATCCCAGAAATGCTGCGTCTGGTTCTTTAAGAATGAAAGACGCTAAATTGGTTGGCAAAAGAAACTTAGAAGCCTTTATCTACCACATCGCATACATACAATACCTGGATAAAAACAAAGAAATACCTTCCCACTCATTAAGCCTCGAAATGCTTTGGAAGCTGGGATTCAGGAGTCCCGTTAATGAAAAAAGAATCTTTAACCGAATAGAAGAGGTGATTTCGTTTTGTGCAGAGTATGAAGCTCAAAGAGATACCCTCCCTTATGAAATAGATGGGCTGGTAATCAAGGTTGATGAACTGAAAATGCAAGACAAACTTGGGATGACTACGCACCATCCAAGATGGGCCATTGCCTATAAATTCAAGGCAAGACAATCTACCAGCAAATTACTTCAGGTAGAATTCCAAATTGGCAGAACAGGTAGCATCACACCAGTAGCAAAGATTACACCCGTGCCTATTGGCGGTGTGATGGTTGCTTCAATTTCCTTACACAATGAGGATTTTATCAAAGAAAAAGACATAAGGATAGGAGATTCACTTTTGGTTGAAAGAGCAGGCGATGTAATCCCCTATATCGTTAAATCATTTCCTGAAATCCGAAATGGCGAAGAGAAACAAATTCAATTCCCTACTTCATGTCCTGCCTGTCAAACCACGCTCATCAAACCCGAAGATGAGGCTGTTTGGCGCTGCCCTAACTTTCAATGTCCAGCCCAAGTTATCGAACGAATGATCCATTTCACAAGCAAGGATGCGATGGATATTCGTGGATTGGGTGACGCGAACATCAGGAAATTTTATGCATTGGGATGGATCCAAGAAATTCCAGACATCTATCACCTCCCTTTTGATTTGATGAAAAGCATGGAAGGCTATGGGGCTCGCTCGGTTGAGAACCTAAAAGAAGCCTTGGAAAAATCAAAAACACAGCCTTTGTACAGGCTTATCAATGCATTGGGAATTCGGTTTGTTGGAGAAACAACAGCAAAAGTTCTCGCACAACAAGTTAATCATCTACTCGATCTACAAAAATTAGACAAAGCGTCTCTACAAAAAATTGATGACGTTGGAGTGAAAGTTGCAGAAAGCATCTTTCAGTTCTTTAAATCAGAAGTCAACATTCAACTTCTCAAAAAGCTTGAAGCATCAGGAGTGCAACTTTATAGTATAAAAAAACAATCCGCTGGAGGAAATTTAAGCGGAAAATCTTTTCTCTTTACAGGTACATTGATGAAAATGAAGAGAGCAGATGCAGAAGAAATTGTTGAGGCAAATGGAGGTAAAATTCTTTCTGGAGTAAGCAGCAAACTTGATTATTTGGTTGTAGGCGAAGATGCTGGTTCAAAACTTGAAAAAGCCAAAAAAATTGCCAGTATTCAAATACTTGCTGAAGATGACTTTATTGAATTGCTTAAAATGACGTCTTTGTAATTCATTGAAAATCAACTTGAAATGTATTTCTAAATATTGGATTGTATTTTTCAATAGCCTGGGTTTCAATAGCCTGGGCTTTAAACCCCAGGCTATTGAAAGGGAGTTCCTTCGCTGCGCTCAAGATGACATGGTCCTTGGCTGTTCCTTGTCCCTCGTCCCCTGTCCCTCGTCCCTGGCTGTTTTCAGACCAGCCCCTCTCCCACCAAATACTCAGCAATCTGAACCGCATTTGTAGCTGCTCCCTTCCTCAAATTATCGCTTACAATCCACATGTTCAATGTTTTAGGCTGGGTTTCATCGCGGCGAATTCTTCCAACAAAAACTTCATCCTTTTCATGTGCATCCATTGGCATTGGATACTGCTGTGTAGCTGGATCATCAACTAAAATAATTCCGGGTGCTTCAGCCAGTATTTTTCTCACTTCGTCAAGTTCAAACTCTTCTTCAAACTCAATATTTACACTTTCACTATGCCCGCCCATTACAGGAATTCTCACGGTTGTTGCAGTAACACGAATTGAATCATCGCGCATGATTTTTTTGGTTTCATTGACCATTTTCATTTCCTCTTTGGTATATCCATTGTCCATAAAAACATCAATCTGAGGAATCACATTCAAATCAATTGGATACTTATATGCCATCTCCCCAGCTATGCCATTCCGCTCATTCATCAATTGATTGACTGCTTTTACACCTGTACCAGTAACACTTTGATATGTACTTACAACCAAACGCTTGCAACCATATCTCTTGTGAAGTGGATTCAATGCAACAACCATTTGAATGGTTGAACAGTTTGGATTTGCAATGATCTTGTCTTCTGTAGTCAAGGCATCTGCATTGATCTCAGGCACAACCAATTTTTTTGTAGGGTCCATTCTCCAAGCAGATGAATTGTCGATGACAGTAATACCTGCCTTGGCAAATTCTGGGGCCCATTGCTTGGAAGTATCACCACCGGCAGAAAATAGCGCTACTGCAGGTTTCATGTTGATGGCGTCCTGCATGCTTACAATTTTATATTGCTCCCCCTTAAAAGTAACTTCCTTGCCAATTGATTTTTCAGAAGCCACGGGGATAAGTTCAGTAACAGGAAAATTCCTTTCTGCCAAAACTTGTAACATTTTAGTGCCTACCAAACCGGTTGCACCTACAACAGCAACTTTCATATTTAAAATTTTTCCCTTGCGGGTTTTGGTTAAAAAAAAACCTCCCAAAACTGGAAGGCTGTTACATATTTGAGACATACAAATTGAACTAACCTTCCTTTACGGAATGTTTTTTGCTCTTCTTTATATGTTTTATTACGTTCATCATTGATGGTGCAAAGCTAATGATGAAAGATTTTTCTGCCAAAAAAATGTTGTAAACACGTTTTAAAGGACTTTTCGGATTAATAATTTTGGTTCATGAAGAAAATTAAGAAATTGATATATGCAGTTCTAGCACCTTTTGTACTGATGGCCCAAAGTGAGAGATACGCTGTAACAATCAATGAAATCCTTGCAGACCCGTCGCCAATAGTTGGACTACCAAACACGGAATTCATTGAATTAAGAAATAACTCAAAACAACCTGTTAATTTGTACAAGTGGAAAATCGACAATGGGTCAACAAGCTCGACAATCTCAACCCAATTCATGTTAGGTCCAGATAGCATGGTTGTTTTATGCGCTAAGGCACAGGCTGTATTTTTTGGGGCACAGATAAGCACCATTGGACTATCCTCGTTTCCTACATTGAGCAACGATGGAGATCTTATTACACTGAGTTCTGCTGATGGCAAAACAATGCATGCTGTAGAATATGAGAAGAAATGGTATAACAATACCATAAAATCAGAAGGTGGATGGAGCCTTGAAATGATTGACCCATACAGACCTTGCGATAAAAATAATTGGACAGGGAGCATCCATTTTTCGGGAGGCACACCTGGTAAGGAAAACAGTGTGTTAAAAAAAGGGGGCACAACAGAAAAAATTGAAGCGATGCAATGCATTGCACTTGACCAGCATAGGATATTACTGCACCTCAACCAAGGAGCGGACAGCATATCCTTGACTAACATAAAAAATTATGCAATTGGAAATGAAAAAAATATCCCTGAAAAGGCAAGAGTAATTCCACCGCTCTTTAACAAGGCAGAATTATACCTTAAGAATCAGCTCTTGCCGAATACCATATATGAGTTGACTGCCAGTTCCATCATGCATTGCAACAGCAAGATTTCAGATAGTGTGAAAATCAACACAGGTCTGGTTAAAATGGCTGATGAAAAAGACCTTGCAATTAATGAAATCCTATTTGATCCACCAACGTATGGTTCAGACTATATTGAAATTTATAACAAATCTTTGTCAGTAATCAATGCGAAAGAGATCTACTTATCCAATAAAAACGAGTCTGGAACAATAGGATCCGCCTACCCATGTTCATTAATTGACTTTAATATTTTCCCAGGAGATTGTTTTACAGTAACGACTGATACTTCTTTTTTGTTGAAAAATTGGCCCAAAACGAAGCGATCAAAATTGACTGAAATGAAAGCCTTGCCATCATTCCCTGATGACAATGGACATGTTTTATTGATGAATAAACAAGGAAAAATAATTGATGAATTTAAATATACCGATGATTGTCATTTTCCACTTTTAAGAGAAAAATCAGGTGTAGCACTCGAAAAAACAAACCCTAATATACCATCAAATAACCTATCCAACTGGCATTCTGCATCTGCAACCAGTGGTTATGGCACACCAACGCATGTAAACTCACAGTTCATAAAAAATGATTCAAGCGATGTTTCCGTCACAATAACGCCAGAAAATATCAGTCCCAACAACGACGGAATTTCAGATATCCTGTCAATTCAATATCAATTCCAGAAACCAGAAAACCTGATGTCAATTTATGCATTTGATTACAACGGCAGCCTTGTTAAAAAAATAGTGGACAATGGGCTTTGTGGAACACAGGGATTTTATTTTTGGGATGGGTTAGATGGGAAAAATATGAAAGTGAGACCTGGCCTTTACATTATTCTTGTTGAAACAATAGATTTGAATGGAGGGAGAATAAGGGTGAAAAAGGTTGTGGCGGTTTTGTGAGGTGCTGTTCATTAAAAAAGTGAATCATGCAACGAGCAAACTCGTTGTGTGTTTCACTTTAATAGTTGAGAAATAATTTGATGCTTATTTAACCAAGGCTATATCAAAATTCACCAATTCAACAAATTGTTGAATGCGGTCATTGATTTGTTCTTTTGAAATTTCTTTTAAACGGGTAGTTCCAAATTTTTCGACACAGAATGAAGCCATTGCAGAACCGATGATGATGGCCGTTTTCATGTTTTCAAACGAGATGTCTTTGGTATTTGCCAGATGCCCCATGAAACCACCAGCAAAGGTGTCGCCAGCTCCGGTTGGATCAAAAATATCTTCCAAAGGAAGAGCTGGTGCTACAAAAACTTGGTCTTTATGAAACAGCAGTGCGCCATGTTCTCCTTTCTTTATGACAACATATTTTGGACCCATTTTCATAATCTCCTTGGCAGCTTTAACCAAAGAATACTGTGCACTAAGCTGACGTGCTTCACCATCATTCACCAACAATACATCAACATATTTCAACACTTCTTCCAAATCAGGCATGGCAGTCTCCATCCAGAAATTCATGGTGTCCATCACTACGAGAGCAGGACGGGTTTTCATTTGTTTGAGAACACTGTGTTGAATGGCAGGAACAAGGTTGCCCAGCATCACAAATTCACAATCCTGATAACTTTCGGGAACTACAGGCTTGAAATCAGCCAATACATTTAGTTGTGTATCCAATGTATCACGCTCGTTCATGTCCATGTGGTACTTGCCTGCCCAAAAAAATGATTTCTCATCCTTTTTTATTTCAACACCTTCCAATTCAACACCACGGGCAGTCAATCCATCCAACTCTTCTTGCGGGAAATCACCACCGATGATGGAGATTTGCTTGATTGGCTTGATAAAATTTGAAGCACTCAAAGCAATATAGGTGGCCGCTCCTCCAACGATACGATCGCTTTTGCCAAATGGGGTTTCAATTGCATCAAAGGCCATGGTACCTACTACTAGAAGTGACATATAATTAAGTTTTGGGATTGCAAAGATACGCTATATGAATTGCTTTCAAAATGATTCAATTTTTCGAAATTTCACTAACTTAACAGAACTTTATTGTTGTTAGTGAACCAATTTGAGCCTCATTCATTTTCCTTTATAATATTACTTGTATGAATATGCAACCAACTATGCAGCCTACAATGATGGTAAATTCAAATCACAAGGACATACCCGGAAACCCATCAACAGCCACAAGCAGTAACACAAAACTGAATGACAGGCTAGAAAATCCAAATCTGCGCGTTCTAAGTGAAGAAGACTGGAATTTTTGGATATATAATGGGTATGTTGTTTTTAAAAATGCAGTTAGCCGTGAACAGGCTCTGAAAACAGCTGACTTTCTATGGGAATTTGAAGAGAAGGATCCAAACAACATGGAAACTTGGTATGCTCCACCCCGCGCTGAAATGCGGATGAAAGAACTCACAAACAGCGGGATGGTGGAAGTGTACAATCACCAAAGGCTTTGGGATAATAGGCAAGCTCAAAGAGTTCATGATGCCTTTGCAGATGTTTGGGGTACCGAAAAACTGTGGGTAACCATTGACAGAGCAAATCTAAATTTCCCAATGAGGCCAGGCTTTGAGTTTAAGGGGTTTATCCATTGGGATTATGATCCTGAAACAAAGCCACAAAATGTACAAGGTGTCCTTGCATTGGCAGACCAAACAGACGAAAATATGGGTGGATTTCAATGCATTCCTGCCCTCATGCGCGAATATGATACATGGAAACTTACTCAACCCGATGACAGAAATCGTTTTCAACCAAATATTCAAGGCTATGAAGATCAATTAATAAAAGTCAAACTAGAAGCTGGTGATCTATTGATTTTCAATAGTTTATTACCCCATGGAATTCGACCAAACCTGACTGTCAATAAAGTACGCATCGCGCAATATATTTCGATGATGCCTGTTCAAGAAAACGATGAAGAACAAAGACAATGGAGAATAAATTCTTGGCAGCATCGAATTGCTCCCGAAGGATATGCCTTTCCAGGGGATCCAAGAAATTGGGAAAAAACAAAGTACGAAACTGCAGAACTTACTGATCTTGGAAAAAAAATATTAGGTATAAAATCATGGGATTAGTAAAAAATGGACAATTATTCACCAAGCTGAACAATGGGATTGAAATGCCATTGCTTGGACTAGGTGTATATGATATGCATGGAGAAGAGGCTGTTAATGCAGTCAAAACAGCAATTGATATTGGTTATAGGCTGATTGATACTGCAGAAATGTATACAAATGAAAAACAAATTGGCATAGCAATCAAAGAAAGTGAAATCGCTAGAAAGGATTTATTTGTAACAACAAAAGTGAATAATAGCAGTCAAGGTTATGAAAAGACCTTGCGTGCTTTTGACAAAAGCCTTGAATCATTGGACCTTGAATATGTAGATTTATACTTAATTCATTGGCCAATAAAGGGAAAAAGAAAAGAAACATGGAAGGCTATTGAGAAAATATATGCCAGTGGCAGAGCAAAATCTATTGGAGTAGGAAACTACTTATTGCCATTTTTGAAAGAATTGGAAGATTATGCAGAGATTGTTCCGGCTGTAAATCAAATCGAATTCAGTCCCTACCTAAATATGAAAGATGAATTGGGATATTGTCATCTAAAGGACATTCAACTCCAAGCTTATACGCCTTTGTCAAGAGGGAAAAAATTTGACGATCCCAAACTTCTTGCTTTGGCAAAGAAATATGGTAAAACACCTGCTCAAATAATTCTTCGCTGGGCCGTGCAGCAAGAGATTTCTACAATACCAAAATCATCAAATACCAATAGATTAATAGAAAACTTCGATATCTTCAATTTTCAAATTGAAGATATCGATATTAGCCTAATGAACAAATTTGACGAGCGGCTTCGTCTAATTGACGATCCGATGCTAATGTATTAAACCTTAAAATAAATAAATAATGAAATACGCAATTCTAGCCCTTGCCTTGTTATTTTCAACCAGCCTTTCAGCACAAAACAAAAAAACAAGTACTACTATGTATCGTCATGTTGTGATGTTCAAATTCAAGGCATCTAGTTCAAAAGAATCGGTAGACAACATAGTGAAAGCATTTATTGCACTTAAAAGTGAAATACCTGTAATTAAGGCATTTGAATGGGGGTTGAATGTCAGTCCTGAACACCAAGACCAGGGAATTACGCATTGCTTTGTGGTTACATTCGCCAGCACACAAGACCGTGATGGTGTTTATCAAGATCATCCTGCACATGTCAAGTTTAAAAACCTAGTTGGTCCACACGTTGAAAAGGTTGTTGTAGTTGACTTTAAGGTTGAAAACTAATTGCTTGGTTTAAAGTTGAAAGTTTTTGGTTGAAAATTAAACCTTAAACTTTCAACTTTAAACTCTGTATTCAAGGCTTTGCATATTTAAACCGAGTGATTGAGCCTGTGCCTGTGTATCCGTCAATTCCCAAACTGACCATTGATTCAGCTTTGCTTAAATCTATGAAACCATCTTGTTCAACAATTGACTCTTTAACATAAGCATGCATTAATTTTCCTATCACAAGGAAAGTTCCGTTTTCTTTAATCGGGATGATTTCTGAAAGCGATAAGCCATATTTTACAAAACTTTCCAATACGTACGGAACCTGAAAATCTTCCCTAAACTCTGGAGTTAAGCCAACCGCGTCAAATTCACTAATCCCCTCATCATATTTGGCGCTTGTTTGATGGGCCTTTGCTACAAAAGATGGATGAATGTGGTTGATGGTATAAAAGCCCGAATGTTCGATATTCGAAAGTGTGTGCGGTGCTGCTTGACGGGGTCTGTTTATGAATCCAATTAAAGCAGGGTCTGCGCCAAGGTGAACTATATTGCTAAATACGGCCAAATTAGGAATTCCTGACTTATGTATCGTAGAAATCAAGCTTACTGGTTTGAAGCCACTAATTGAGTTAATAAAGTTGGCCCTATAAAACCTGTCCCAAGAATTTATCTCATTTATTGAGTAGTATTTCATATTTGTATAACACATTATGATTCAAAATGTTGGATCCGCTTTTTAAGTGTATTTAACGTTTATTACTACTAACTGTATTTGTTATTCAGTTTTGTTAAAGGCTGATTAAAAAAACTTAGAATTAATGTTAAAACGCAATAACAACGTACGTTTCAACTGAAACTTGCGTTTACTTTGCAATGGTCAATTTTGAACTTAATCTTCATTTCTAGCGTCACCAAGAAAATTATTCAAAACTACCCAAATGCAATATTACCCTTTAAACCACGTTATAAACATGTCCAAATCCAAATCCTATCCAATGAAACTATTAATCACAGGCATGCTCCTGATAGCCAGTACTATATCCTTGCTCTCCTTTTCAAAGAGCAAGTCTCTCGAAACCAATTTCTTTTCTACACACAAAAACGACCATAACCCTATTTCATCCAACGGGATGGGTTCAAAAGTAGAACACAGCTTATACAACAACCTTTCACTATCATCTAAAGGACTACCTGAGTCAGTTTTTTTACTTGCCTACCGTGGTTTTGAAAAATTATCGGCTCTTGGCAAGCTCAATCCAGATAGCATTCTAACAATCATAGACTTCTCCAAATCATCACGTGAAAAGAGAATGTTTGTAGTAGATTTAAAATCACAAACGCTTCTTTTCCATACAGTTGTAGCACATGGCAGAAACTCAGGACAAGAATTTGCAAAAGAGTTTTCCAATAAAATGAATTCCCATCAAACCAGCCTTGGTTTTTATATAACAGGATCAACCTACTCAGGATCAAACGGTTATTCTTTACAGTTGAATGGCATAGAAGATGGATTTAACGACAAAGCATTGGCAAGAGCCATTGTTATTCATGGTGCAGGTTATGCAAATGAATCAACCATCGATTCGAGAGGCTATCTCGGTAGGAGCTATGGATGCCCAGCACTGCCTCAACAAATCAACATCAAGGTTATTAATAAAATCAAACAAGGCAGTCTGCTTTTTGCATACTACCCCGACAAAAAATATTTGAATAATTCAGAAATCATTAATGGTTAAAATGGGATCTTAGAATGGTTAATACGACCTGGCCTTTTTAGGCCGGGTCTCTTTTTTTTAAAACCACACAGCCGTAATCTGACATAAAATCCCCAAAATGAATCCTGTTATCAAGTCAAACCAAGTATGGTCTGAAGCAATTCTTCTTGATGTGAATACAAAACCCGTAATTAAAAGGGCTATTGTCATAGGAATGCCTGAAGACATTGAGCCATCATTGATGGTAAGGAAAACAAGTCCTAACATACCGCCACAAGCAATGGCATGCATGCTAATCTTATAATAATTGTTCAATATCAAAGCGGCACTCGATGCAAAGAACATGGCCCTACACATGTTTACAAGCATCCTGGGTGTTTCCGGCTGGGTTCTGAATACATAGTACGTCCAAAAGAAAAATGTGATGCTCGCTATGTAAGGGATAATCCTTTCCTTTTGTGAAGAAAGCTGAATGGACTTACTGAATCCAAGTCCCTTCAACAATGCAACAACAATCATTGGGAAAAATACATTGTTGTTGATAACTGTCAGCAGCTTAAGCAATTTGCTTTTTTCACTGAACCCTAAAAAATAAGTTGGGTGAAAATAAATTAGATAAGCTGCCATCATCACACCAACGAAAAGCGGATGAAATAAAATCGAAATCACTTTCGATGCAACAACAATATACCTTGGATAACCTTGCTCTACTATGGGTTCATTCATTATCATTGTATTAAAGTTCTTTTCGTAATCTGGCAACGGGCACATTCAACTGTTCCCTGTATTTTGCTACTGTTCGCCTGGCAATGTTATACCCCTTGGCTTGCAACATGTCTGTTAAACTATCATCACTGAGTGGATTTCTTTTATCCTCCAGTGTTATCATTTCATTTAAGATTGTCTTCACCTCTCGGGTAGACACCTCTTCGCCTGAATCAGTGCTTAGTGATTCACTAAAGAAGTGCTTAAGCCTGAAACTGCCAAATTCAGTTTGAACAAATTTACTGTTGGCAACCCTGCTGATGGTAGAAATATCCAGGAATGTTTTCTCAGCAATGTCCTTCAGGATCATCGGGCGCAAAGCCGTTTCATCACCAGTAAGGAAAAAATTTCGTTGGTGGTTGATGATGGCTTCCATGGTATGCATCAAAGTTTCATGTCGCTGTTTGATGGCATCAATAAACCACTTGGCGGAATCAATTTTTTGCTTGATGAACAAAACAGCCTCTTTTTGCTTCCTATCCTTTTTGCTACCCTTCTCATAATCACGCAACATGTCTTTATACTCGTCGCTTACCTTCAAATCTGGTGCGTTCTTTTGGTTCAGGGAAAGTTCTAGTTCTCCTGAATTGTTGAAGACAAAAAAATCAGGTATGATGTATTGTTCTGCCTTGTTAATGAACCCTAACTGGGCACCAGGCTTGGGATTTAACCGGCGAATTTCTACCATGGCATCCTTCAACATGGCTTCATCTATTTCGAGGGACTTCGTTATTTTATCGTAATGTCTTTTGGTGAATTCATCAAAATGAAATTCGATGATTCTTAACCCATTTTTGATGGCAGGCGAAAAATGATCAAGTAGCTTTCTCCTCAATTGAATGAGCAAGCACTCCTGAACATCGCGAGCTGCAATACCTGCAGGTTCGAATGTTTGAATTTGTCTGATGATTTCTTCTACCTCCTTTTCATCTGCAATAATATTTTGTTTAAATGCCAAATCATCCACAATTGAATTTGTTTCCCTTCTTAAATAACCATCATCGTCAATACTACCTATAATTTGCTCTGCGATTATATAGCCATGTGCATCTAAATTGAGCAAAGCAAGTTGATCAGTAAGGTTATCATTTAAGGTTGATGAAACAGGATGTGGTATTGACCCATTTCCGGCCAACTCAGGAACGTTGTCGTCTCGCAATTTATACTCCCCTACCTCATCTTCATCCAAATAAGATTCATAAGTATCTGGCTCATCATAGTCGGAATCTGTAAGTTCCTCTGAAGCGTTGCTGTCAATTTCAGCCAGTGCATCGGCATCATCATCCCCCTGTGTTTCCTCTGTCTCTGGACCAGTTTCAAGCGCTGGATTGTCCTCTATTTCTTCTTTTATCCTTTCATCCAACAATGCGGTGGGCACCTGCAACAGTTTCATGAGTTGAATCTGCTGAGGAGAAAGCTTCTGCTGTAATTTTTGTTGTAATCCCTGGTATAGCGCCATTTACAGGTTAGGTCAGGTTTTTAAAAAAATGTAATTTCGAATACGAATTTACAAACAAAAGAAAGACCATTGGAAAGGATCATCATAATTGCTGCTTTTTTATTGTTGGCTGGAGCTGAAGCTGCTTGTCAAAGCAATCCCCCAAAACCAAAGGCATTTGTTTTTCTACCCGATAAATATGAACTGAGTAAGTCAAAAACGATAAAAACAGTACCAGCAGACCATTCAAATAAACAGCTTGGGTTTTTCTGCAAGCAAGAGTGGAAATTTGAGAAAAAAACAGGTGTGCCCCTTAGGGTTAGGCTTGGCTCATTAGATTATGTTAATAAACTTGAGGGAAAATAAATCATATACAGCCAGGGAGTGTATACAGCCAGGGACGAGGGACAAGGGACAGGGGACGAGGGACGAGGCAATACAATGAAGAATGAAAAATGAATAATGAAAAATGGTACAGCAATTCTGATGAGACTATCGAAGTGCTTTCACTTATAATTTTTAACACAGATACACCCACTTTCATTCTTAATTTCTAGGGCTATTCTATTTTTCATTCTTCATTTTTCATTCTTCATTTTTCATTCTTCATTTTTCATTCTTCATTGTATTTCCTTGTCCCCTGTCCCTCGTCCCTAGTCCCTGGCTGTATCCTAAGCTTATCAAGCAAATGATTTAAATTTTTTAA
>JBILHX010000010.1:0-47267 GCA_044350285.1 Chitinophagaceae bacterium | reverse complement strand
ATGGATTCAGGTTGCCGGCTTCCTTGGACAACCGTCCCCTTAATTTTGGTGAATTTGAGGACCAACTTAACCAGGTTGTCTTCGTCTCAGCAACACCAGGGGAATATGAGCTACAAAAAACAGAAGGTGTGGTGGTAGAACAGGTTGTTCGACCAACCGGATTATTGGATCCACCAATTGAAGTGAGGCCAAGCATCAACCAGGTAGATGACCTCTTGGATGAAATTGATAAAACGGTAAAAAAAGGTGACCGTGTGTTGGTAACGACCCTTACCAAAAGAATGGCAGAGGAGATGGATAAATACCTGCAACGCATCAACATAAAATCAAAATACATACACAGCGATGTAGACACGCTCGATCGAGTGGAAATACTGCGGCAATTGAGGTTGGGAGAAATAGATGTACTGGTAGGGGTGAATCTATTGAGAGAAGGATTGGATTTACCCGAAGTATCCTTGGTGGCAATATTGGATGCAGACAAGGAAGGCTTCCTCAGAAATGAAAGGTCGCTGACACAAACGGCGGGGCGTGCAGCAAGAAATGTGGATGGACGAGTAATCTTTTATGCTGATAAGATTACAGGAAGCATGCAAAAAACAATGGATGAAACTGATCGAAGAAGAATAAAACAGGTTGAATTCAACCTGAAAAACAACATCACTCCCAGAACAATCATCAAAAGCAAGGAGCAAGTGTTTGCTCAAACATCTGTTCTGGAAATTAAGGGATATGATGAAAACAGTTCTCTTGCATCAATCGGACAAGACAAGGCAAGTTCTGTAGCCGCGGAAGAACAAGCCGACTATGTAACCGTGCCACAATTGGAAAAAAATATTGCCAAAATCAAAAAAAGCATGGAAAAAGCAGCAAGAGATTTGGATTTTATGGAAGCAGCCAGGTTGAGGGATTTGATGTTTGAAGGAAAGAAAAAACTTGAGGCAATGACCAATTCTGAAGCAAATTAAGTTATCACAATTTTTACCTAAATTCATCTCATAAATAATACCCATGCGTTGTAGAATACTCATCACTTTGGCCTTCGCTTTTTTAATAATTGCCAATTCAAATGCTCAAAAATTAAAACCCAGGTTAAAAGATTTGTCACTTGAAACGATGGAAGGCTTCCAATCACCCACTGAAAACTGGAAAATTATCGGTGATGTACAAGGAAGCTTTGGAGATACTTTGTTAAACACAGCCAAAGGGAAGGGAATCCTGTTCAACAATTTCACAAAAAGTATTCAAAACAAAAGCAAATACAACCTCTTCACCAAACTAGAGCATGGTGATATATACATGGAGTTCGATGTAATGATACCCAAAGGATCCAATTCAGGAATCTATTTACAATCCAGGTATGAGATTCAAATAAACGACAGTTGGGGAGTAAAAATTCCAACATCGAGCGACATGGGTGGTATTTATGAGCGTTGGAAAGACGACAAAGGATTTGAGGGCAATGCCCCTTTGAAAAATGCTGCTTCAGCTCCTGGGCTTTGGCAACACATGGAAATATCGTTTCAAGCACCAAGATTTGATGCAACAGGCAAAAAAACAATATCTGCAAAATTCAATTTTGTAAAACTCAATGGCATCATCCTTCATGAAAATATTTTTGTGAGCGGTCCAACTCGTGTGGCCATTTCAGAAAAAGAAACAGCGTTTGCACCTTTGATGATTCAAGGTGACCATGGGATGATTGCCATCAAAAACATAAAGTATGCTCCGCAGGATGACTTGAAGGCATCATTGACTGATATTACCTACAAGTATTATGAAAAATCAGCAAAAACACCGGAAGAAGCAGCAAAAACAAAACCCACCAGCCAAGGCACAGCTAAAAACATTGACTCAAGGCTTGCGTCAGCAAAAGATAAATATTTCATTCAATTTGAAGGAAAATTAAACGTACCATCAAAAGATGCGTACCTATTTACAACATATTTCACAGGTGATGGTAGCCTTGAAATAGATGGAAAAACGATTATACCAGTGGGGTGGACTTGGATTGGAGCAGACCCTTTTTACGGAACTGCAGAACTTGAGGCTGGAAATCACACACTCAAATTATGGGTAAGTAAAGATGTGAATTGGGCAAGAACAGGGTTGTCTTTATTCATAGAAAAAGCCAACAGCAGGGCAGTAGCCTTACACGCACCAGCATCAATACCAGAAAGAGGTCCAGCCCCATTGATTGCTGTTCGTTCTGAGAAAGAACCTGAAATTATCCGGTCTTTCATGATACACAAAAATAAAAAACTAACACATGTGATGTCTGTAGGAGATCCTTCACAAATACATTATTCATACGATTTGATGCAAGGAGCAATATTGCAGACGTGGAAAGGAGATTTCCTCAATGCAACAGACATGTGGTATGAGCGAGGAGAACCACAAACAGCAACGGCTCTCGGAGCACCAATTTTAATGGCAGGAAATTGCCCTATTTATGAAAAGACAAACAAGCAAGACTCAATCACAGCCTATCAATACAAAGGATATACATTGAATGCAGCGAGGCAACCGGTTTTCAACTACGCTTACAAAACGATGAATGTTGAAGACAAAATATCTCCCAATGAAAAACAAAGGAGCTTAACAAGGGTAATCAACGTAACAGGAGAAGGAAAAGATAAATTGATGATTCGCTTAACGCAAGGATCATCAATAACACCTTTAGGAAGTGGATTATATGGCATCAACAATCAAGCATATTACATTCAAATTGCACCTGGCATTGTTCCAAAAATAGAAACATACAACAACCAGCAAGTATTGCTCCTGCCAGCATCAGAACCAATTCAATACCAAATTATCTGGTAAATATTTATTCATGCTGTATAGGATTGAACACATAAATTTCAAACCTATACAGCATTCTTGTTTTTAAAGCAGTAATTTCGCAATGTATGCGACCAGATTTTCCTTCTAAAATCTTTAATGACAAAGGCGATAACTTCTGTTGCCTGATGAGGTCTCTTGCTGAAATCAGCTGAATATTATAAGTTTTTGTTTTCTAAGGGAGTAAAATTCAAACAATTCGATTTGTAAAAACCCCCTTCACATCTTTTAATATTCATCATTTTCATCAATACATTTCAATGGAAAAATTAGAAACCTTTCTAGAAAAAATACAAGAACGCTCAAAAACATACATAGGCTATCCGGTTGCAACAGACTACGACTACAAAGAACTTTATCCGTTTTTAGATTATAGCTTGAACAATGTAGGAGACCCTTTCATTGCATCAAATGACATGCAGGCCAAAGAATTTGAACGTGAAGTAATAGAATTCTTTTCCGAACTTTTCAAGGCACCGGTAGAAAATCATTGGGGATACGTTACCAATGGTGGATCTGAAGGAAACCTCTATGGCCTCTACGTGGCGAGGGAAATCTACCCCACAGGGATGGTTTACTATACAGAATCAACGCACTACAGCGTTCAAAAAAACATCCATCTGTTGAACATGGAAAGTATCGTAATCCGATCACAACCCAATGGGGAAATGGATTATGCAGACTTTGAAGTAACGCTTCAAATGAATCGCCACAGGCCAGTTATTGTGATGGCAAATATCGGAACAACCATGACAGAAGCAAAAGACAGTATTCCAATAATACGTGATTGCTTAAAAAAATATGCCATAAAAAGCTCTTACATCCACTGTGATGGAGCATTGGCAGGCGCCTATCTCGCCTTGTTGGGAGATGATGATTTCAATTTTGAACATGGTGCAGACAGCATTGCAATCAGTGGTCATAAGTTTTTTGGATCACCCATTTCAAATGGGGTAGTGCTGGTAAAGAAATCTTACAAGGAAAGAATAGGGAGAGCAATTCCATATATTGGAACATTAGATACAACCATACCAGGTTCGCGGTCCGGCATAAACTCAATGATTCTTTGGTACGCCATTCAAAAATGGGGCAGAGAAGGCATGCTTAAAAGGGCGAAAACCAGCTTGGAAAATGCAGCATTCCTTCGAGAAAAACTGAATGAAATCGGAATTGCAGCTTGGAGCAACCCAAATGCCCTTACCGTCGTATTTCCTAAGCCAACTGTTCAAATGTGTAAAAAATGGCAACTGGCCACTGAAAACGAAATTGCACACGTCATTTGCATGCCAGGAATTACACAAGAGAAATTATTGGAATTTGTGGATGATTTGAAAAGTCATCCCAAAACAACCTAGCTTAATCTGGTAACTTGTCCTTATTTGAATTTATTGATCCCTGTACTTGAAAAATACAGGGATTTTTTTTTAAGTACGTTGCTGGTGAAAAACAAAGCCATAAGTACAGTTGACGTATAGAGAATTATATATTTTCACTTTGAATTTTAAATTAACTTTATGTTCAATCATTAATATTTTCTCGATGGCCACAAAGTCGTTTTCCATTACACTCTTGCTCCTATCAATGGCAACCTTGTCTTTTTCTCAAAAGAATACCACTCAGTCAGAAAAAGACTTCTATTCAATAAAAACTATTTCAATTCCAGAGGAAGTAAAACTGGAAGTTGGTGGTATTGCCATCATGCCCGACGGCCGAATAGCAGCGTCAACGAGAAGAGGCGAAATATGGATCATTCAAAATGCCTATGGCACAAGCGCTCCCCATTTTACCAAATTTGCCTCTGGCCTTCATGAAGTATTGGGATTGGCTTATCGGGATGGTGCATTCTACTGCACACAACGTGGTGAACTCACAAAAATTGAAGACAAAGACGGTGATGGCAGAGCTGATGCCTACACGCCCATTTCAATATTCCAATTAAGCGGTAATTACCATGAATATGCTTACGGTCCAGTCTTTGACAAAAAGGGAGACATGTACGTAACATTAAACGTTGCGTGGGTAGGCTATGGTGATGGATTGGGCAAATGGCATGGCTGGTTGTTGAAAATAAAGAATGATGGCATCATTGAACCCATTGCAACCGGACTTAGGTCACCGGCAGGTTTTACTGTAAACAGCAACAATGATGTGTTTTATGCTGAAAACCAAGGAGATTGGGTTGGAAGTGGAAGGGTTACTCACCTAGAAAAAGGAGATTTTGCAGGAAATGCAGGTGGACTAAATTGGACGAAGGAACCTGAGTCTCCCTTGAAACTTACAAAAGAAGACCTGAAAGTGGTTGACAACGGACAACCCATGCATGAGGCGGCAAAAAAAATTAAAGAACTGAAACTGCCAGCCGTTTGGTTTCCACATACCTTGATGGGAATCTCAACATCAGACATTATTGAAGACGAAACAGGTGGAGCTTTCGGTCCATTTGGTGGACAATATTTTGTTGCAGACCAAGGACACTCTAAAATTATGCGGATGTCACTCGAAAAGGTAAAAGGAAAATACCAAGGAGCCTGTTATCCTTTCTATGAAGGTTTTGCGTCCGGCCTTCTAAGGTTGAGGTGGGGATTAGATGGTTCATTGTTTGCAGGCATGACAAGCAGGGGTTGGGCGAGTACAGGCAAAGCAGAATATGCGTTGCAACGCCTTGTTTGGAATGGTGAAACACCTTTTGAAATGAAGAATATTCATGCAGCAACTGATGGTTTTGAAGTAGAATTCACTTCTCCGGCAGACCTTGCCACGTTGAAAAATGTGATGAATTACAGCATCAACAGTTTTACATACGAATATCACCATGAATATGGAAGCCCAATCATAAACAACCGGGAAAGAAAAATAATTGGCATCATTCCATCTGCAGATGGCTTGAAAGTGAAGCTTGTCTTGGATTCCCTGATGGAAGGCTATATCCATGAGTTAAAACTTGTTGGAATTGAATCCAAAGAAAGAGGTTCACTTTTACACAATACCGCATATTATACCATGAACAATATCCCTGAAGGGAATAAAACGGTATTGAAAGAAGATGAGAAAGTGAATATGAAAATGGCACATCACAACATGAAAATGATGCCAACCGCCAAAACAATGTCTCCAAGTAAAAAAAGACAAACTACAATGCCTGGAGATTGGGTACAGCCAGACAGGGTATTGAAACTAGGAACAAAGCCAGGGTTAAAATATGACGTGACCAATTTCGAAGTGAAGGCCGGTTCAAAGATTAGGTTGATTTTCAACAACAATGATGACATGACCCACAATGTGGTGATTGTTAAACCAGGATCTGCAGATGAAATAGCCAATCTTGCCTTGCAATTGGGGTTGAAAGGTTCACAAATGAGTTTTGTGCCAGCATCATCAAACGTTTTGTTTCATACTTCTTTACTACAACCAGAATCGTCAGAATCAATCTATTTCACTGCTCCATCGACACCAGGGGAATACACGTTTATTTGCACCTTCCCAGGACATGCATCTGTGATGAGGGGTATCATTAAAGTAGTTTCGTAAATAAATTATGCAAGAGGAAATTCACCATTGGCATAGCCCTTCACTTGGGAAAGACATGCCCATAGCTGTTTATGGGCATTATGGATTTTCTTTGCTGATGATTCCAACAGCCGCTGCTGACTTTCTGGAATATAAAAGATTTGAGCTGATTGACCAATTGACACCTTTTATAAATGCAGGGAAAATAAAGGTCTTTTCCATCAACAGCATCAACACGGAGAGTTGGATGAACAAGCAAATGGAGGGTGCCCACAAGGCCATCAGGCAAAACCAATTCAATGAATATGTTTTCAACGAGGTTGTTCCTTTTATAAAAAAATCAACCTCTGAAGAAACCCCAATTTATACTTGTGGAGCATCCTTTGGAGCATTGCATTCGATGAACCTCTTTTTAAAAAGACCAGATTTGATAAGTGGCGTAATAGCCATGAGTGGTATTTATGACTTGACTGAATACACTGATGGATATTATGATGAACAGGTTTATTTCAACTCTCCCATTCATTATATACCAAATCATGAAGACCAACATGCATTAGAGCAGATTCGAAAAGGCAGGATTCTCATTGCCAGTGGCAGTGGCTCACACGAAGACCCTGATTCAAATTATCGTTTTTCACAGGTCCTTCATTCCAAATCAATTCCACACCAACTTGATATTTGGGGAAATGACATCCACCACGATTGGCCAACCTGGAGAAAAATGTTGCCCTACTTTATAGAAAATTGGGTTCAATAACAATCATATTCATTCCAATTAACAACCAGTGCGACTTCAATAATGGATGAACTAACCACGAAGGGAATAGTAGTGAATAACCTACAAAGAACTAACTTTACCTTATGGACAAAAGGCTGTATTTACTCGATGCTTTTGCATTAATATTTCGCGCTTATTACGCATTAATTAGAAGCCCAAGAATTACCAGCAAGGGTAAGAACACCAATGCACAATTTGGTTTCACCAATGCATTGATTGATTTGTTGAAAAAGCAGAAGCCTTCGCATATTGCCATCTGCTTTGATACCGCTGCCCCAACTGAAAGACACCTGGATTTTGCAGATTATAAAGCCAATAGGCAAGAAGCGCCCGAAGATTTGATTGCCTCACTGCCAGACATAAGAAAAATCATAGAAGGTTTTAACATCCCGATCATCGAAAACGACGGTTTTGAAGCTGATGATGTCATTGGAACGTTGGCTAAACAAGCGGAGAAAGCGGGCTATGAAGTATTCATGGTAACGCCGGATAAAGACTACGGTCAATTGGTTTCTGAAAACATCAAAATATACAAGCCCCCATACCAAGGAGGCGACTTCGAAATCATTGGTCCAAAGGAAGTATGCGAAAAATGGAACATCAAAGATGTTTCTCAGGTTATTGATATTTTGGCCATGATGGGAGATGCTGTAGACAACATCCCAGGCATACCTGGCGTAGGAGAAAAGACTGCTGCAAAACTACTTGCAGAATATGGCACAGTTGAAAACGTGCTAGACAATGCCCATCAAATAAAAGGTTCGATGGGTGAAAAAGTGAGACAGGGCAAAGACCTTGCCATCATGAGTAAAAAGTTGGCAACGATAATCACTTCTGTTCCGGTTGAATTTCACGAAGAAAATTTTAAACTATCAGAACCCAATAAGGAAGCCCTTTCTGAAATTTTCAATGCCCTTGAGTTTCGGACCATTGCCAAAAGGATTTTAGGGGAAGACATTCAAGTAGAAGCACCCACAGAAAAAAAAGGCACTACGGTACAGGGTGATTTATTTGGGGGCGGAACAACAGTGGCCACCTCCACCACCCAACAGACAGATGACGATTACGGTGGAGACATAGTAGCGGATAAAAACATCAACAATACACCACATGAGTATGAACTTATGGACACTGTTGATAAAATGGATGCCCTGATCAAGACCCTGCTGGGAGAAAAAGAAATCTGTTTTGATACAGAAACCACGGGTCTGGATGCAAATCAGGCGGGTATTGTAGGAATCAGTTTCTCCATCAAACCAGGAACCGCAAGCTATGTTCCTTGTCCTGAAGATAAAATACAAACCCATAAAATCCTCGAAAAATTCAATGTGCTTTTCAGCGATCCGACAAAAACATGGATTGGACAAAACATAAAATACGATTTGCTGATTTTAAAAAACCATGGATTTGAGCTGATAGGTGAAGTATTTGATACCATGCTGGCCCATTATGTGATTGAACCTGAAGGCAAGAGAAGCATGGATGTGTTGAGTGCCAAATACCTGGGATATGCACCGGTACCAATTACCGAATTGATTGGGAAGAAAGGAAAAGGGCAGGGCAACATGCGTGATGTTGAGGTGGAACAAGTGAAGGAATATGCAGGGGAAGACGCTGACATCACGCTTCAGTTGAAGAATGTCTTCGAGCCTGAAATGAAAGAAAAAGAAGTTGAGAAGGTGTTTTTTGAAGTTGAAAACCCCTTGGTAAAAGTGCTTGCTGAAATGGAATTCGAAGGCGTTCGGGTGGATACCGGTTTTCTTAATGAATACTCCAAGGAACTGGAAAAAGAGGCCAAAATTGCTGAAGAGTCTGTCTATAAAATTGCCGGCGTTCGTTTCAACCTAGCCTCGCCCAAGCAACTTGGAGAGGTATTGTTTGAAAAACTGATGCTGGACCCGAAAGCCAAGAAAACAAAAACCGGTCAATATGCAACCGGCGAAGATGTTTTGCAGAAATTGGCACACCAGTTTCCGATTGTATCCGATATTTTGATATTTAGGGAACTTACAAAATTGAAATCTACCTACGTAGACGCTTTGCCGCTGTTGATCAATCCAAAAACGGGACGTGTACATACGACATATGCCCAAGCCGTGGCCGTAACTGGAAGACTCTCTAGCAACAATCCGAATCTTCAAAATATTCCCGTAAGAAGCGACAGGGGAAAAGAAATCCGAAAGGCATTTATCCCAAGAGACAGTGACCATGTATTGATTTCTGCGGATTATTCGCAAATAGAATTAAGAATAGTGGCTGCCATCAGTGGCGACCCAAACATGTGTGAAGCGTTTAGACTAGGAAAGGATATCCATACGGCAACTGCAGCCAAAGTATATGGCATTGAAGAAGAAGCTGTAACCAAGGAAATGAGGTACAAGGCCAAAAGTGTGAATTTTGGAATCATTTATGGACAAGGGGCATTTGGGCTAGCAGAGAATTTGGGCATCAGCAGAACTGAAGCAAAAACCATCATCGACAATTACAAAAAAGAGTTTCCTGGCATCACCGAATACATGGCATCAACAATCCAGTTTGCAAAAGAAAAAGGTTATGTTGAAACATTGATGGGAAGGAAAAGGTGGTTGCGCGACATCAACTCAACAAATTTTACCGTTAGGGGTTTTGCAGAAAGAAACGCCATCAATTCACCCATTCAGGGTAGCGCCGCAGACATGGTAAAACTAGCCATGATCAAGGTACAGGCTGCCATCAAGAAAAATAACCTTAAAAGCAAAATGATCTTACAGGTTCATGATGAACTTATTTTCGATACGCTGAAAGAAGAAGCCGAAGAAATGAAAAAATTGATATTGGAGAATATGGAAAATGCGTTGGTACTACCAAACAATGTTCCGGTATTGGCAGAAGCAGGTATTGGGGAAAATTGGCTTGTGGCACATTAGTGTATCAACTAGAGAAGAAGGAAAGTCAAAAATGGAAAAAATGAAATTATGATCACAAAATCTTTTGTGCTTTGGTTTAAACTCAAAGGTTGGAAAATTGATGGTCTTGTTTCAGCAGATATAAAAAAAGCTGTTGTGATTGCAGCCCCACATACGTCAAACTGGGACTTTATTTATGCCTTGGCAGTATTTAAAATGTTGGGGATGAAAGTAAACTACTTGGCAAAAAAGGAATTGTTTAGATTCCCCCTTTCCATTCTTTTGAAAAATACCGGAGGGATTCCTGTTGAGCGAAGCAAAAAACAAAGCCTTACAGATCAAATCATCAAAAAATTCGATCAGGCTGATAATCTTTTTGTGGCAATACCAGCAGAAGGAACAAGAAAACGGGTTGAAAAATGGAAATCTGGTTTTTATTATGCAGCACTTGGAGCGAATGTTCCTGTTTTGCCCGGTTACCTTGACTACAAAAACAAATTGGCTGGCTTTGGAGAACCGATATACTTAACAGGCAACAAAGAAATTGACATGCAGAAATTCAAGGCTTTTTACCAAGATAAAACAGGTAAAAATACGGCGCTTTTTAATGTTAATTCTATTACCTTAGATTAAAATAAACACCTTCTAAATGTTTCACATATAATTGATGGAACAATACGTAAAAATATTTGCGCTTATCAGCAGCCGTTACTTTGTTGTGGCAGGTGCTTTTTTCTATGTTTTCTATATTTTGTTCAAGAAAAAAACAGCAGGTAAAAAAATTCAAGAAAAATTTCCTGAAAACATTCATTACAAAAGAGAAATTTTTTATTCAATCCTCACCATGCTGATTTTCTCAGTTATCCCTCTCCTTTTTTTTCAAAATGAGAAAATATCATCCACAACCTTGCTCTACTCAAAAATAACAAACTTGGGTTGGTTTTATTTTTTTGCCGTTTTCCCCTTAATGATTTTCATTCACGATACATACTTTTACTGGACACACAGGCTGATGCACCACAAAAGATTATTCAAGTTATTTCACTTGGTACACCACAAATCTACCAATCCATCACCGTGGGCAGCTTATGCATTTCATCCGTTAGAAGCTGTTGTTGAAGCCGGGGTATTCATTGTTTTTCTTTATTGCATTCCTATTCATAAAATACATTTCTTCATTTTCTTTTTCTTTTCCATTGCATACAACATTTACGGACATCTTGGATTTGAACTATATCCTCGGAACTTCCATAAAACCAAGATTGGCAAATGGATCAATACATCCATAAGCCATAACCAACACCATCAGTACTTTAAAGGGAACTATGGTTTATATTTGCTTTTTTGGGATAGGATAATGGGTACAATTAGAGAAGATTACGACACGACTTTCGAAAACGCAACAAATAAATGACACCAAGAATTATTTACTGTTACGATGCTTATTGTGGTTGGTGCTATGGATTCAGCCCAGTTATCAAAGCCATCTACGAAAAATACAAAGACCAATTTGAGTTTGAAACCATATCTGGAGGAATGATTCCTGTTGAATCAACACAGCACATTGGCGTCATCGCAAGTTATATCCTTGATGCCTACAAGACTGTAGAAAACATGACGGGTGTGAAATTTGGCGAAGATTACCTTTGGCATATAAAAAATCCAGACCAAAGCGATTGGCATCCCAATTCTGAGATGGCGGCAATTGCCATGGCGATTTTCAGGGATATTTATCCGGACAGGACGATAGAGTTTGCTGCTGACCTTCAATTTTCGCTGTATGAAGAAGGGCGAGATCTGACAGATACTGAAGCATACAGGCATCTTTTAACAAAATATGAGATTGACGCAGACCAATTTTATGCCAATCTGAAAACAGAAGAATACAAGGACAAAGCCAACTATGACTTCTCACTAATCAAGCAACTCAACGTAAATGGCTTTCCTACTGCCTTTCTTCAAGTTGATGAATCAAAGCTGTACATGATAACAAGGGGGTATAGCGACCTTCCATCAATTGAAAAAAGGATTACAGACATCTTGGCTGAAAACAAAATTCAGTAAAATGGTTGTAACTTGCACCTTCAATAAAAAGTGGATATGGAATACAATAAACTTATTTCGGTAACAGGATTTTCAGGTCTTTTTGAACTTGTAACAAGCAAATCAGATGGTGCAATCGTTAGGTCTTTGGAAGACAACTCAACAAAATTTGTTTCCAACAGATTACACCAGTTCTCACACCTTGAATCTATCGAAGTATACACAGAAGATGACAATGTAAATCTTGCAGAAATCTTCTTGGCAATGGATGCATCTGGATTGGAACTTCCTTCAGAAAAAGACAACAATGCCATCAGATCATATTTTGAGACTGCCTATCCGAAAATGGATTTCGAAAAGGTATATAACAGTGATATGAAGAAAATGGTGCGTTGGTTTGGTGTGATTAAAAAGAACGAAATCGAAATCAAACTTTCTGAATTAAGCGAAGAAGAAAACGATCAGGAAGAAGAAAACTAATCATTTGCTGTTTCTAACTTAAATCCAACTTTATGAATTACAGCGCAAATATTGAAAAGCTCACACACCACTTCCTTCCCAACGATTTTACCTTAACTGAATGGTCCATTCTTGAACCTTATTTCATTCAACTGAAAGACAGGGAAATCCTGTCTGTTCAAGACCTTGAGCAATGGTTGAAAGACACCAGTGAAATCGAGGCCTTTATCAGCGAAGATGCGTGTTGGCGACAAGTTAGGATGACCTGTGATACGGAAAACAAAACACTTGAAGAAGCGTTTAACTTTTTCTTCATGGAGATTCAACCTAAGATTCAACCCTATGCAGACATCCTGAACAAGAAATTGGTTGATTGTCCTTTTACAAAAGAACTTAATCAAGAAAAATATTTTACTTACCTGCGTTCAGTTAAAAAAAGCATTGAACTCTTCCGGGAAGCCAACATACCCCTTCAGGCAGAATCAAGCGTTTTGCAACAGCAATATGGCTCTATAGCCGGAAAGATGATGATTGAGCAGGATGGACAAGAATATACCTTGCAACAAGCCGGTAAATTCCTTGAAAGTGAAGACCGGAACGTGCGTGAAACCGTGTACAGAAAAATTGCCGAAAGAAGAATTCAAGACAAGGAAGCGCTTAACGATTTATTCAGCAAGCTGATAGAAAAAAGACATCAAATTGGGCTCAATGCCGGATTCAACAACTACCGTGATTATAAGTTTGCAGAAATGGGTCGGTTCGACTACACCCCTGCAGCATGCTTTCAATTTCACGAAGCGGTTAAAAAAGAAGTAATGCCACTTGTTGATCAAATTTATGATGAACAAACAAAACGACTGGGACTTGATAAAATGAGGCCTTGGGATACAGAGGCAGAGCCAGCAGGTATAGAACCACTTCGTCCATTTACCGATGGAAAAGATTTACTCAACAAATCAATTGCTTGCCTTGATGAATTGAACCCCTTTTTTGGTGATTGCCTAAGAAAGATGGCTGAATTAAACCACCTTGATCTAGACAGCAGAAAAGGCAAAGCCCCAGGCGGATATAATATGCCCCTCGCAGAAAGTGGTGCGCCATTTATTTTTATGAATGCTGCAGCGCAAATGTCTGACCTCACCACCATGGTGCATGAAGCAGGGCATGCAATTCACTCGTTCCTGTCACATGAATTGGAGTTAACAGGCTTCAAAGAATACCCTACAGAAATGGCTGAGGTAGCCAGCATGTCAATGGAATTGTTTACCATGGACCATTGGGATGTTTTCTTTGACAATGAAGAGGAAATGAAACGAGCCAAACGCCATCAGTTGGAGCGTGTCATCACCATCTTCCCCTGGATTGCAACCATTGATAAATTCCAGCATTGGATTTATGAAAATCCAACCCATACTTTAGAAGAAAGAAAGGAAAATTGGTTGAAAATTTTAAGTGAGTTTTCAACTAAATCAATTGATTTCAGCGGCTTGGAACCATATAGGTCTTTCAGCTGGCAACGTCAACTTCATTTATTTGAAGTTCCATTTTATTATATTGAGTACGGCATTGCACAGCTTGGTGCCATAGGCATGTGGAAACAATACAGGGAAAACCCAACGAAAGCCTTAGAGAATTATATGCATGGGCTCAGTTTGGGAGGAACACAAACATTGCCTGATCTTTATAAATCTGCAGGAATTGATTTTGATTTCTCCTCAGAAAAAATCAGTGAACTGATGATTTTTGTCAAAAAAGAACTGGAAACTTTATAACATACCACTTTTATGGTATGTCAGAATTTTGCACGGCTTTGAATTGGATGATATCTTTGTTGTAGACTTTTCATCCTCAAAAATAAAATAGCTACTAATCAGAGCCTTAACGAATGTCCTGGTGTTTTTACACCGGGACTTTTTTTATTCACAACAGGTTTTGCAAGTTCCGTTAACCACCATGTTTATTTCATTCATCACATAACCTTGAGGTAAAACAACCGATGGTATGATAACATCATCTAGGCACTCTGTTCTACCACATTTATCACATAAAAAATGAACATGGTTATCATGATGATGGCCAGTTTTGACGCAGGTTTCGCTACAAACGGCATATTTGATGGAATTGTCAGTCGTAGGGATGGTGTGTACAATGCCTTTTTCCAAAAACGTTTGAAGGGTTCTATAAATGGTAACCCTATCGTATTGGGTTGCAAGCTTTTCTATGTCTTGGTGCTCCAATGCAGTATCAGCTGCAAGAAAAACTTCAAGTATCTTTTTTCTGCTTGAGGTAACGCTAAGTCCACTGTTCTTTAATATTAAATCGCTTTGCTTTTCCAATTTATTCAATTATCAGTTCAGAAATATCACGAATAAGCTGATCTACCTCATCTTTCTTTATTCCATCATACACTCCTCTCACGCGGCCTTGCCTATCAACCAACGTAAAGAACTGGGTATGTAAAAACTGTTCATCAATATTTTTGGAATTATTTTTAGGGTCATCAAGCATATAACTCTCTCGAGCCGCTTTGTAAAGTTCTGTTTTACTTCCAGTAACAAACCACCAGTTTTCTGAGGAGGCTCCCAATGAATCTGCATAATGGTTTAAAATTGGCAAAGAGTCAGTACCCGGATTTACCGTATGGGAAACAACAAGGAAATTAGGCTCAGTTTTAAATTTCTCATAAATGGCCTTCATGTTTTTATTCATTTTAGGACAAATCCCTTTACAGGTCGTAAAGAAGAACTCTGCAACATAAACACGGTTCTTGACTTCGTTTTGAGAAACTTTCGTACCATCTTGCTTGATGAAATAAAAATTCTGGACTGTATTGAGGATTGGCAATTTAACCTTTGCAAAATCAGTCGTGTACATAAGCACCCCGTAAAAAATTGCCAACAAAATTCCAAAGAAAACCAGATAAAGAACCCCTTTTTTTGTCATACCACTATTTATACTGCAAAAGTACGCAGGCAAAAGTTAATAAAAACGAATGAATGAATGCAACTTTGTTGCAAAATGCTTAAATTTGGTGTTCTTTATTATGTTTAAAATTAATTACGACGCTTTAGGGATAACAGCCTCCATTGCTTGTGCCATTCATTGTGCTTTATTGCCTTTGGTGCTTACAAGCTTACCCATACTGGGTTTCAACATTATTAACAACCTACTATTTGAGGTTTTTATGATAGTTGTAGCCATGTCTATCGGTATATATTCATTGATGCATGGATTCAAAAAACACCACCATACCCTGCTCCCAATTTCTCTTTTTTCATTGGGAATGATTTTGTTGATTTTAAAACAAGTGTTTCATGTCTACCAAATATGGTTTTTATTACCTGCCGTAATACTAATTGTTACGGCTCACTACATCAATTATAAAAAATGCAGGACTGCTGCACATTGTCATACATACGATTGTAACCATTAACGTTAAAAATTCAAAGAATTCAGATAAATTCAACGGATTAATTATAAATTGTTGTCAAATGTAAAATCAACATTATGATAACAAGAAGAAGTTTACTGAAACAGATTGGCTTATTTTCAGCCGGCACAGTACTATTACAAGATGCAAACGCTTTTTCATTTGCGGGCAACAAAAAAGTTGGTGTGCAATTGTATACTGTTAGAAATGAAATTGCAAAAGACGCCAAAGGCACTCTCAGAAAAATTGCAGAGTTGGGATTCAAGGAAGTTGAGAATTTCGGTTATAATGGAAAATTCTTTGGCATGGAACCTGCCGAATACAAAGCACTTTTGTCTGAATTGAAGATGAAAGCCACCTCTGGGCATTACATGTATGGAAATTTTGGAAACAAGAAAGTTCCCGGAACAATACTCCATGGATGGGATCAAGCGGTAACTGATGCAGCGGCGATTGGACAAAAATACATGGTTGTGGCTTACCTCCTCCCTGAAGAACGCACTTCGATCAATGATTATAAAAAAATTGCAGCTGAATTAAACATTGCCGGCAAAAAATGCAAGGATGCAGGGATTCAACTTTGTTACCACAACCACGATTTTGAATTTCAGGAAATAGATGGTCAAATTCCTTTTGATATTTTAACAAAGGAAACTGATCCATCACTGGTACAAATTGAGCTTGACCTTTATTGGGTGATGAAAGCAGACAAAGACCCAATTGCTTTGTTCAATCAACACAAAGGAAGAATTGCTTTATGGCATGTCAAAGACATGGATAAAACTGCAAACAAGAATTTCACAGAAGTTGGCAATGGCGTTATTGATTTTGCGACCATCTTCAAAAATGCAGAACTTTCTGGAATGAAACATTTCTTTGTAGAACAAGACGTTTGTCCAGGCTCTCCTTTTGACAGCATCAAACAAAGCATAGGGTATATCAAATCAAATCTGATAAAATATCTTTCCTAGTCCATGAAAAAATTCAATACGATTTTTGGTTTTATATTTATCTTATTTGCCTTGTTGCAATACAACGATCCTGATCCTTATTTGTGGATTCCCATTTATGGTTTTGCTGCTCTAGTTTGTATCCTGAATGCCAGGGGCAAATACGATTTTTTTACCCATGCTGCTACGATTGTTTTTTGCCTTGGATTTTCTCTAAAACTATTGTTCGTTCAAGAAGGTGTCATCGATTGGTATTCAAGACACAACGCAGAAAATCTTGTACAAAGCATGAAAGCTACCAAGCCTTGGATTGAGAATGCCCGTGAATTTGGAGGCCTTCTCATCATCATGGTTGTTGTTACAATCAATATTTTTGCACATAAAAAAGCCGGAGCTAAATAGCCCCGGCTTTAATTATTTCATCTCTTTCCGCTTATTTTTTTGGAACTAGCCTCATTGAGATTGTAGCCAACCGATGGGTTTCTGCTTTATCAACCCTGAGAATCTTCATAAATAATTTATGTCCACCTTGCTTTACATTTTCTAACACTACTGCTGATTTGCTGAACATTGTTGCTTTCACATTTTCTAATTTCAGCTCGCCAATTTTAGTGCCGTTCGGACTATCTTGGTACAAAGACAATACATAACCTTTATCCAACTGTTGAGGAATACCGTAACCAAATTCAATCGCATTTATTCCATCAAGATTGATGTCTGAGAATTCCAACCATCCGTCATCACCATTCAAAAATGCTGCACGGTGCTCGTTCCAGTTTTTGATATCAACCCTAACAGCAGCACTGCTGGTAGGCATGTTAATCAAGGCACTTCTTAATGTTACAGAATTTGCAGAACTCAATGGCTTTATACCAAATCCACCTTTGTCGGTATAGCTGGCAGTGATCTGCATCAAGTTACCAGGACCCATATCGCTATTAGTAGGTGTGATAGATCCGCTTGATGGAAGTGATGGAGTTTCTTTCTTGTTTAGGCTTAACACCCAATCAACAATCAAATCAGCTTCCTCCTGTTTCAAATCAGGATGTGCTGCCATGGCTGTTTCACCCCAAACACCACCACCACCTTTGATGATTTTGTTGGTTAGATAAGCTTTGGCCTTAGGGTCGCTTTCATATTTGGCAGCAACCATTTTGTATCCTGGTCCAACCGATTTTTCTTCTTCCTTGTGGCAAGCCTTACAATCGAGGGTAGCAGCTAAGTTTCTTCCTTCATTTAAAGCACTCATAACCTGATGTCCTACAATTTGTGCTTTATCTGGTCCACTTAAATAATCAACCTTCACATAAATTGATTTGTTATCAATACCACCTTTTTCTGTTGAACCATCTTCTTTATCCTTAACATTAACAGCGTAGTTAACAGGAACACCTGGGTAGTAGAAGTTATTACCCGCAGCGATTTTAACATCAACTACAGGAGACTCATTACCAGCATAGATCTTTATCGTTTCGCTCTTTGTTGTAGCACCCTTAGCGTCTTTAACAGCTACAGAAATTGCGTATTCTCCTGCTTTCGTAAAAGTGAAAGAAGTTGTAGAGGTGGTAGTTGTTTTCTTGAGGCCATTTCCAAAACTCCAGTTGTAGGTAAGTAGATCATTATCCGGATCTTTAGAACCAGAAGCGTCAACTTTAACAGTAAATGGAATTGAACCAGATAGTTTGCCAACAGAAAGAGTAGCCTTTGGAGCTCTGTTGCCGGCATTGTATTCTATTCTTGAAAGGGCAGCATCCTTGTTTTTTGAGAACCATCCAGAACCATATTCTAACAAATAAAATCTACCATCTGGTCCTATCTCTACATCCATTGCACTGTTGAACTTGGTATTGGGCATAAAGGGTTCCATCTTTTGAAAATTTCCCTCTTCATCCATGGATACCATTTTGATCCATCCCCTAATCCACTCATAAAACATCAATTTTCCAGTGAAATAATCAGGGTAACGTGTTGCTTTTGGATAAAATTCAGGGTAGTAAATTGGACCAGCCATTGCATTTCTTCCTCCTGTACCTACTTCAGGAAAGTCGGGAGAATTTGCATAAGGATACCAAATGAAAGCAGGACTTACTGGTGGAAGTTCTGTAAGTCCAGTATTGTTCTTTGAAAGATTCATTGGTTTTTTGGGATCAAAGAAATCTCCCACTTCACCAGTTTCATAATTGAATTGACGATAAGGGTAGTTGTTTCCAATGAACAAAGGATATCCAAAATAACCAGCTTTACGTGCTTGGTTTAATTCATCATATCCACGAGAGCCTTTTTCATCAGGTTTGTCGTTTCCGGCATCCGGACCAACATCACCCCAGTAAAGGAATCCTTTTTTTCTATCAATCGAAATACGATATGGATTTCTAGCACCCATTGCATAAATCTCTGGGCGAGTTTTTGGCGTGCCTGGCTTAAACAAGTTTCCTTCAGGAATTGAATATGTGGCATCCGGATTTATTTTAATGCGCAATACCTTTCCGCGTAAGTCATTTGTATTGCTCGATCCCCTGCGGCCATCAAATTGCTCAAAGCCAGTACGGTTGTCAATTGGACCAAATCCGTCTGAAATGTACTTTGAATTTGGTTGGTTAAACGGTGTTGTATTATCTCCTGTTGAAAGGTATAAAGAACCATCAGGACCAAAAGCCAATGAACCCCCCGTATGACAACAAATGAACCTCGTTTGGGCAACATCAATTATTTTCTTCTCTGAAGCCATATCAAGTTTGCCGTCTTTAAAAATAAAACGAGACAACCTATTTGCTGCTGTATCATTCGTAGAATAATACATGTAGATGTAGTTGTTCTTTGCATAATCAGGATCTGCAGTGATGCCTAGCAAACCTTCCTCAGCATTAACACCTTTCACGCCAGATTTTGAGTAAAGATCAAACTTCCCTACCTCTGTTACTTTTTTAGTAGCATTGCTGTACAACATAACTTCACCCTTGCGCTGGGTAATTAGTATGTCGAAATTTGGAAGAATTGCCATTTCCGTTGGCTCATCAAATACACCTGAGGCCAAAATATTCTTGGTAAATCGATCTTCATCTGGAACCAAGTATGATTTTGCTTTAGAATAATCAAGCTTAGCATTTTTTCCAATGGCATATTTTATTCCACCCAACACATGCTTCAAATAGAGGGGCTCAGCAAAAGATTCATTTGTATGTCCCAACTCTGTGTAGAAAGCCCTTCCTCCATCAAAATCATGGTACCAAGCCATAGGATGACTGTCTCCATTTGAACCACCTTCGTATGATTTCTCATCGATGCTAATCAACACATTTACTTCTGCACCTGGTGCTTTTTTGAAGTTATACCACTCATCATACCTCTCCCAAATTTCAGGCAGGTGTGAAGTACTGGCATGCGTTTTGTCGCTCACAACGAGCTTTGCCATTTGCTGTTTAGGGTGACTTTTGAAGTATGCTCCAGAAAGTTTACCATACCAAGGCCAGGTATATTCACAGTCTGTTGCAGCATGAATGCCAACATAACCACCACCAGCTTGAATATAACGTTCAAAAGCAGCTTGTTGATAGCTGTCTAAAACATCGCCAGTTGTGCTAAGAAACACAACAGCATTGTATTTCTTTAAATTTTCTTCTGTAAAAACCTTGGCATCTTCTGTCGTGTCTACTGAAAACCCGTTTTCCTTGCCCAATTTAAGCATGGCAATTTTGCCTACCCCAATTGAGCCATGTCTGAATCCAGCTGTTTTAGAAAATACCAATACACGTGTTTGTGCACCAACATTTACAGCAATCATGAGAACCAATGCTAATAAACCATTTTTGATCTTATACATATTTGTAGATTGATTTTTTCGAACTCCGGATCGATTATCGATTTTGGAAGGATGAATTTAATGATTATTTCCGATGTAATTTAGACGCTTTTTGAAAGAAATTCTTTTGTTTAGCCGTTGATTAACAAAAACGCCACAAAGAAATGGTCTCTGCGGCGTTTAAATGAAAACAAAATTAAAAAATTAAAGTTCTTTTATCTTAACATTTCTGTACCAAACTGCATTCCCATGATCTTGAAGGGCTATTCTGCCTTTAGGCGACTTCCCAAAACCTGGCATTTTTTTGAACTTGCTTCCAGCAACCATTTTATTCCAATTTTCATCCCCAACAACGGTAGTAACGACATTTTCACCGTTCAAAAACAACTTAAGTTCGCCATTGTTGTAAATAATTTCAGCAAGATTCCATTCTCCAACTGGCTTTACAGTTTCTTTTGATGATGAAATTAAGTCATACAAATCTCCTGCACGGTGCTTTATGATTTTAGCATCAGAATGTCTGTCATTATCCAAAACCTGCATTTCCATACCAGTATGGAAAGTATGCTCAAATTCTGGAGCTTCATTTACACCAAAAATGATGCCACTGTTTCCACCTTCTGAGATTTTCCACTCAACACTGAAGTGATAGTTTTCGTACTCATTATCAGTTACCAAATCACCACCTCTTTTGATTTTCGAAGTTTTGTCTGGATAAGGCACATAAGATAGAACGCCATCTTGTACCTTCCAATTTGAGCCATTTCCCTCATCGTTGCTGTAAATATGCCAACCGGCTTTTGACTTACCATCAAAAAGTTGTTTCCAACCTTTTTGGTGATTTGATGATGATTGAAGTGCTTTGGGTGTAGGCTCTTGATTCCCGGGTAAATTGAAACAAAAAAAAATAGTGGCAATGGCAATCGTTAAAAATGTCTTCATTATTTATGTTTTATTTATTCATTGACAATATGTACGAAACCATGGCTTCTGCATCATCTGCACTTAGGTTAGGATGACCAGCCATCGGTATCTCACCCCAAACACCTTGTCCGCCTTGTTGGATTTTCTCAACAAGCATCTTGGTATTCTTTTTATTGTTCTCATATTTTTGGGCAACCTCTTTGTAAGCTGGACCAATCAATTTTGTGTCGTCTTTGTGACAAGTTCTGCAATCAGAAGCTTCAATCAAAGCTTTGCCATCTTTTTTAGCAACCACTTTCACTTCTTCCACTTTCTCTTTTGGTTCAGCCATTTCTTCTTTTTCTGCTGGCTCTTCTTGTGTTGCATTGCTGATTGGTTTTTTTTCAGCTGTTTCAGTTGTTTCTCCACCGCCGCATGCAAATAGCCCTGCCGCTACAATCATCGTTAACAGTACTTTTTTCATTGTTTGTTTTTTATCATGTTTGTTTTAAATGCCTAAAATTGATCTATTAAACGCCTCGTTGCTTCCTGTATTCGCAAAATCATCAAAAGCCTTTTCTGTAACCCGTATAATATTATTTTGTATAAAGATAGCACCTTCTTTCGCTCCATCCTCGGGATGTTTAATGGCACATTCCCACTCCATGACAGCCCATCCTTTGTAGTCATACGCTGTCAATTTACTGAAAATGGATTTAAAGTCAACTTGTCCATCTCCCAAAGAACGGAAACGACCTGCACGGTTTATCCAGTTTTGATAACCACCGTATACACCCTGCTTTCCTGTCGGATTGAATTCTGCATCCTTAACATGAAACATTTTGATGCGCTCATGATAATGATCGATGTAGGTGAGGTAGTCCATGCACTGTAACACAAAATGGCTTGGATCATAAAGCAAACAAGCACGTTTGTGGTTATTGGTCTTTTCCAGAAACATTTCATAAGAAACCCCATCATGAAGGTCTTCTCCTGGATGTATTTCATAACAAAGATCAACGCCATTGTCTTCGAATACATCAAGAATTGGAAGCCATCTTTTCGCAAGCTCAGTGAAACCTGTTTCTACCAAACCTGCTGGCCTTTGTGGCCAAGGATAAACGGTATGCCAAAGCAAGGCCCCACTGAATGTAGCGTGGGCATTAAGCCCTAAATTGGCAGATGCCTTTGCTGCATATTTCAATTGTTGGACGGCCCATTCCGTTCTTGCCTTGGAATTTCCACGGACTGACTCTGGAGCAAAGCCATCAAACTGAGCATCGTATGCAGGGTGAACTGCTACTAACTGTCCTTGTAAATGAGTTGACAATTCAGTGATTTCTAATCCGGCAGCTTCAACAATACCTTTGATTTCTTGGGCATAATCCATGCTGTTTGCTGCCTTTTCAAGATCAATGCAACGGGGATCCCATGTTGGAATTTGCACTCCCTTGAATCCCAAGGAAGCTGCCCATTTGCAGATTGATGATAAATCGTTGAACGGAGCCGTATCTCCCATAAATTGGGCTAAAAATATACCTGGTCCCTTAATTGTTTGCATAATTATTTTTTAAATTTAAACAGTATGGGCTGTCCATTTGTGCGGTGATTGTGCTGATGCCACAACATTGTCAATGAATGCCATACCCCTGATTCCATCTTCAACTCCAGGGAAATCAAGCATTTCTGCTGTTGGTTCAGTACCATCAATTTGGGCACCTAGTGTTAACGCAAAATTTCTGTAAATATTGGCAAAAGCTTCAAGGTATCCCTCTGGATGTCCACCCGGTGTTCTTGAGTTATGGACTGCAAATGAAGAAAGTCTATCAGCATAGTTTCCGCCTGCCCTGTAAATTTGTGTTGGCTGATCCAACCACTTCACCAACATGGTATTAGGTTCATGTTGAGCCCACTCCAGTCCACCTTTTTCTCCATAAACCCTGATTTTAAGTGCGTTCTCTTCACCGGCGGCTACTTGCGAAGCCATCAAAACACCTGCAACTCCATTTTGTAATCTCAACAAAACATTGCCATCATCATCCAACATCCTGTCTTCAACCATAACATTGAGGTCTGCACATAGATGGGTGATTTTTAACCCAGTGATGTATTCTGCCAAATGTGCGGCATGTGTTCCGATATCACCCATGCAACCACTTTTTCCACTTCTTTTTGGATCTGTGCGCCAAGCTGCTTGTGCATTACCTTCGCGCTCAGACAATTTACTCAACCATCCCTGCGGATATTCTACCCAAACTTTTCTGATTTTACCAAAAGCACCTTCTTTTACCATTTGCTTGGCTTGCTTCACCAAAGGATAACCCGAATAAGTATGCGTTAAACAAAGAATCCTTCCGGTTTCCGCTGCCTTTTGCTTTAACTGTAGGGCTTCATCCAAAGTAAATGCAATTGGCTTTTCTATCACCACATGAAAACCATGGTCCATCGCCATCATGGCTGGGGCAAAATGAGCAAAGTTTGGTGTCACTATCGTTACAAAATCAATCTTCTTGTCGGCCGGCAACTGACTTTCTTTTGTAATCATTTCTTCGAAAGTCAGGTAAATCCTGTCTTCATCAAAGAACAATGCCTTTCCTGAGTCTTTTGCAATTTCTGGATTGATGCTAAGTGCACCACAAACGATGTCTATCAATCCATCAATTCCTACAGCATGTCTGTGAATGGCGCCAATAAAGGCATCTTTACCTCCGCCTACCATTCCCATTCTAAGTTTTCTGTTCATAGTTATTTAGTTGAAAATATTCAAAATAAAACGATTTTTAAAAATAATGAATTTAGTTTTAAGAAATCTTAATAATGCTATTTGGTTGAAAAAAATTTTTTCTTCTAATCCATTTATAAAAAAAGAGGAGACAAATGCCTCCTCTTAAAAATTTTAAAAGCTGCTATTAAATTATGCTTGCTTTGCCTTTCTTCCAAAGAAATAAAGTGCTGCAAATGCAACAATCAAAATAGCAGGGAAAATCAACATATTAGATAAGGTAGATTGGCCAGCCGCTAAATCAGCTGCATCACCAACTAACCCCTTAGCTTCAGCTACAGTTTTATTAGATTTAATCCATCCACCAATAATCGGCTGGAAAATAGATGATGAGAACATGCCTATTCCTCCCATGATGGAAAGTCCAAGTGCTCCAGTTTGTGGCAGGTGTTGTCCAACATAACCAAGCATATTTGGCCAGAAATAACAAATACCCAACGCGTAGACAAATGCTGCTACGTATAACATTGAGCCTCCCATGGTGCTAAGCATGTAAATACCTATCAATCCGAAAATAGCTGATCCCAAAAGTACGCCTGCCGTATTTAGTTTCTCAACCAAAGGACCAGCAAAGTATCTTCCAACAGCCATAACTCCAGTAACCAAAGCCAAAATCAACATTGGACTAGCTCCTGCTTTTGCAAGGATTGGTCCAACCCAATTTTGTGGTCCAAATTCTGAAATAGCAGTTAATGCCATACAAGCGGCCATGAAAAGGTATAAAGGATTCAACATTGCTTTGAAACTTGCCAATGGTGAAGCTGCATCAGCTTTAGGCTGTGGGAATGTTTGTCCCCAAAACATGATGGCATAGATAACAGTTGGTATAAGAATCACCCATATTTGAGCTTGCCAAGGCAATGCTGCATCTGTCATGAACTTTGATATCAATGACCCCAACACAATTCCACCTGGGAACCACATGTGGAAACGGTTCAGTTTTTTATGGAATTCATTTCCTGTGTATGCATCTGCAATCATTGGATTACAGGCGGCTTCTGTACAACCATTGCCAATTCCTATCAATAAAGTTGAAATCAACAACACATTATAACTGCTCGCAAAAATGGTCGTTAGGATTCCTATTGCGTGTGCCACAAACGCCAATTGCATGATGAGTTTTGGGCCAATTTTAGCATAGAAAATTCCACCAAGAATCATGGCAATCGGAAAACCGAGAAACCACATCGAGTTGATTGTACCAAGCTGAACTGTATCAAGGCTCAATTCTGTTCCGAGCTGTGTCAAGATTCCCGCTCTTATGCTGAACGAAAAGGCTGTTGTGATAAGAGCAAAGCAACTGGCAAGAAAGAGGCGATTTGCATTAATTGGCTGACTCATTTGTTTTTAGATTTGGTTAAGGGTTAAAAAATCGTTGAAAACACCAATGATAAATGATTTAAGGTACTTTTTGCTTAATTATTTATAAAGTGTTGAACTAAAACTAAATAATCTTTCCTTTTTCTCCAAATATTAAATTTTACCCACCCTTTTGTTTGAAAGATTGAATACCATATGAAGTATGGTTGGATTTTTTCAATTTTATGTCTTTATATATTACTTCAGATGTTATGTCAACCTTGATTGGTTAACATTTAAATATATAGTCTACAGTGAAAACTAAGTGTTGGTTTTTATTCTAATTCTAAAAATTACTTTTTGCACTTTATTGTAATTCAAGTAGTAATACCTGTTTTGAAGTTTAATTATTAAAATACCTTTAATTTATTAAATGAGCCAACCGTTGCTACCTGGATGTTAACCTAGACCAAAGAAAAAACCAACAATTGCGAAACATCATAAATGAATTTTCGCAATTGTTTTTTATCTCCCCCTTAAAACAAATTTTTCCTTTTTACCAACTTATTTGTAAAGGCAAAAGCGACCAAACCCGCTACACTTCTTACTTTCATTTTTTTCATGATCCTATCCCTATGACCTTCAATGGTTCTGCTGCTCATTTCCATACTTTCACCAATCTCCTTATTGGTTAAATCTTGACAAACCATGTTGATTACATCAATTTCCTTTTCTGAAAAAAGCATAGCCGGATTTTTTATTGTGGACAAAGAGGATTTTTCCAAAATTTGGAACATGCGCCTGCTTGTAGATTCTGGAAAATACATTTGTCGTTTGGTGACAATACTATCGATTGCTCGATAAATCTCTTCCTTTGAAATATTTTTTCCTAAATAACCCATTGCACCTGCCTGTAGCATCTTAAGAATAATTGACTCGTTATCGTGCATCGATAAGGCAACAGCCTCTGTTAATGTTCCCCAGCTTTTGATTTCTTTGATTGCCTCAATACCATTTATTTTGGGCATTTCAACATCCACAATAACCAGATCTGGATTGTGTATTCTTGTTTTTTTAATTAACTCCTCCCCATCCTTGGCTTCATCAATAACTTTATATCTCTTATCCAATTCCAATACATGAACAAGTCCATCCCGGAAAAAGGTATGATCATCTGCAACAATAATTGTTATCTCTTGATTGTTCATGTTGTTATAATAGATGCTGATTGTGTCACAACTAATTAAATTAAGATTACTTTCTTGATTTTCGAATGTAAGAGTCTAAAAAAAAATAACAATCCGTATAAATACGTGAATAATAGTTCATTGTTTTCATTAATTTTATTTTACAAAACGCCAACCATACCATGAACAATGTCAAATTTGACTTGGACTCCATTGAATTAATGTATTCCTCCGGCTTAAAAGCTGTTGTTGAGAATGTTTTTAAGCTCATTCAATTAGAAATAAAAAAAGGAAATACCATCACTCTTTTTAGAAAGTCTTCAGATTACCAAGTATCAATAAATAGTTTGGAAGATTTGATACCTATCTATAATTCCATCATCAACAGTTAAGTAATTTACTTGTTAAATCTACTTAATCCACTAACAATTACTTAGGGTCATTACGCGTTATTACTGAATTTGATGGAATACTTGGGTCATTTAATAGATGCTACTTGTAATTTAGGTTAAATTTACAGTACAACCATCTAAAATGAGCACCTTTACCTTTGACCTAAACACAATCGAAAATATTTATTTCAGCGGATTAATCAACGAAGTAGATGAGATTTTTAATTTCTTGTCTAATAAAATTAAAACTGGCGATGTGGTTTTTTTGGTTCGCAAAGCCGATGAAAGTCATACTGACGCAGTTGAAATTTTTTGTGAGAATGCAGACCTATTAAAGTTTCAAAATAATTTTATGCAGCAACACCGTGTTTCACTCAGCAATTTATTTGAAATGAGAAACATGAAATCAGAATTACAGCCCGTTTATTAACACTTGAACAGTTACTTATCAATGTTTTAGGCCTTCATTCTTGGTACAATCGACTTGCAATTGAGTTTCTTTTTACATCCACCACTCAAATGGATTAGATTACTTCATCGGGTTATACATTATCAAACCCAAGTGTTTCTTTCTACCTTTAATCTTGGTTTTTCATTCTATTCTTGTTTTCAAGTCTTTTTCCTTTTTTAGGTGAAAATTGATATAAATTGGAATTTCAATTTATTACCAAAAGTTTCATTAATTTCAACTTATGGGCAATTCATCACGCAGAAGTGCAATTAAAAACATTGTTTTAGGGTCTGTTGCAGTTGGGGGCGTAACCTCTTCAAGTATAGCAGCAACCTCCCCTAAAAACGCATCCATTGAACCAATGAAATTGAAAGGAAACATTAACCACGCAGTTTGTCGCTGGTGCTACTCTTCTATTCCACTTGAAGAATTATGTAAGTCTGCCAAAGAAATAGGCATCAAAGCAATAGACCTTGTTGGTCCGAACGACTGGGAAACATTAAAGAAATATGACCTTTATTCTTCCATGTGCAATGGTGCTGAAATCAACTTGGTTGATGGCTTTAACGATACCAAGTTCCACGAAAAACTAATACAGAATTATACCGAAATGATTCCATTGGTTGCAAAAGCTGGTTACAAAAACCTAATCTGCTTTTCCGGCAACAAGCGCGAAAAAGACGACGAAACTGGATTGAAAAATTGCACCGAAGGTTTGAAAAAAATTACTGGACTTGCGGAGCAACACGGAGTAACATTGGTGATGGAGTTGCTCAATTCAAAAATAAACCACAAAGACTACCAATGCGATACTTCCAATTGGGGTGTTGAATTGTGTAAACGTGTGGGTTCAGAAAACTTCAAACTTCTTTACGACATCTACCACATGCAAATTGATGAAGGAGATGTCATAAGAACCATCCAAGACAAACACCAATATTTTGCACACTACCATACTGGCGGTGTTCCTGGCAGAAACGAAATAAACGAAACACAGGAACTGAATTATCCGGCCATCATGAAGGCCATTGTTCAAACAGGTTTCAAAGGCTTTGTAGCCCAAGAGTTTATCCCAACCTGGCCAGATAAAATTGCTGCACTCAAACAAGCTATTACTATTTGTGATATCTAATTTTAGTTTGTTTTTGGATTAAATTTGATTTTTATTCTCAAATTTTTGTGTTTTCAATACCATGAAGGAAACTTATCATTTCGATGCAATTGTTATAGGGTCCGGAATTTCAGGGGGATTTGCTGCTAAAGAATTATGTGAACGTGGACTTAAAACCGTTGTACTCGAAAGAGGCACCATGGTTGAACACATCAAAGACTACACTACGGCAAACAAAAATCCGTGGGAACTGCCTCATGCAAACAAACTTGGTCTTGAAGATCAAAAAAAACACCATGTACAGTGCCGGCATTATTCCATTGGCGAAGACAACAAACGTTATTACGTTAACGACCTAGAAAATCCTTACGAGGAAAAACAACGCTATGATTGGGTTAGGGCAGATGTATTTGGAGGGAGGTCGTTGTTGTGGGGACGCATATCATTACGCTGGAACGATGTTGATTTTAATGCCAACTTGAAAGATGGGCACGGGGTTGATTGGCCAATAAGATACAAAGACCTCGCACCATGGTATGATCATGTAGAAAAATTTGTTGGCATAAACGGAAGCAGGGAAGGCTTGGATATATTGCCAGACGGCATTTTTCAGACCCCTTTTGAAATGACTTGTGCTGAAAAAGAAGTTAAAGCAAGAATCGAAAGTAAATATCCTGGACGAAAACTAATTCATTCTCGTTCTGCAAACATAACAGCTCCACTTGATGGGAGATCTGCTTGCATGAGTAGAAATCTCTGTCACCGCGGTTGTCCATTTGGCGCTTATTTCAGCACCCAATCTTCAACGCTACCCGCGGCAGCTAAAACAGGAAACCTTACAATAAGGACTGGGGCTGTAGTGAACCGCATCATTTATGATGAAAAAAAGCAAAAAGCCACTGGGGTTGAAGTAATTGATAGGGAAACCCTAAAAACCTATGTTTATACTGCTGACCTCATTTTCCTAAATGCATCAACCATAGCAACCTCGTATATTTTGTTGAATTCAACCAGCAGTCGCTTTCAACAAGGCATGGGAAATGATTATGATTTGGTAGGAAGACATCTGATGGACCATCATAAAAATCCTCACATGAGCGCAGAAATTGAAGGCTTTGAGGATCAATATTATTATGGAAAGAGGCCTACTGGTATTTTTATTCCTAGGTTTAAAAATATCCATACTCAAGAAAAGGATTTTATTAGGGGATACAATTACCAAGGTAGCGGGTATAGAGATAAGGGAATTCCTTCAGATGAAATTGGAGCAGGCTTGAAAGAAAACAGCACTGAGGCTGGAAGTTGGAGAATTGCTTTTGGGTACTACGGAGAAACACTCCCTTATGCTGACAACAGAATTACGTTGAACAACAAGATAAAAGATATTTATGGAAGACCCGGACTTTCCATCGATTGTTCATTCAAGGAAAATGAAAAGGCCATCTTCAAAGATGCTACGGCTACAATGCGAGAAATGATGGAAGGTATTGGACTAAAAAACATCAAAGAAAACAAAACCATGTCATTCCCCGGGAATGCTAACCACGAGATGGGAACTGCCAGAATGGGCCATGACGAGAAGACTTCTGTTCTTAATAAATGGAACCAATTGCATGCTGTGAAAAATTTATTCATTACAGATGGGTCTTGCATGACATCCAGCTCGTGTGTAAATCCATCTCTCACCTACATGGCACTTACAGCAAGGGCAGTGGATTATGCTTTAAAAAACGGTAAATAACAGCTAACAAAGGCTTTTATACCTGTTTCTGAGAGTTGATTCCCGATGTCTGATGTCTAATTACTACTTTTGCAACATGCTAAAAAGCACTCTCTTAAAAGCTGCAGATGCCGCAGGAAAATTAATTCAAGAAAGAATCAACGGAAAGTTTTCCATTGAGTTTAAGGACGGTCCAAACAATTTAGTGACTGAAGTAGACAAGGCCTCTGAGGCGCTCATCATGGAAATCATCAAAAAAGAATTCCCCAACCACTTCATCCTTTCAGAAGAGATTGGAGAAGTTAAGATGGATTCAAATTACAAATGGATCATTGATCCTATTGATGGAACCATCAATTTTGCCAACGGAATTCCACTTTGCTGCGTGAGCATTGGCATTGAAAAAGATGGCAAGATGATCATGGGTGCGGTATACAACCCCATGCTAAACGAGTTCTTTTTTACAGAAAAAGGACAAGGCGCTTTTTTAAATGACAGACGCATCGAAGTAAGCTCACAGCATCAGGTTAAACATGCATGCTTGGTAACCGGATTCCCATATACATACCTCGACACACCCAATGGCCCTTTGGAAGTTTTCAGCAGACTCATCCGCGAAGGAATTCCTGTACGCCGCCTTGGTTCAGCAGCAATCGACCTTTGTTGGGTTGCCGCCGGCAGGTTCGACGGGTTTTATGAACATAAACTCATGGCCTGGGATAGCGCTGCAGGTTTTTTAATGGTTGAAGAAGCAGGCGGTATTGTTACTGATTTCAAGGGGCATGAATATTCTCCTTATCAACCCCATATCGTAGCAACCAATGGGAAAATCCATGATGAATTGTTGCGCTGGATTTCTAACACACATCAATAAATAATTATGTCAAGAACAGAAGTTAAGGATTATGGGGAGTTTGGACTCATCCATCACCTTACAAAAAACATAGAACTTCAAAATGTATCATCCGTATTGGGCGTAGGAGATGATGCCGCCGTGATTGATCATTTTGGCAAACAAACCGTGGTTTCTACAGACATGCTGATTGAAGGGGTTCACTTCGACCTTTCATACACCCCCTTGAAACATTTGGGTTATAAATCGGTTATCGTAAACCTGAGCGATATTTATGCCATGAATGCCACACCAACACAAATCCTTTTGAGCGTTGGCCTCAGCAGCCGGTTCAGCGTAGAAGCAATTGAAGAGTTTTATGAAGGTGTTTATGCCGCTTGCGAAGAGCATGGCGTTGATTTGATTGGAGGCGACACATCCTCATCGCAAAAAGGATTCATCATTTCCATCACTGCCATAGGCGAAGCAACAGCTGAGCAGATCGTAAAAAGATCAACTGCACAAAAAGGAGACCTGATCTGTGTTTCAGGGGATTTGGGCGGCGCTTACATTGGTTTGCTTTTCCTAGAAAGAGAAAAAAGGATTTATTTGGAAAGTCCAGGCGTACAACCCGATCTTGAAAACGAGTCCTATGTCATAGGCAGGTTGCTAAAACCAAATGCCAGAAAAGATATTCATGAATTGTTGGAAGAAAAAGGGATCATACCCACATCCATGATGGACATCAGCGATGGCCTAAGTTCAGAATTGTTGCATATTTGTGAGAACAGTGCCGTTGGTTGTGTGATTTATGAAGAAAAACTTCCAGTTTCAGAAGAATCAAGGAAGGCTGCATACAAATTTGAGATAGACCCAACAGCATGTGCACTCAGTGGTGGCGAAGATTATGAATTGCTTTTCACCATCAAGCAGGAAGACTATGAAAAAATTACGCTTAATGAAAAAATCAGTGTAATTGGTTATGTTACCGAAGCGGGAGAAGGCTCTAAAATAAAAACCAAAGGGGGCAACACGTATAACATTACCGCCCAAGGTTGGAATGCGTTCAAAGAGGGGTAAGGATTGAGGAGCATATTGTAAATAGCTTTTTTTATGATAAGAACCATGCTCTTTTCTGTGGCATTGGTGTGTTTGTTCAACACCAAAGCCCAAGACAGAAAACACAACCTTCGGTTTGATTCAATTCCAACCAGGTGGGATGAAGCCTTCCCTATGGGAAATGGAATGATAGGCGAATTGGTTTGGGCCAAAGACGGAAAACTTCGCTTTTCTTTGGACCGGGCTGATTTATGGGATTCAAGACCAATGCAAGGTTTGCATAGAAAAGAGTTCAGCTACAAATGGGTACAAGAGCAAGTTGCTAAAAAAGACTACAAACCAGTTCAGGATTATTTTGACAGACCGTACGACAACGAACCGGCACCTACAAAAATACCTGGAGGTGCTTTGGAATTCAACATGTCTGACTGGGGAAAGGTGCTGGTTGCAGAACTCGACATCAGTACAGCAACAACATTGATAACATGGAGCAAGGGCATTTCCCTAAAAAGCTTTGTACATGCCAGCAAACCAATAGGCTGGTTTAGGTTTGAAAACATTCCTTCAAATTTTGACATTCAACTAATCGCCCCACAGTACAACGGAACGGTAAAAAACATTGGCGATCCTGTGGGCGGGGATGACTTGAGCCGTCTTGGTTACGAACAAGGAAACATAAGCAAAAACAAAAATACGATTACTTACGTACAAGAAGGATGGGGTGGATTTAAATACCGCATTACGGTTCAGTGGAAACGTGACTCAAAAAACAATGTTGAGGGAGTTTGGACAATCAATACGGAAACAAAAAAGCAACATTTACCACCATCAGACAGTAGTTTTCTTGCTTCCCACCTCAATAAAGGATTTCAACAAGAAAAAGAATCCCATTTATTTTGGTGGAAGAATTATTGGAGCAAATCGGCAATTTCTGTGCCAGATTCCATCATCGAAAAACAATGGTACCAAGAACAATATAAGTTTGGGTCTACTTCTAGAAAGGGAGCTCCCCCGATTTCTTTACAAGCCATTTGGACGGCTGATAACGGCAGAATACCCCCTTGGAAAGGAGATTATCACCACGATTTGAATACGCAACTAAGCTATTGGCCTTCGTATAGTGGCAATCATTTAGATGAAGGGATCGCCTATCTAGATCACCTGGACGAAAACAAGGCAAATTACAAACGATTTACAAAGTTGTATTTTGGGGTTGAAGGCATTGCTGTTCCTGGTGTTACCACACTCGATGGAACTGAAATGGGTGGATGGATACAATATTCCCTTTCTCCAACTGTGTCATCTTGGCTATCCCATCATTATTACATGCAATGGCGCTATGGTATGGACAGAGCGTTTCTAAAAAATAGAGCGTATCCATGGATCAAAGATGTGGCGGTTTTTTTGGAGCAAATCACAACCTTAGATAAAAATGGATTCAGAAAACTTCCCATCAGTTCTAGTCCAGAAATAAACGACAACAGCTTAAGCGCTTGGTTTTCAGAAAACACCAATTACGATTTATCACTCATGAAATTCAACTTCGGTGCAGCCAAAGAACTGGCAACAGAACTTGAATTAAACAATGAAGCTTCCCATTGGGACAGTATCCTGCATCAATTTTCAGATTTCTCCTTGTCAGAAAACCACGAATTGAAATTTGCACCATCGCTATCATATGGAGTTTCTCACAGGCACTTCTCTCATTTGATGGCAATTCATCCACTTGGGTTGATTAAATGGGAAAATGGAGAGAAAGAAAGAGAAATCATCAGAAATACAATTTCTTTGTTGGATAACATTGGGCCAGACTATTGGTGCGGTTATTCTTATGCATGGGAATCAAACATCAAGGCCCGGGCAAAAGATGGCGAAGGTGCAGCCAAAGCCCTACAGATATTTGCAAATGCATTTTGTTCAACCAATGGTTTTCACCTGAATGGAGACCAAACAAAATCGGGTTTGTCGAAATTTCAATACAGGCCATTTACACTCGAGGGGAATTTTGCATTTGCTGCAGGCCTACAAGAAATGTTGCTGCAATCTCATGCAGGCTATATTGATGTAATGCCGGCTGTGCCTGCATCTTGGAAGAACATCTCCTTCAAGCAACTAAGAGCGGAAGGTGCTTTTCTGATTGATGCATCAAAAAAAGATGGGAAAATAGCAACAATCAAAATCAAATCAGAGAAAGAAGGAACTACTAGCATTAAGCTTCCCGCTTCCCAAACAACGAAAAAAATGGTGGGAAAAATCACTATTCTAAACGAAAAAGAGGGGATGCTAACGCTTCGGTTTGAACCTGGTGCAGAACTCATCCTTACTTCAAATTAAAGCATCAATGACACAAGGCGGTTTTACGGGTAATCACACGGCCCAATTCCTTTACTTTTCCGTATTGGTCAACGTGATATAAAATATCTGCATAATCAATCGGGCAATCAGTGATGCTTTTGTTCAATAGGACGAGGTATCCATCTTGGGTTTTTGCAAATTTTCCCTGAGGAAAATAAGTATTCAATGCAATGAAAAATAGGGCATCATATGGTGTCTTAACAATCGGAATCATCTGACTCAAGGATTCGATGCTGTTTGCATTTAATATAAATCCAGATTTTGTGACGGCCATAAAATAATGAGTACAAATACCGGGGGGACAATCATTTCCAAAACCTTTCGTTTCACTTTTAATTTTCCAAGGTTCGGGATCTGCTTCTGTTCCAAAGTTTTTTAATTCCTTCCAATTAAGAATTTGCTCACCACTGATCAATATAGTGTCTTCGTGATAATCTTCTGAAGACGCTGTTCCCCTAACACGAACAATGGCTGTGTATATCAATGAATCCGAAAAAGACAAAGAGGAAATCTTGAAGTTATTGTCAAATGCCTTGAACTTTGCAAGGTTGATCTTTACATCTCCAATGCGATACAATCCAGCGCTTCTTCCAATAGCCGAATAATCACTGTCGCTTCGCTGACGCATGGTTAGGTTGTATGGGTTTTCCATTTCTTCAAGCGAAAGCTTGCTCACTTCCTGCTTAACGGAAACCATAACAGGCGAACAAGCATAAAACACAAGGCAGGTTCCAATAGTAAGGATGAATCGTTTGGTCATAAGATTGAATTAATTAAAGTTACTTCTTCTTGAAGGGATCTTATTCCAAAAGCGCATAAAACCTTCAACCTTAGATTTAATATAGGTGTTTTCGTTAACTACGGTTGTCTGTCGTGGGTACACAACCATTTTTCATTTTAATGAACTATATGACAACGGAACAACTACTGGCTAAATATTTCCATTCCAACGCAGGGATGAAATGATTGGAGACAAACCTTTACGAGCTCCTTATAAGGCTATGTATTTGAAAAAACAACACATGTTCAACTAGACAAACAAAAAAATTTGCTGTGGACCTAACTTCAATTTTTTATTTGCAACAACAGTAATTTGGCAAATTGCCGCTTGATTTAAATCATTTTGCCTTTTTGCTCAAATGAGTAAGAATCAAAAACAAATCGGCGGAGCCATCCATCGTTGGCTCATTGGTGGAATAATCGGCCCAATCATCCCAATACTTGATATGGTCGGGTTGAAAACCGGCATATTCATCCGGTTCATTTTGCCTGATTGCCAACATTCTATCGTGAATGGAAGACAACAACGGTCCATCCACAAGGCTTCCTTTTATCATTTTTTTACTAAGAATCCAAAAGGGCATGTGTACGTCCATTGGATAATCTCCCTTTTCCGGTACTCCTGTTATCATGCTGGTTCCCCAGGGGTTTACACCGAATATCCAATTGACATGGTCTTGCATCAATTTGCTAAAATGCTGATCGCCCGTCATTTTTTCATATAAGATGGCCTGTGTAGAAACTGCTGCTGCTAAATTGTTGGAACACCAAATGAACAGGTGACCAACGCCATAAATATTCTGAGCTGCTTTCGCTTCAATCCGAAGAAGGTTTTGTTTGTAATAAGCAGCCATTTGTTTTTTTATGGATGCGTCGCCCACTTGCCACAAGGCATAATGACCAATATTGACATAAGGATACATCTCATAATGTGAGGCAGAATCCATTTCCATCCAAGAAGTTGATTGAATGATGTTGGCGTAATGAATCGCATCTTTCAAATACTTTTTTTCTTGGGTGGCTTTATACAATTCGGCGGCGGCCCATTCCATGTCATCCGCCCAAGTCCGTTCATTGTACCTGTAAGGAGCACCATAGCTATTTCCTTGTTGAAAGCCTTCCTTGGCTTTTCCCATTTCATATAATTCGATGGCGGCTTTGATGCATTGGGTTGCAAACGACTCATTTTTCAGGTCATTCTTCCAAATCCTGAAACCCATGGCCATGGCTGCTGCTGAACGTCCTGCCACATTCGAAACTCCCGTTGCTTCGCTTTGGTACTTTCCAACTCCCTGAGGTTTGCCCGTGGCAAAATAAGCTGGCCTGTATTTATTCGCACCCCAACCATAATTTGCAGGGTCTTCATCAGGCATTTTAAAACCCAAATGATCCCTGTCATCTGCCACTTGGTGTATCAGTTGGTCTGGAGCAACATGCAGTTTGTGAATCCAATCCAATCCCCATTTTGCCTCATCAAGAATATCCGGAATTCCATTGCTTTCTTTTTGTCCAAGTGCGTTATACGAATCAACAAAACCTTCTTTGTTCCACTCATAAGCCATCATCATCCTGGCTGTTGCATTGCTTCCTGTTATCAGGTATTTCAATTGATCGCCGGCATCATGCCAACCCCCCGTTGCGTCTACATAACTTGAGTCGGGCATCTTCCCATAAAAAGACCTTCCGTCAAGTGGGTGACAAACTCGGTCAATGTATGGGTTGTACCCACAACGTTGCGATTGCATGAAATGAATGACATCTTCCTGAATTGTTGGATATTCTCCAATATGAAAAATTGGCGATTTTTGTTCATTGGTAGAATTGGTAATCAAATAATCTCCTTCAGTGTTAATTTTACTAAAATCAAGGGCATAACAAAACGAAAAGGGTGGCCAAGGTGTTTCTTTTGTTTTTTCCAACCGCAGCATTACTCTTGTTCCGCCTGACGCTGATTGAATAAAAAAATTATCGGTTACATCAGCTTTTGCCAATAGCAAGGCTCTTTTTGGCAAAGCGTTGGTATAACCGACAAGGTTAATGCGATAAAAATATTCTTGCGCAAAGCATCCGATGTTTATAAAAAGAACAAAGACAAGCGAAAAGCCAGTCTTGTATTTGATTGATTTTTTTCTTTTTTCCATTTTTTATTTTTGGGGTAAGGATTGCAACATCCTGGAAACAAATCCATCTATTGAAGCATTTTCAATCCACCTTACTACTGCAACGAGTTGATTCTTTCTATCAACATAAATCATGTTGGTTCCATTTCCCATGTGCACAAAAACCTCTTCGCCTGCAGATGGCAGCAATTTTTTTTCTGTATTGAGAAAATAATTCATGTACCCATAGCCTGTATTTGCTGTTGTTGGGGTGGTTGATTGATCAAGCCATTTTTCTGATATCAATTGTTTGTCATTCCATTTGCCCTTATGCAAGCTTAACAATCCAAATCTTGCCATGTCAACTGCATTGATAAACAATCCTCCTCCAAAATGCCCACCTCCACTTACAGATTGTACCAACTTACCGTCCAACACAATCCAAGAATTTCTATATCCAGTCCAATGCCAGGTATTGCTTGCTCCGATGGGTTGCATCACAAACTCTCTCAATACTTCCGGCAAAGGTCTGTGCCAAACGGTTGTCGCAGCCAAAGCCAACGCGTTTACACGGGTATCGTTGTATTTCCAAAAGGATCCTGGCTCGTTTCTTTTCCTATTCAACCATTCTTTTTGATTGTCTGTTGGCCTATCCGCCCAATCTGGCTTCCCCCATAATGTTCCTTCAAAATCGCTTGTTTGACGCAACAGGTGGTCCCAGCTTATTTTCACATTGTGTTCTGTGTTAAAGGGCTCAAGAAATTGTGGCTTCCCCAAATCTTCTGGTTTGCGGTAAACCTCATTGTCGTAAGCTTCAATTGGCGGAACATATTGGTAAACCTTATCCGTAATATTCTTGATCATTCCCCTGTCTGATGCCAATCCAACCACTGTAGAAAGAAAGCTTTTTGTTACACTGTGGGTTTGGTCTACCCGATCTATATCTCCCCAACTGCTAACAATATACCCTTTGTAAATGATGATTCCGGCTGCACTACCTCTTGTAGAATATGGACCAACACCATCACTGAATGGCTCCTTGCCAAAACTAAATACCTGAGCTATCTCCTGATTTTTGGGAGTTTTAGATTCATTGGCAATCGCAAACTTTATTGCTTCATTGATTTTTGTGGAATCAAGGCCAAGCTCTGAGGGAGTTTTTCTTTCCCAATTTCCTTCTGGAGGAAAATAAGCAAGCGGAATTTTTTTTTGTGAATATGCAGAAAGCAAAAAAAGGAAAAGAAAGAAATTCAAGAAGTACAATTTCATGCCAGAAGATTTTATTAAAGGTACGTAGTTAGCAATTATCACGAATTCGTGCTCAATTCAACATGATTTATACTGATTGAAATCAAGTTGACAGATTCGTTAAGTCATATTCCTGTATTCTTCATAAGACTAACTTTTACAAATATTGAAAAAATGAGCGAAACCAACTTTTTAAGCTTAAATGAGTTCTCATCAAAAACGGTTGAAGATGTTTGTATTTATTTAAAGTCTGATGTTGAAAAAGGATTGTCTGATGTTGAAGCTACAAACCGGCTTTTAAAAAATGGGTTGAACACCATACCTTATCACAAAAAAACCGCTTGGTGGAAAGACCTATTGCAACATTTTAAAAGTCCTCTCATCATAATTCTTTTGATTGCTTCAATCATTTCTTTTGCAGTTTCGGAAACACTAAACGCCTCCATCATTGTTTTCATGATCTTGATAAGCGTTGGCATCGACTTTTTTCAGGAGAGGGATGCACGCAATGCCGCACAAAAATTACAAATCCTAGTTAAAACCAAAGTCGTTGTTCTACGAGATGGTGTTGAAACGGAAACCTTGCACGAAAACATATGTATCGGAGATATTCTTTTGCTAAATGCAGGCAAAGTTATTCCTGCTGATGCGCGAATCATTGCGTCAAACGCCTTTTATGTCAACCAATCTTCCTTAACCGGGGAATCCTTTCCTTGCGAAAAAAATCCTGATGCAATCCCTGATGTTTCTAATGACCTGACAAAAATGCAAAACATTGCCCTGATGGGCACAAACGTAATCAGTGGATCCGCAAAAGCCATTGTTGTTCAAACCGCTGCCCATACGGCGTTTGGTAAAATTGCGATTACATTGTCTGAAAAAGAGGAAGAAACGGATTTTGGCAGGGGGGTTCGGGAATTCGGTTATTTGGTGATGAAGCTAACCATAGGTTTGGTGCTTTTTGTTTTTCTGATAAATGCTTTGTTGAAACAAAATATTTTAGACTCCTTCATGTTTGCGATAGCAGTGGCTGTAGGACTTACACCGGAATTGCTACCCATGATCATGTCTCTTACGATGTCTAAAGGATCTTTGCAAATGGCAAAAAAAGGGGCAATTGTTAAGCGTTTGTCTGCCATTCCAAATTTTGGAAGCATGGATGTATTGTGTACAGACAAAACCGGCACCTTAACGGAAGATAAAATTAAAATGATCAAATGTGTGGACATAAATGGAAATGAGGATGAACACGTTTTCTTATTATCATACCTAAACAGTTTTTTTCAAACTGGCATCAAAAACCCGCTTGATGATGCCATTATAAACCACAAAACTCCTGATATTTCAATTTTTAAAAAAATCAACGAAATTCCTTTTGACTTTTATCGAAAGAGAATGAGTGTTTTGGTTAATGAGTCTGAAAATCAACTGCTGATTTGCAAAGGTGCTCCTGAAGAAATGATCAAGGTGTGCAATGACGACAAAGCTCTGTTGGAAAATGCCATGAAACAATATGCTAGCCTCAGCGAAGAGGGTTTTCGTGTATTGGCCATAGCAATAAAGAAGGTTTCTTTACAGGATAAATTTACACCGGAAGATGAACAAAACCTCACGCTCAAAGGGTTTGTTGCATTTCTTGATCCCCCAAAACAAGATGCAGACGATGTTATAAGGGAGCTTGCCACTATTGGTGTTGAGGTAAAAATAATTACTGGAGACAACCACCTTGTAACCCAAAAAATTTGCAAAGAACTGGGCTTGCCCATAAAAGGCATCATGCAAGGATTTGAAATGGATACCATGTTGGATGATGCGCTTTCAAAAAGGGTGCTTTATACAACCATTTTTTCTCGTTTCTCCCCTGAACAAAAAAATCGAATTATTCATGCGTTGAAAGCAAACCACCGGGCTGTTGGCTATATGGGTGATGGCATCAACGATGCCCCGTCATTAAAGGCCGCTGATATTGGCATTTCCGTAAACAGCGCAACAGACATTGCCAAAGAATCTGCAGATATCATCCTCACTGAAAAAGACCTCCTTGTGTTGAAAGATGGTATTCTTGAAGGGAGAAAAACATTCGGCAACACCATGAAATACATTAAAATGGGATTGAGTTCAAATTTTGGGAACATGTTCTCTGTTGCAGCCGCTACCATTTTTTTACCCTTTTTGCCCATGCTACCGGTACAGATCTTGATCAATAATTTTTTGTATGATTTATCACAAATCAGCATCCCTTCCGATAATGTAGATACTGATTACATCAAACTCCCACAACGGTGGAACATGAAAATGATTTATAGATTTATGATGGTATTTGGGATTACCAGTTCCATATTTGACCTGCTTACGTTTTGGGTCTTGTATGAATTTTTTCACATCAGCATCCCACAATTTAGAACTGGCTGGTTCATGGAGTCGCTTGCAACACAGATTCTAGTTGTTTTTATCATCAGAACCCACATGGTTCCTTTTTACAAAAGCAAACCATCCCTTAAACTTATCATCAGCACCTTGCTTTGCCTATTTATAGGATGGTCACTTCCTTATTTGCCCTTTGCTTCTAAAATCGGGTTCGAGCCGCTTCCTTTTCACATCATCATTTACTTGATTGTCTTGGTTGTGGTATACCTTTTTTGTGCTGAGTTGATGAAACGATTTGTCAACAAACGATGGGAGGTAGCAGTTAAGGTTTAGGCTGCTTTACCCTAGAAGTTTCTTCTTTTGTGCTCATGCTTTTCGTCGTTATAACGGCATCATTTTACAAGGTTAACCACTTCCCAATATGCTTTCTTTCTTGAAAAAGCAGCATCAAAAAGCAAAGGAAAATTTTTTCTGTTTTTTACAGGGAAATTGTCAAGCCATGAATGCCTGTCTGAAACATTCCAAAATGTAACAGATGAAATTTTGTTGGAGTTTTTAAGAAACACGTTGAACATTGCTTTATACTTTTCAGCTTGCTCTTTTTCTCTTTCGGGTGTAAATACACCTGGATTTTCATCCATGTTTTCTTTTGATCCATAGACAGAAATATCCATTTCTGTAATTTGGATGTCAATGCCTAGCAAAGAAAATTTTTCTATCGTGCGCGTTAACTCATCTGATGATGGCCATCTGTTGCTCCAATGCCCCTGAAGCCCTACGCCATGTATGGGCACGCCCTGTTCCTTCAATCTTTTTATCATCAAAAAAATCTTTTCCCTTTTCGCAGGAGCCTCGGTGTTGTAATCATTATAAAAAAGTTTTGCATCAGGATCTGCTTCATGGGCATATTGAAATGCTTTAGCGATGTATTCTTCTCCGCATATTTCGTACCACAACGAGGACCGGAATTCCTTTTTTTCATTGTCGTCGATTGCCTCATTCACGACATCCCAAGCATAAACTTCTCCCTTATAACGGCTAACGACATTTGTTATGTGTTCTTTTAGCCTTGCTAATAATTCTTCCTTCCCCACCTGCTTTCCCTCATTATCCTTAAAAAACCAATCTGCAGTTTGTCTATGCCAACAAAGGGTATGGCCCCTCATTTTCATGTTGTTTCTTTTGGCAAAAGCCACAATTGAATCTGCATCAGTCCAGAAATATCTGTCTTTCTCTGGATGTATAAGCCCCGGCTTCATGGCATTTTCCGCTGTTAATGTATTAAACTCACGGCTTAGCAGTGCCCCACTTTCACCTTTTAATGAATTTGGTGTCACTGAAGCGCCTATCAAAAAATGTTTTTTACAATGGTCCTTTAATCCGAGGCTGCTGTCAATCTGATGAAACATCGGCTTTCGCTCTTGTCCAAATGAAAAACCTATTGTAATAAAAACTGAAATAAGAAAGCAGAAAAATAATTTCATGTTGGTTTATCTATGGTTAAAAATTAGATGCATATTTCAATGTAAACATTCATTTATTGAGCTTTTGTTGTCTAGCGTTTGATTTTGAACATTAAATTAAACTTAACTTAGGTAACTAATTATATTTTGTTTTTCACCAAAACAATTGATTTAAATGCCAAATATCAACACCAAGGCTGTTCTCAATAACACCTACGATGCAATTGTCATAGGTTCTGGCATCAGTGGTGGTTGGGCAGCTAAGGAGCTTTGTGAAAAAGGACTAAAAACCTTGGTGCTGGAACGAGGACGCAATGTTGAACACATCAAAGATTACCCAACGGCATCTCTCAACCCTTGGGATTTTCAACATAGAAAAAAAATGACTGTCGGCTTTATCGACGAGAATCCCTTAATTACCAAGGCTGCTGGATTTGGTGAAGACACAGCACATTTTTTCATTCAAGACAAAGACCATCCATACATTCAGGAAAAGCCTTTCGATTGGATTCGGGGTTATCAAGTTGGTGGAAAATCCTTGATTTGGGGAAGAGCTTGTCCAAGATGGAGCCGGCATGAATTCATCGCACCTGCTCGAGACGGCTATGGAATAGAATGGCCAATTGGATATGACGATATTGCTCCTTGGTATTCGCACGTTGAGTTGTTTGCCGGCATTTGCGGAAACAAAGACGGAATAGAATCAATGCCAGATGGAGAATACCAACCTCCCTTTGACTTCAACTGCGTTGAAAAAGATGTTCAATCTAAACTCAGTAAAAAATACAAGGACCGGTTCATGATTCAGGGACGTTGGGCGCAACTTACCCAACCCACACAATTGCACCTGGATCAAGGTCGAGGAAAATGCCAGTCGCGCGACCTTTGTATGCGCGGGTGCATGTTTGGTGGATATTTTAGTTCAAATTCTTCCACATTACCTTGGGCCGCTAAGTCAGGAAACCTAACATTGAGGCCACATGCTGTTGTTCACTCCATCATTTATGATGAATCAAAAAAATGTGCAAAAGGCGTTCGTGTAATTGATTCCGAAACAAAAGAAGTAATTGAATATTTTTCGAAGATTATTTTCTTAAATGCTTCTGCCCTAAACAGCAACCTTATTTTATTGAACTCCATTTCAAATAGGTTTCCAAATGGACTAGGAAACGACAACGATCTCTTGGGACGATATATTTGTCACCATAATTACCGAGGTTCTTTAGGAGGATCGATTGATGGCTTTAAAGACAAATACTATTTTGGTCGAAAACCGGCAGAGTCGATGATGGCCAATTTTCGAAATTTCAAAAAACAAGACATGGAATTTGTAGGTGGATACATGTCTTTCATGGGTTGCTATAGAAACCGGGGCAATGAGGAAGCTGAGGAAAACATGATTGGGGCGCCACTTAAAAAAGCAATGTCGGAAGCCGGTCCGTGGGGAATGTATATGTACATGCAGGGGGAAACTGTTCCTAAATACAACAACCGGGTTTATCTGAGTAAAACAGAAAAAGACCAATGGGGTATACCATTGTTGGTGACCGATGTTTCCTATGACAACAACGACGATTTGTTGTTAAATGATTTTCTGATTCAAGGGGCGGAAATGCTAGATGCTGCTGGTGTAAAGAACATTCATACACACGATAGTGGATGGGCGCCGGGGTTAGACATTCACGAAATGGGTGGATGCAGGATGGGTAAAGATGTTCAGACTTCCTTGTTGAATAATTGGAATCAGATGCATCATTGCAAGAATGTTTTTGTTACAGATGGTGCCTGTATGACTAGTACGGCTAATCAAAGTCCATCAATTCTTTACATGGCTCTAACGGCCAGGGCTGCAAATTTTGCAGTTGAAGCACTGAAGAAAGGAGAACTATGAACCTTTTGCCTTTCAAAAAAATTTGGATGAAAATGGAGTTTTTCTTTTTCTAGCTTGTAATCATAAAATCATCGCCGTCTTTCCAAAAAGGAAATTTTATCCTGGCTTCATCAAGGGTTCTTTTTTCTATGGTTGTTGTATGAACCTCTTCTTCATGCGATTTATGGTATAATTTTTCTCCAAAAGGATCCAATACCATGCTATCCCCACTGTGGGATAGATCGTTTCCGTCTTTTCCAACACGGTTTACACCTACCACAAAGCATTGGTTTTCTATGGCTCTAGCCTGTAACAGTGTTTTCCACGCGTGGCTTCTCCTTTCTGGCCAATTGGCAACATATATCAACACATCAAATTCTGGCGCGGCCTCTCTATCTTCGGTTGATTCTATCACCTGCCGCGTCCAAACTGGAAACCGTAGGTCATAGCAAATGCACAAATTTATTTTCCATCCGCCAACGGAAGCGATTAGCCTTTTTGTTCCTCTCGTATAATGTTCATCTTCGCCAGCCAATGAAAAACAATGCCGCTTGTCATAATAACCAAGTTGACCATTCGGCAACATCCAAATGAGCCTGTTGTAAAAATTACCACCTTCTTCCACGATGATGCTTCCTGTGATAATTATCCCTTTTTCCTGGGCAATTTTCCGCATCCAAGAAACCGTTTCACCATCCATATTCTCAGACAAGGCTTTCGGATTCATGCTAAAACCTGTAGAAAACATTTCAGGTAGAACAACAATATTTGTTTTTTCCTTGATGCCCCTGATTTTCTTCTCCAACATAAACATATTGGCTTGCTTATCTTCCCAATGGAGATTTGTTTGAATGGTGGTTATGGATAGAGATTGCATAAGCCAAAGGTAACTTGATTTTTTTCTCAGTCTACTCTTGTCATTGCTTATTCTGTACTGAGTTTTTCAAGAAATTTTTTTAGCACAAGTCCAACCTGGTTGCTTTCAAACCCTCTTTGAAATAAATATGCCCTTGTTTTTGCCTGTTTTGTAAAGTTACTATCTGATTCTGGCCTAATAGATCGCCATTTTTTTTCTATAATTTTCATGATAGTTTGCTCATATTCTAGTTGGTCGATTTCATCGCGAAGCGCTACCCTGATATTATAGTCGGAGACTTGCTTTTTTTTAAGCTCCATTTCGATTTTTTTTCTGCCCCATTGCTTGATCCTAAACTTTCCTCCTACAAATGCTGCTGCAAAACGCTCTTCATTTAAAAACCCTTCTTCTATCAATTTCGAAACAATTTCGCTAATGTCTGTCCAGGCAACACCGTAACCATGAAGTTTCATCTTCACCTCTTGGTGCGTTCTCTCTTGAAAAGCACAGTAGTGGCGGATCTTAACATAAGCCTGTTCAGGCGTAAGTGTTTTGTATCGTCTGTTTAATTCGTCCATCAACGGCAAATTACACTTTTAGTGAAACCCTCAAACGTCTTTTACACCCTAGGGGTGATATTTTTCACAAAAATTAGAAAAATTCAATCTCGAAATCGGTTGCTTGCGTTTATATTTGCTTATATACAAATCGCGATAATTATGAAATTCATTGTTTCTTCGTCTGCATTATTGAAGCAGCTTCAACAAATTAATGGTGTCATTGCTCCAAACAACGTTTTGCCTATTTTGGAAGATTTCCTTTTCGAAATTGAATCGAACAAGCTTACGGTAATTGCCACCGACTTGGAAACTGTCATGAAAATTCATTTGGATATTGAAGCCAAGGACAGTGGTAGAATTTGTATTCCGGCAAAAATTTTGATGGATTCACTGAAAAATTTACCAAACCAGCCATTGACCTTTGACATAGATAAAAACTTTGGAATTGAAATTACCAGCGACAATGGTAAATACAAGATCATGGGAGAAAACCCTGACAATTTCCCCAAAGAACCGTTGGCAGACGATACAACTTCATTCACCTCAACTAGCCATCAATTTGTTACAGCAATTAATAAAACGATTTTTGCTGTTAGCAGCGACGACCTTCGTCCAGCCATGACGGGTGTTTATTTTGAACTTGACACAATTGGATTAACGGCTGTAGCTACAGATGCTCACAGATTGATTAGATACAAACTAAAAGACATTGTTTGTCCTCAGAAAGATTCTTTCATTGTTCCAAAAAAGCCTTTATCTCTTTTAAAAAATGCGCTTCCGGACAACAGTGATGAAATAACTATTTCGTACAACTCGAACCACATGTTCATTAACCATGGAACTGTTCAGTTGTCATGCAGGCTATTAGATGCGCGTTTTCCTGATTACAAAGTTGTCATTCCTGCTGAGAATCCTTACCAAATGGTGATCAACCGCCAAGATTTTCAAGCCGCTCTCCGCAGGATCAGCATCTTCAGCAATAAAAGCACCAGTTTGGTTACTCTAAATATTACAGGAAGTGAACTACAATTGATTTCTCAGGACATTGACTTCAGCCAAGAGGGTAACGAACGCATGTCTTGTCAATATGATGGCGAAGACATTACCATTTCTTTTAATGCGCGTTTTTTGGTTGAAATGCTTTCTTGTACCAACAGCGAAGAAGTTCGACTTGAACTTTCAACCCCAACCAAAGCCGGTTTAATTAAACCAGTTGATCAAGATGAAAACGAAGA
>JBILHX010000077.1:0-15237 GCA_044350285.1 Chitinophagaceae bacterium | reverse complement strand
CTAAAGTAAGACAGGTTTCTTCTTTCATACTGATAAGAACCTAGGTCTAAACCTGAAGTCTGTGCAATACCTGTTGCTGAGGAAATGTCTGCAAAATCCCATGAATTGAATGGCACATCCTGCCTTGATCCACTCAAAGAATTTCCAGTTACCCTTGCCATTGAGAAGCCAAGCACTGTTTCAAAATTGTGTTTTTCAGCAACCTTGAATCGGTAGTTTCCAAATGTTTCGAAGGTATAGTTGAAATAATTATTCTTGTATTCGTACACGCTGTTGTGTGAACCTGCTTTTGCAGAACCATCTGCATTCAAGGTAGAGTTGATATGTGCTGTTCCATAATAGGAAAGCGGATTGAAACTCTTTCCGGTTACATCGGTGTTGGTATAACCATACCTTGATGTTAATTTCAAATTCTTCAACACATCATATTGCAACTCCAACTTTCCAAACAACTTGCTGGTATTAGATCCATTGTATGAATCTTGTAGTTGCGTGATAGGATTGATGATTTCTGATAAAATCGTTTGACTTGTACCATACTTTCCATAAGTACCGGGTACATTGTTTAAAACAGACACGGTTGGATCGAAATTCAATGCATTTGAAATCACGGAATTGATTGCATTTTCTGGAATCCCAGCTCCCTTGATGTTGGTATAGCTGGTGTTGGCAATGAATTTCAATTTGTTGGTGAGGTCAAAATTCAAGTTTGCAGTTCCGTTAACCCTGTTGAAAAATGATTTCTCTCCTCCACCTACAATACCATCTTGCCCCAAATATCCTCCAGAAAGGAAATAAGACATCTTTTCGCTTCCACCGCGTGCGGTTAGGTTGTGCGATTGAATCGGCGCATTTTTAAAAATTTGATCTTGCCAATTGGTACCCACACCCAATCCGGATAGGTTGGGGAACATCAAGTTACCACCTGATGCAACACTTCCTTCATTTATGATGGCAGCGTATTCACTGGCATTCAAAACACCAATCTGATTCAGCACTTGCTGAACCGCATAATTGCCGCTGTAGTTGAATTCGTTTTTTTGGTTTTTCCTACCTGCTTTTGTGGCCACCACAATAACACCATTTCCACCTTTTACGCCATAAATAGCCGTTGTAGCAGCATCTTTTAATACGTTGATAGACTCAATATCCTGTGGATTGATTGAGTTAAGGTCGTCTAATGTTTGGATGGATCCATCCACTACAACAACAGGGTCTGTTCCTGTATATGAAGGAATACCCCTGATCAACACCGTTGGTTTAGCACCTGGAGAACCATTCGAAATAACTGTAACCCCAGAAGCCCTTCCCTGAAGAGCATCCTCAGCCCTCACTGGTTTAAGCTTTTCGATGTCTGCACTCTTTACGGTTGCAATAGCACCTGAAACATTTGTAACCTTCTGCACACCATACCCTATAACGATGATTTCATCCATTTTTGAAGAACTAGAAGTCAACACAATGGTCATATTTCCCGAAGTAATGTTGATTTCTTGGGTGTCAAAATTTAAAGAAGAAACAACAAGTGTTTTGGCTGTGGCTGGCACTGATAAACTGAAATTACCCAGCCCATCAGTTGTTGTACCAACTTTAGACCCTTTGATTTGTACCGATGCTTTAGACAAAGCCACGCCGCTAGGGTCAGTAACTTTCCCTGTGATGCTTTTGTTTTGAGCCCAGACAAGGGTACTGAGCATCATAAATAAGGAGAGAACGAGTGTTCTCTTCAGAGCCTTTTCCATACGCAAGATTTTGGTTGATAAATGAAATTTCCCGAAATTTCGGACAGTGAAAATAAGACAGTTACCCAAAAAGGTGCTTTTTTGTAGTACTACATCACTACATCATTTATGATTAACTAATTGATTATCAATAATTAAAAAATACATCAAGACTACATCAAAAAATATTAAAAAGTAATTTGTTTAAGAAATTCAATAAATTCAAGAATTAATAAGAACAAAAGACAGAACCATTAGATTTTCAAAACATTGCCGCTAAAAATGAAAAAAATACTGCCTTTTATTGTGGTGGGCCTTCTTGGCTTTTACGCAAAAAGTCAAAATACAATCGGCCTCCCTCAAATTATCAATTACGATAAAAACGATTTCAAAGCAGGAACTCAAACATGGGATATTGAGCAAGATCCCCAAGGCCGGATGTTCTTTGCAAACAACGAAGGACTAATCACTTTCGATGGTACATTTTGGAAAACACAAGCCCTTCCCAACAAAACCATCATGAGATCTCTTGCCATTGAAAAAACTGGCAAAATTTATGTTGGGGGACAAGGCGAAATGGGGTATTTCATGCCTGATAAGAGCGGATTTCTTCGCTACACTTCGCTTATTTCGCTGTTGCCAAGTGCACAAAGAACATTTGCAGACATCTGGGACATAGAAATTTTGGGAGAATCCATTTTTTTCAGGGCAACAGACAGGATTTTTGAGTTAAAAAATAAAACATTCTCCATTTTTCCACCCATATCAGAGTGGCAATTTTTAAAACAGGTAGGTGGGAAAATGTTGGCGCAAGACAAACAAAAGGGCCTGTTCATCTTTCGAAAAGACAAATGGATTCCAACTATTAACAATGGATTGTTGGAAAATTCAATCATTGCGGGTATTGTTGAAGAAGGGAAAGACAAGTTATTGGTAAGTACCTTAAATAATCACTTTTTAATCTTAAAACAAGATACCCTTTTAGCAAATAATAAATTCAACAAAACAACCATTAGCTCAACCCTTTATAAAACCACCCAAATGAATGAAGGTGCTTTTGCTGTAGGAACCACAGCAGAAGGATGTCTTATCATGAACTACAGCGGAGATGTCATTCAGAAAATATCAAGAAAAGAAGGCTTGCAAAACAACAATGTACTCAGTGTGTTTCTTGATAAAGACAAAAATTTGTGGGTTGGACTTAACAACGGCATCAGTTTTATAGCATATAACTCAGCCGTAAAATACATTTCCCCGAACAAGGAAAATGAAGTTTCCGGATTCTCGTCAAGGGTATTCAACAACCAGTTGTACATAGGCACTTCAGACGGATCATATACAGTTGATTTATCATCAGAAAACAAAGACCTCAGTTTTTCCAAGGGCAATTTTTCACTCATTAAAAACAGCAGTGGGCAGGTCTGGAAATTGGATGAAATAAACGAACAACTTCTCATGGGGCATGTAAATGGCTGCTTCAAAATCCAAGGAAATAATGCAAGTCAAATTTCGAAAGATCCTGGGTGGCTTTTTGTACCAACAGGCTCGGTTTCTCCATCAAAGCATATATTAACAGGAACCTATACCGGACTTAAAATGCTCGAGCAAAAAGAAGTTGGTATTGTAGACATTGGCAACTTAAAAGGGATATATGAGTCACTTCGATTTTTGGCAATTGACAATGAAAATAGAATTTGGGCATCGCATCCTTATAGAGGAATTTATCTAATAACATTGTCAAATGACCAAAAAAGTTACACAGCACAGTTGCTTACTGCAAAAGATGGACTGCCGTCATCTTTGAGCAATCATGTATTTAAAATAAAAAACAGGGTTGTTTTCGCTACAACAAATGGGGTTTATGAATACCAATCAGATAAAAAAATATTTACGCCATCCACCTTTTTAACACCCATTCTAGGCAATATAGAAATCAGGTATATGAATGATGATGATGACGGAAATATATGGTTTTGTAGTGGGAAAAAACTAGGTGTCATCAAGTTTAGCAAGGACGATAATCAACAGGCAACCATCACCTATTTCCCAGAAGTAACAGGACAAATTCTTTCTGGGTTCGAAAACATTTACCCCTATAATAAAGAGAATATTTTTATCGCTTCAGAAAAAGGAGTTATTCACTTGAATTATGAAAAATACAAGTCAAACGCTTTGAAACTCGGTATCATACTAGGTTCTGTTCGAGCAATTGGAAAGATAGACAGTACAATATTCGGAGGGTATTTTGAAAATGCAAAAAATCTTGAAACAATCAATACAACACAAAAAAATACAACCTTAGCGAGCAACTACAATTCCTTTCACTTTGAATATAGTTCACCAGCATTTGGACTTCAAAACAATGTTGAGTACAGTTATAAGTTAGACGGATATGATAAGCAATGGAGTGCAAGGACTTCGAAAACAGAAAAAGATTATACAAATTTACCCAGTGGGAAATACACATTTCAAGTAAAAGCCCACGACAACCTAGGAAATGAATCAACTACAACGCTGTATACTTTTTCCGTCAATCCACCCTGGTATAAAACGGTGATAGCATACGTGATCTATTTGGTCCTTTTATTTTTAATCTTATACAGTGTAAACAATTGGCAGAAAAGAAAACTTCATTTTCAGACCATAAAGTTTGAAGAGAAACAAAAACAGATTAACACACTGCACCAATTGGAATTGGAAAAAAATGAAAAAGAAATCATCAAATTAAAAAATGAAAAACTAGAAGGTGAAATTCTCCTAAAGACCAAAGAATTAGCAGACACCTCTATGCATTTGGTAGAGCGAAGCGATGCACTTTTAAAGGTAAAAGAGGAGCTACAAAAGCTGTATAAAAACACCAACGAAAACCACGATATAAAGAAAACCCTGACATTGTTGAACGACATTGAAAAAAACGACAGCAACTGGGAAAAATTTGCGGTTCACTTTGATGAAGTTAACAACAATTTCTTGAAAAACTTAAAATTAAGGTTTCCAAAACTAACAAACAACGACCTAAAAGTATGTGCATACTTGCAATTAAATCTAGCATCAAAAGAAATATCTCAACTCATGAACATTGGTGTTCGTGGTGTTGAAATAAGCAGGTACAGATTAAGAAAAAAACTAGGCTTGAGCACTGAACAATCACTCATTGATTTTTTAAATGAATCAGCCTGATAAAAATCAATAATTTTATATACATTCAAACTAACAAAGAAATAAAACATGTTAAAAAAACAACCTGCCCTCTATTCATTGTTGATTGCAATTCTATTCTTTTCCCAATCAGTTGAAGCAAGGATACCCAAAGACACGTTGCGCATTTTGTTTGTAGGCAACAGTTATATCTATTACAACAACCTACCACAGATGGTATCCCTTATTTCGGATAGCATTGAAACAAAACTCATTTGCTCAAGATCAACGGTGGGTGGTGCACATTTGGGGGAACATTGGAATGGATTGAGGGGTTTGAAATCAAGACAATTGATTCAAAAAGGGAAGTTTGATATTGTTGTAATTCAAGACAACAGCATGTGGCCAGTAGACAATCCAGACAGCGTCTACAAGTACGCCAAACTAATGTGCGACCTGATCAAATCTACAGGAGCAAAACCATACATTTATGAAACATGGGCTCGTTTGAAAGTACCGCAACATCAGAAAGAAATCAATGCTGTGTATGAGAAAGTGGCGAAAGACAACAATGCCACATTAGTGCCCGTTGGTGTGGCCTGGGAAAAAGCCAGGCAATTAAGACCAGACCTTGTATTGTTTGATGCCGATGGTTCTCACCCATCAAACATTGGCACATTCCTAATTGCAAGCATGTTTACACAAACAATCAGTGGAACACTGCCAAAAAAATTCTCGACACAATACTACTACCCCGCCTTTGACAAAGAGCAAATTAGGATTATGCAGTTGGATGAGCTCGACATGGTTTTTTGTAAAAAAATTGTGGAAGAAACAATCGCTGCAAAACAATAAAACCTTCACATCAATGCATTGGAATTAGAACATGAATAGGCGTAAACTCATAAAGACAATCACAGCTGGATCTATAGGGCTTTATATGCCCACAATTGTTGGTGCCCATCATTCATCAATCAATTCTTTTGAAAATTCCGATGCGGGCAGAGGCAGTTTTTCCATTGATGGGAACAACGTGAAATTTTTCAACAAACAAGTTGAAAAACCATTCAGCATGTTGATGTTGGCAGATACCCACTTATTTCGTGATGACGAAAGGGGAAAACCATTCCAACAGTACAGCAGTAGAATGGCAAAGGCATACAACCAAACAAAGCATTTTCAAATAGGGGAAGCCACAACTCCAGAAAAATGCTTCCAACAAACCTTGAAAATTGCGAAAGAATCAAATGCAGAACTTGTTGCGTTGATTGGAGATATTTTCAGCTTCCCATCAGAAGCGGCCATTGAATGGGTCACCAATGAGTTATCTGTGCTTGGGTTGCCTTTTGTTTATACCGCAGGAAACCACGACTGGCATTATGAGGGAATGGAAGGATCTTCTCAATTCCTGCGTTCGACTTGGATCAACAATCGATTACAACCGATGTATCAGGGAGAAAACCCCATGATGTCTGTTCGCGAACTTCATGGCATTCGAATGGTAACTATAGACAACTCCAATTACGAAATCCTGCCTGAACAGCACGAATTCATCCTGCATGAAATAAAAAAAGGGAAACCCATTATTTTGATGCTGCACATCCCCTTGTATGCGCCAGAAAGGCCACTAGGCTTTGGTTGCGGACATCCTGATTGGGGAGAAAAAGCAGATAAAAATTTTGAGCTAGAAAGAAGAATGCCTTGGTCATCATCTGGACATACATCCACAACAATGGCCTTTCATAAAGCAGTTTTTTCTGCGCCAAATATGGTAGGAATATTGGCAGGGCATATACACCAACAGTCGCTTGATGTCATCAATGGCATTCCACAGATTGTAACCAATGCGAATGCAACGGGTGCATTTCTACAGGTTGAATTTCACCATGAACAAAGAAATTGAGTTTTTAAGGTCGTAATTGCACATACTATGACATCGTTTTCGTAAATTCAGTTATACGATTTATCATTTTTTCTGTCAAAAAAAACGAACATTACATAAAATCAAAACCATGTCTACAAGAAGATCATTTTTAGGAAAAACAGCCTTTGGCATTGCAGGCACAGCCAGTATTCCTTTTATTGGTAAAGCTTTTGATAAAACAAGTACAACAACAACAGCTGAAAGCGGTGCTTCCCCATTGAGTATTGGAATGGCTGGATTTACTTTCTATAAGTTTGATGTAGAAAAAACCATTGCCATGATGAAGCGCGTAGGCGTTTTAAATCTATCCCTTAAGGAATTTCATTTGCCCTTGAACAGCAATGCTGAAACAATTCAAACGACGCTGAAAAAATTCAAGGATGCAGGCATCAATATTTACACGGTTGGTGTGATATACATGAAATCCAAAGAGGCGGTAGACCAAGCATTTCAATACGCAAAAAATGTGGGGGTAGACATGATCGTGGGTGTGCCGAATTACGAACTGCTTGAGTATGCCGAAGAAAAAGTGAAGGAACACAACATAAAACTCGCCATTCACAACCATGGTCCGGAAGACAAGCTTTATCCGAGTCCAAAAGACATTTATGACAGGATCAAGAACATGGATTCAAGGATGGGACTTTGCATTGACATTGGACATGCACTACGTGCAGGTACGCTTCCAGAAAAAGCAATCAGAGAGTATAAAGACAGGTTATTTGACCTACATATTAAAGATGTAAACTCTTCTGCAAAAGATGCCAAGGCCATTGAAATTGGAAGAGGTGCAATTGACTTCTCTGCTGTAATAGAATCATTGAGAAAGGTTAAGTTTCAAGGTGTTTGCAGCATTGAATTTGAAAAAGACATGTCTGATCCATTGCCAGGAATTGCGGAGTCGGTGGGATTTTTTAAAGGGGTGATGAAGGGGTAGGTATACAGCCAGGGACGAGGGACAGGGGACGAGGGACAAGGAACAGCCATGTCATCCTTGATGTGTTTTATGGGAACACCAAAAAAATCTTTATAACGTTTTGAAAATTGTTTTCAACCTTCATTTTCAATAGCCTGGGGTTTAAACCCCAGGCTATTGAAAAATTGAAGCCTTTCATCATGAGCTAAAAAACCCTTGTAAAAAATTACCTGATTGAAAAAAATATTGCTGCTTTCAACTTTTATTTCGTTCATTTTTTCTTCCTATGCAGACAATAAAAACACGTTAGAGAAACAGCTATTGCCTGATGTTGTTGCTCTTAGTATGGATTCAATACCAGTTCGGCCAAAACTGAAATACAAATTGCCATCAGCTCTGTTCATTTCTGGAGTAGCTTTTGCGACAGTACCTCCATTTCACAACATTGAAAAATCGATATACACGGGTTTCAATAAAAACCCAAGAAAACAAACCAATGTAGACGACTACTTGCAATATTCGCCAGCAATTGCTGTTTTTGCATTAGATGCAATTGGGGTTAAAGGCATCTACAAACCAAAAGAACAATTGCTGCTTTATGCAATGAGCAATATTGGAGCAACTTTGGTTGTTCAACCCATGAAAAGAATTGTTCACAGAGAAAGGCCCGACAAATCTGATTTCAAATCATTCCCATCCGGACATACGACCACCGCTTTTGTAGCAGCTGAATTTCTCCACCAGGAATACGGCCATTTATCTCCATGGATTAGCATAGCGGGATATGGAACTGCAGCTGCTACAGCCTACTTAAGGATGCAAAACAACGTTCATTGGTTTGGAGATGTTTTAGCAGGTGCTGCTATTGGCATAGCTTCAACAAAAATTAGTTATTGGCTCCTGCCTAAAGTAAAAAAAGGAATCAAAAGAAAGAATGTTATTTAAATAATTCCTTACTGCCAGCCTTCATGAAAGGCCACTGAGGCAATGTATTGAGCAATATCAATTCCTGATTGATGGAAGATTCATTGTCTAAAAAAGCAAACAACCTGCTTATTTGGTTTCTTTTGAAAAGAAGGTAAAAAACACGCGCGCCTTCTAATTTTCGATGAAACAAAATATGAAGTAAAACACGGTCATACCATGAAAAACGCTTTTTCAGGAAGCTGGTTTTTATAAATGGATTCCCTTTTTCTTCCAACTGCCTTACCAAAGCCTGAACATGTTTTTGTATGAACTTGAAAGTATATCCGCTAGAAGGCTTGGTTTTTCCACCAGCGGTACCTAAATAAATAATCCGGCCGTTATTAGTCGGAAAATCATGATCCGTCATAGGAATTACGCCAAACTCTTTTTCAGCGATTGTATAATCTGTTATCCCCAATACGTTTGCAATATAATCTTTCAGGGCTGCCTCGTATTCAGCATCATCGAGCAATGATGGTGTAAACAATGTAAATTCAACCAATGCGCGGGTCTCAGACAAAGGCATCACATAAACAAACGTAGTACCCTCTTGTTGATTCACACGGAAATCCATCAAGGTAGCTTCGTCTGGATTGAATGAGGGTTTGACCGTTTCAATAACCCAACCCTTGAAATGCTGAAGCAGGTAAAACTGTCCCTCGCTGATTATCGGCTTTTCAAAAAGTATGCTGTTGAAAATAAATTCACCTTGATATGCTGAATCACTGGTTTTTACGAGTACCCCATTCGAGTTATTAGCAAACGAAAGCACTTGTTGCTTAACTACATCAACACGACCTGACTTCCTTATGATATCATAACAGTAATCGTAAAAATCTATACCCCTGATCATCTTGTATTGATAGGGAGAAAGTTCTTTTAGCGATGAATATCCAGTTGCATGAAACCAGGCCCTGTCCCACTTTTTATAAACAATAGGCTCAAAAAGGCCATCATCTTTTTCCCAAAAACACCAGGTTCTGTCATTTGAGACCTTGTCATCTTTTTCAATCAATAAAATGCTTTTACCCTTCAGTGCATCTGAATGCAACAACTGGATGATGAAACTCAATCCAGCACAACCGCCACCGGTAACTATATAATCATATGTTTTGGAAGAGCTTATAAATGAAGAATGAAGAATGAAAAATGAAGAATGAAAAATGTAAATGAGGAATGAAAAATGAAGAATGAATGCTTAACCGGCTTTTCCATTTTTCATTCTTCATTTTTCATTTTTCAATTATTCCGGTGCGTATTCCACTTTTTTAGCTGCCATCAGCATTTTATCCCTTCTCACCTTCTCCCAATATTTTTTATGAACATACAGCATCCCAAAACTTTCTCCTTGGTGCTTATGAAGGTGCTTGTGGTGCATTTTGTGCGCCCATCTTATGGCACGAACGTAGGTATTTTTGCTTCTTGAAAACCACTTGAAACGCTGGTGTATAATAACATCATGCACAATGAAGTAGGCTGCACCATAAGCCATTATTCCAAATCCTATTGCCTGGAGCCACCAAATGTGCTCAGTTGAACCAAACATAATCGATAAAAAGCTAGGGATTGCAAAAATGATAAAAAATGCATCGTTTTTTTCAAAAAAACCGGGTTCAACCTGGTGATGGTCTTTGTGAAGAACCCACAAAAAACCATGCATAACCCACCTATGGGTGCACCATGTAATGCCTTCCATCAAAAGGAAAACCCCAAAAACTAACAAAATATAGAAAACTGGAATCATATAGTGTAAAGTTAAATTAATCCTTGAATTATAAACACGATAGAAAGATGAAAGTTCATCAGTTTTGAAGCTGATTGATAAAAATTAGGAAATAATATGACTGAAATCATGTTTATATCCCCATCCAGTTCCGTTTTTTGCATAAATAACCTATGATGAGCACCGAACTTTTTTATACGGCCCTTGGGAAACTCCTCTATGCCGTGGCCATAGCAGATGATTCCATTTCAAAAAAAGAAAAGGAAACCATCTCTAAACTGATCAGTGAACGATTGCTTCAGAAAGAGAAAGAAACGGACAGATTCGGTACCAATGATGCTTGGATCACTCAATTCTCTTTTGAAACTTCTGAAGCCATGTCGCTTAAGGAAGAGGAAGCCTTTGAAAATTTTCTTGCATTCACACACGAATACAGAAATGAGCTCACTGAAGACGAGCTAAACCTTTGTTTAAAACTTGCTGAACATCTCTCAGATTCATATCGTCATGTAAACAACAAGGAAAACAAACTGCTTACTGAGCTGCGTGCTCAGCTAATGACTTTGCAAGCTTCACAACTAATCTTCTAAAACAATCGTACAATGAAAAAAATTCTTCTCGTTCTAGATGGCAATCATTTTTCTGAGGGTGCATTCCGTATGGCAACTTTCTTAAATGAACACGAACAGATTCTGGTGACAGGTGTTTTTTTGCAAGCAATTGACTACCGAGACATCATAGGATATAGCGGCATGACAGGGGAAACACAAGTGACACTATCTCCATTGGAAACAGAAGAGAATTTGATCATTCGAAACATGCGGTACTTTGAAAACAGGTGCTTGCATGCAGGGCTTGAGTTTAGGAGCCACCGCGATACAGATATGTTTGCCTTGCAAGAACTTCAAACGGAAACAAGGTTTGCGGATCTGCTCATTTTAAGCGGCGAATTATTTTATGAAAATATAGGGAAAGAACAGCCCAACGATTACCTGAAAAAAATCCTTAGACAAACAGAATGTCCAATATTACTTGTGCCTGAAGACTATACACTACCCAACAAAGTTGTATTGGCATACGATGGCAAACCCGACTCGGTATTTGCAATCAAACAGTTCACCTATTTATTCCCACACTTTTATCATTGGGACACAACATTGATAACCATTGAAGATGAAGATGAACCACTGCCCTATCAGGAACTGATAGAAGAACTTGCCGCCAAACACTTTTCCAACCTCACATTGGAAGTAATCTCATCTGTATCTGAACGATCATTCCTGAAAAGCATCAACGACAAAAGTGAAACCATGCTGGTAGCGGGCGCCTTCGGGCGAAGCGAACTCTCCAATCTCTTCAAAAAAAGCTTCCTTTCAGAAATTATTCAACAACACAAAATACCTGTGTTTGTGGCACACAAATAAGTTTAGTGTTGATGGTTTAAAGTTTAATAATTGCGATTATTGATTTAATTGTTAAAAACATGTCTCAAAAATATAATTACGTTCCCATCAACATACATTTTACAATGTAGCATTACTTATAATGACGTCTTTGTAATTCATTGAAAATCAAATTGGAATGCAATTCTCAATAGCCTGGGGTTTAAAGCCTAGGCTATTGAATTTTTAAGGCATCCATATTCCCATCACCGTCTCGCACATGAAGGTTGGAAAAAAACAAAAAACATCATAACCTTTTTTAGTGTCTCCTTATAACACATTCAAGATGACAACAGGTTTCTTACTTCACTCGAAATGACAGGAGCATTGCATTTGGCTGCTCCCTTGTCCCCCGTCCCTTGTCCCTCGTCCCTGGCTGTATCAGCTGTATAGTAACCTTTTTTCCCTATTTTTGCGCACTAAACATTCAACCATGTCAAAAGGCCCAGTTTCGCAATTCATTCAGCACCATTACCGTCATTTTAATGCTGCTGCACTTCTTGATGCAGCAAAAGGATACGAGCTTCATCTTACTGAAGGTGGAAAAATGATGGTAACCCTTGCCGGTGCCATGAGCACTGCTGAACTTGGCATATCCCTTGCTGAAATGATTCGCCAAGGCAAAATAGACATCATCTCTTGCACAGGTGCAAACCTTGAAGAAGATATCATGAACTTGGTGGCGCATAGTCACTACAAAAGAGTTCCTAATTACCGCGACCTTACGCCGCAACAAGAATGGGAATTGCTGGAGCAGGGATTGAATAGGGTTACAGACACTTGTATCCCGGAGGAAGAAGCATTTAGAAGAATCCAAAAACACATTGTTAAACTTTGGAAAGATGCAGATGAAAAAGGCGAGCGTTATTTCCCCCACGAATACATGTATACCCTGTTGAACAGCGGCGTCATGAAAGCAGATTATGAGATTGATACGAAAGACAGTTGGATGATAGCAGCAGCCGAGCGCAACCTTCCCATCATCGTTGGGGGTTGGGAAGACAGTACCATGGGAAATATTTTTGCATCATATATCATCAAGAATGAAATGAAAGCCACCACCATGAAAAGTGGTATCGAATACATGGTTTGGTTAGCAGATTGGTACAGGAAAAACAGCGGAGGCAAGGGAGTTGGTTTCTTCCAAGTTGGCGGTGGAATTGCTGGTGATTTCCCGATTTGCGTTGTACCAATGATGTACCAAGATCTTGAATGGCATGATGTTCCTTTCTGGAGTTATTTCTGTCAGGTGAGCGACTCAACAACTTCTTACGGATCATATTCAGGAGCTGTTCCCAATGAAAAAATTACTTGGGGCAAACTTGACATCAACACCCCGAAGTACATTGTAGAAAGTGATGCGACAATCGTTGTACCGCTAATTTTTGCATACATACTAGGCTGGTAGATGGAAACAACACCCAAACAATCTGTTCTTACTTTCCATTGCGACCGCATCCAACAGAATGGGTGGGAACAGATTGTTTTGCGTGATGAAGCCACGGGTGCAAAAGCAACCATCATACCCTCTGCAGGTGGAATTTTGAATAAATTCGAAACAGATATCAATGGAAAAACAATCAACATCATTGATGGTTTCGTTGACGCAGCGGATTGGAAAGCCAATGTTACCAATGGTTTCAAGAGTGCAAAACTATCCCCTTTTGTATGCAGGCTTAACAAGTCATCATATACTTGGGAAGGGCAGCAATACAAAACCGAAAAATTCATTTTAAACGGGCATGCCATTCATGGCCTCTTATATGATGTACCCCACGAGATCATGATTGCGGAAGCTTCCGCATTTATGGCTGAGTGCAAATTCCTTTACCGATACAAAGGCACTGATCCTGGGTATCCTTTTGCATTCGACATGAACATCAGATATCGGTTGGAAGGCGCAAACAGGCTTACCATCATCACAACAGTTCACAACAGAAGCGGAAGAGATATTCCGATGTCTGACGGATGGCACCCCTATTTCAAACTAGGCGAAACCATTGATACGGCTACATTACAGATCAATTCAAAAAAACAGGTTGAGTTCGACGAAGCTTTGCTTCCAACAGGCAAGCTCATTACAAATAAAAAATGGTTCAAGGGAGCTCCCCTAAAAGACCAGTTTCTAGACAATTCATTCGTATTAGACATGGATGAACCAATGCCCCATTGCACCTTATCTGATGAATCTGTTGGAATTGAATTGTACATCTACCCAGACCGCGCATACCCGTATTTGCAGGTTTATACACCTCCACACAGAAAAAGCATTGCCATAGAAAACCTCAGTTCCCCACCAGATTCTTTCAACAATAAAATGGGGTTGATAACATTAGGGCCGGAAGATAGTCAGGGGTTTCAAACGAGGTTGAGGATACAGGAGATACAGCCAGGGAACTCAATACAGCCAGGGACGAGGGACTAGGGACAGGGGACAAGGAACAGCCGAGGGAATACATGAGATAAAAGAAGAAGAATAAGATTATCAGGCTAGTTAAAAAACATTTTTAAACGGGAAAAGGTACCTTGACATTATTTTGCCCAGTTCTAATTTTGGAGAATGGAGCAAGTAAAAACGTTTGAAAACCTTATTGTTTGGCAGAAAAGCATTCTATTAACAAAAACTATTTATCTAATCACAAAAGTATTTCCCAAAGAGGAAATATTTGGTCTTGGTAATCAGCTGAGAAGGTCAGCCGTTTCAGTGCCAAGTAATATTGCAGAAGGTTACGGAAGACACACGCGTGTTGATTACAAAAGATTTCTTTCCATGGCCCTTGGCTCGATTTATGAACTTCAAACCCAGTTACGCATTGGACTTGAACTTGAATTTATTCCCATACAAAAATTCCAAGAAACGTTGAATTTATCAAAAGAAATTGATAGAATGCTCTACGCAATTATCAAAAAACTTTGATGTACAAACATTAATTCACCTTTTCGTTTTTTGAGTATCCCCTTCATAAAAAGAGGAATTATCAAGTAAAATATTACCTAAAAAATCAAAAGAAATAATTAAAAAGCAGCAATTGAAAAAAACTTCACTATCCCCTTAGAACTAAGGAAGTGAGAACTAAGGCAGCTTCCTACACAATTTTCGGGCTGCTCCCTTGTCCCCCGTCCCTAGTCCCTCGTCCCTGGCTGTATACGCTGTATTGGCTGCTCCCTTGTCCCTCGTCCCTGGCTGTATTGGCTACTCCCTTGTCCCCCGTCCCTAGTCCCTCGTCCCTGGCTGTATACGCTGTATTGGCTGCTCCCTTGTCCCCCGTCCCTTGTCCCTCGTCCCTGGCTGTATGTCTTGTCCTAAAATGAGTTTACACAAAACAATTTTAAATGGACGAGTTAAAGAGAATCGGACAACGTCAGTATTTTAGCATTGACGATCAACATTTTATTATTAAGGAGTA
>JBILHX010000076.1:0-15253 GCA_044350285.1 Chitinophagaceae bacterium | reverse complement strand
ACATCTATATTGATTGCCAATATGGATACTTTATCGTTTTCTATACGTAATAAGTTTTGAAACTGCAACATTAAAGTTGATTTTCCACAACGCCTAACGCCAGTTGCAACCTTAATCAAATTCTTGACTTTAAGAACTCTAAGAACATCTAAATAACGTTTACGAGCTATTATTTGCATAAGATAAATATATAACAAATTCCTAAAACTTTAAATATTTGGCAACTTTTAGGAATTTTAATCGGGGACTTTTATTGGCCAAGCTGAGATCATTAGCTTCATCAATTAATTGTACATCATATTCGAAAAGTATAAAAATAACATCCTCTCCCTTTATAGAACCTAACTGATATCTGAAAATCAATGCTGCCATCAAAAAAGTAAATACGCTTTAGAATATTTTGTCCATACAATGAAGCTGTAAATTTATTTTGATATCGGCTGAATCTTAAAAGGATAATACAGTTTAAATACCGTTTTTTCTTCGCAATATTCTTGTGTTTTACACCTGAATTTTTGTTGCTTTCAATTCAATCTTAAAACATATTCTTCTACCTAGCCCAAAAAAAAAGTGGCCTGTTTCCAGACCACCTTCCCTTTTTAAAAATTGTATTATTTCCTACCCAACATAAAACATCCCTTAATCCTCATCCGCCTCTGCTACCACAAATGCTGCTCTGCGTGGACCAGGAAAAGGCTTGTCGCCCTTAATGCCATGCCACAACACCCTGTTGAACTCAATATCATTGTTGCTGTCCTCCTTTGCAAAATTAAATTGCTCAGATTTTTTTTGCCACTGATTCCTTACCGTATTGCGCTCATTCATATTCACCTCCGGCAAAATCGCCTTGAAACTAAATGGCTTCGCCTCCGTATCAAAACACCTCCACAACGGCATCGCCGCCGCATCATACTGAGTCATTGGCGGCATCCCTAAAATCAACTCAATCGTTCTCAATACCGATGACGTTGTATACGGCGTATGATCCACATACTTCCTTTTTACAAACCCTCCTGCTACATAAACAGGACTCCTATGCGCATCAACATGGTCAGCTCCATTCTGCGCATCATCTTCCAAAATAAACACTGCCGTTTCATTCCAAATGGAACTCTTAGACAATGCCTCTATAAACATACCAACTGCCATGTCATTGTCTGCCACATGCGCCTGCGGCGTTGGTCTTCCCAAACGGATTCCTTCCGTATGGTCATTTCCAAACCGCACCGTATTAAACTGTGGCACCTGATTGATCGCCAACATTGAATCAAAATCTTTCTTCCAAACACCAAAACGTGCTGTGTCTGTTATTGCCAAGTTATAGGTTGGGTAAGTTGGACAATTGTGGTTTTCCAAAATTTTTATCGTTGGCTTACTGCCAGACATAAACTCTCCGTATGTTCTATACGTGATGCCATTTCTTGCACAATTGTTCCAAATAAATCCATTCTTGTTGTTGGCAATCTCCCTTTCTCCTTCTCCGCCATAAGTTCCTCCCCTGCCGCCATAACTGGTTGGCCAAGTCTTCTCTAAATAATCCGTAGCATAAGCTCCCATGCTCCAGTTATGCCCGTCTGCACTCACTTCCGCATCCACAAAAAAGTTGTCCAACAACACAAAATTCTCTACAAGGGCATGCTGATTGGGCGTATTCTTCCTTCCAAACAACAACAACGAAGTATCTCCATTTCCTCCTTTCACATCTGCCAACACCTGATCATACGTGCGGTTTTCCTTGATCACATAAAATACATGTTTTATCGGCGATTTTTGTCCGGCCTTCATCGGTATCGGAAATCCACTGGCCGTTTTATCTGCATTCTTTGACTTCTCAACCGAATACGCTGCATTGCGATAAACTGCTTTTGAATACACATCCAAAACAGCCTGTGTGGGAACCGGAATTACACTCATCGTTCCCGTAAACAACGAACCGATGTATTGCACATCACTTCCTTCTTTCGTTATCCCTCCATGGTGTATCACTTCCTCTTTTTTTCTCAAAGGTGATGGCCCAAATGGATTGGCCTTGGGCGTAAATCCTTTTCCGTTTGATACCCACAATTTGTTGTTCACCAACCTTACCGATGTTGGATACCATCCCACTGGTATAAACCCTTTCGCCACACTTTGTCCCGGCACCGTTACATCAAATACCGCCAAACAATTGTTGTCGGCATTGGCTATGTAAAGTCGGTTCTTCTTCGCATCCAACGCAATGCTGTTGGTGGTTGATCCACTTGGTGAATTTGGAAACAACGCCGCATCCAAGGTTTCAATAACCGCCTTCGTTTTCAAATCGATTACCGAAACAGTATTGTCGTTCGCATTGCATACATAAAGATATTTTCCGGCTGCGGTAACCATCATTTCATTGGGATTATCACCCACCGTTATTGGCTTTGCCCACACATTTTTCTCCAAATCAAAAATCAACACCTTGTCACATCCCCAACATGAAACATACAATTCCTTGCCATTTGGATTGATTTTACAATCATACGCTTCTGCATCCAAATCATACTTATTGATTGTCTTGTTGGTTTTTAAATCTACCACATACAAAGCCTTGTTCTCTCTGGTTACAACATACAATTGTTGCCTCGCTTCATCGATCTCAATGCCTGATGGTCCTACTTTTTCCGGCCATGGTGCCGCTAATTTTATGCTATCTGCAACAACCAACTTATTGTTCTTTATCTCATACTTCAAAATCCAATTGTCGTGCCCGCCTGATGCATACAGATATTTTTCATCTGCACTGAACTTCAACCCATACCAAGATTTTCCAACAGCAACCGAATCAACAATTTTTTCTGTCTTCAGATCAATGAGTTCAATGCTCTGAACCCCTTGCCCATTGTTGGTTACAGCCATGTACTTTGATGTTTTACTCACCGCAAGATTCAATGGCAAATCTCCCAACGGAAAAGATCGGCCGGCTGGACTCAACTTCCAGCCATTTACAAGCTGCACTGGGTCAGGCAAAACTTGGGCTTGTATTTCCAGAAAAAATAAAATAACCAACAAGAATGATGTCGCTTTTTTAAACATTTATTTGATTTTTAAACGTGATTGCTTTCTTTTAAAAACATAAAACTAATTCATTGTTTCTATCAATTCCAAATAAAGAACTTCCCCTGGCTTTACATCCACGTTCATCCCCTTTGCTAGCGCTTTACCACTGAAAACTGTTGTTTTAGTTGACCCTGTATTGTTGATTCTATATGTTTTGTTGTCATCAACAGTAAACCATTCTTGAAACTGATTGATCCGAGGATAATCTGCGGGATAATGCATCATGGTCTTATGTCGCTTTACATCAAACTTTAGTTTCCCTTTCCACCCATCTGCTGATGTCAAGGTGATTTTCAACCCATCACTTGTTCTTACAGCCCCTAAATTCAAATCTTTTTGCCATTCAAGTGGAACGATTCCCTGTGTCTTCCACAAACAATACATGATGGTGGTTCTTGCAAAGTTTCCATCGCCATGCCACCCTTCAATCATACCGCCCTCTTTCTGAAATCCCCAAAGTACCTTGATTTCACTATCTAGCCACTCTTTCACCGATTGCACCTGCTCCCTGTTGTACAAATTTAATGTTCCCTCGATAGCATCTGCATAACCATCTGCACTCCCCCCTTCCCAATCGTGGTTCCTATATTTTTCATTCAAAGAACCCAGGGCCTTTATTACAGCATCCCTATAGATTGGAGTTGAATCCATTTTAGCAATAAACCAATATGCATTCAGGGTATATCCAAAATTATCAGCCAATCGTTTAGAAAGGATTTTGCCGTTTTGTGGATTTACTTCATCGTAAAAAAGACCATCTTCATTTCTTCCTATTTCGAGAATTCGATCGAGCATTGAATGAATCAAAGGACGCCACTGGATTCTTTTTTCAGTTTTCACATAATTACACGCAATATATACTTCGCACAAGCCTGAAATTATTTCACAGCCATGATCCCTTATGCGCAAATGATCCAATCCAACCGTTGGTAGATTTTCCTCCGTAAGATAATTTTCTGCAATTTCTATCGCCCAATCCAAATATTCTTTTTTCCCTGTGAACCAATACATTCTTGTCAAAACCTGCATCAAATCACCATTTACCTCAACCGTCGCACTATTCCCATACCAACTCCCTTTGACGTTTTTTGCGAGTCTTGTCAATTTTGGCAAGTCATCCAAGATTTCAAGCATTCTGTCACTCCAAGGACTCCTTCCCAACCATTCTGTGAGTGGAATGAGTCCATCTTTCATGTATTCAGCTGATCCAAAAATTATCTGATTGGTGTCTATTTGTTCATTCCTAAATCCTTCCTTTGAAAATGAATAGGTATCCGGCAGCTTTCCTATTCTCGGCGTTAGTCGCTGTTCCGTTTTCAACATGTTTAACGCTGTGCCCTTGAAGAAATCTGGCATGAGAATAGATGCCGTTAGCACCATAAAAGGATAGTTGTCTGCTGCTGCATCCCAAGCATTCCAAAAATCTTTTGAGTCTTTGATATTTCTTGGTATCAAGCCTGTCTTGGGATCCGCATATTTCATCCAGGCATTTACATAATCAATGCACCTGTTAAAGCCCTGATTCACCAATTTCCCATTTTCAAGTGATTGCCTGAATTCTTGATCTTTTTCTTGGGAAAACATGTGTAAAGAAGAAAAAAGAAAGAACCCTATTAACACAATTTCCAAATAATGATGTTGGCGTTTAATTCGTCTATTCATACCATAATTTATGAATTTTTTCTTTTTAGGTGAAGATTAAAATCTCTTCTATTATTTTTTACATTTAACTTGACATACCAATCTAGAAATAGCATTTTCAATTTGAATGGAATTGAATTTAAAATCATCCAAATACCATTACAACTGCTCCATCATGAAAAAAATAATCCCCTTTTTACTCCTCATCTTAATGGGCTCCCATCTTCATGCAGAAGACGGCTACGAACTCTGGCTTCGCTACAAAAAAATCGATAACGCCAAAACCCTGGCTTCCTATAAAACAGCCATCACAGGTATCATGGTCGTTGGAAATTCTCCAACCCACCTGGCCGCTCTCGAAGAATTGAAATTTGGCTTAAACGGATTGATGGGGTCAACCATTTCAACCCATTCATCCTTGCAACAAGGTTCATTGATCGTTGGTACAATTTCTTCCCTAAAAAATACCATCAAGGATAAACTGCCTGAAGTCTCCGGCAATGAAGGATTTGCCATTGCTTCAATGAACATCAATGGTAAAAAAATCACCCTGATTACTGCCAACGAAAACATCGGTTTGCTTTATGGCAGTTTTCATTTGTTGCGGTTGATGCAATCTCATCAAGCCATTTCATCACTTTCAATCAAATCATCTCCTGCCCTTCAACTGCGCTTACTCAACCATTGGGACAACCTCAACAGGCATGTTGAACGTGGATACGCGGGTATTTCCATTTGGAACTGGCATACCTTACCAGACTACAAAGACAAACGCTACAAAGATTACGCTAGAGCCAATGCCTCTATTGGCATCAACGGCGTTACCGTTACCAACGTAAACGCCAATGCATTGGTGCTTACAAAACCTTATCTTGAAAAGATTGCAGCGTTGGCTGATATTTTTCGTCCTTATGGCATCAAGATTTTCCTGACCGCCCGTTTCAGCGCTCCCATGGAACTGGATAAATTCAAAACCGCCGATCCACTTGACGAAAAAGTTCGCGATTGGTGGAAGAAAAAAACGGATGAAATCTATATGTATATCCCTGACTTCGGCGGATTTTTGGTGAAAGCAAATTCAGAAGGACAACCTGGTCCTCAAAACTACAACCGTACCCATGCCGATGGCGCCAACATGCTCGCTGACGCCGTTGCTTCTCGGAACGGAACTGTCATCTGGCGCGCATTTGTTTACAGCCAAGATTCTGACGACCGCTTCAAACAGGCTTATGCAGAATTCAAACCCCTCGATGGAAAATTCAACAAGAACGTTCTGGTGCAAGTTAAAAATGGTCCGATTGATTTCCAACCGCGTGAACCCTTTTCCCCGCTTTTCGGTGCCATGAAAAAAACACCGCTGATGATGGAATTTCAACTTACCCAAGAATACCTCGGTCAAGCCACACAGCTTGTTTACGAAGCCCCCATGTTTAAAGAAGTTCTCGATGCCGATACATACTCCAATGGGAAGGGTTCAACAGTGGCGAAAGTTATCGAAGGTGATATCATTCAACATCAAACAACCGGCATGTCTGGTGTTTCCAACATTGGAAACGACAGAAACTGGACTGGACATGTATTTGCGCAAGCAAACTGGTATGCCTACGGGCGACTTGCTTGGAACAACAAACTCAGCAGCGAAGAAATTGCTGATGAATGGATCAGACAAACGTTCAACAACAACCCATCTTTTGTTGCTGCTACAAAAGACATCATGATGCGGTCGCACGAAACGCTTGTCAACTACATGACGCCACTGGGCCTGCATCATATCATGGGGAATGGACACCATTACGGACCAGCACCTTGGAGCAATACCCTTTCACGCCCAGATTGGAACCCCGTTTATTACCACAAAGCTGATTCTTTTGGAATTGGATTCAACAGAACGGCAACCGGTACAAATGCCTTGGCTCAATACAGCAAAGAATTTTCGAGTCAATACCTCGACTCAAATCTTTGCGACGAAAAATTCCTTCTGTGGTTTCACCACGTTAGTTGGAATCATAAAATGAAGTCTGGCAACACCCTCTGGGATGAACTTTGCGCAAAATATAACCAAGGTGTAGATGATATAAAATCAAGCCATCAAAAATGGATTGCATTGGAAAAATATGTTGACAAAGAAAGGTTTGAACACGTCAACATGTTGCTGAACATCCAAGTCAAAGACGCTATCTGGTGGAGGAATGCTTGTTTACTGTATTTTCAAACTTTCTCTAAAATGCCTATCCCTGCTAAGTTCGAGCAGCCTGATAAAACATTGGAGTATTACAAGAGTTTGAAGTTTCCTTATGCACCGGGGAATGGTTGAACGTAAATAATTTCCCGTCCCCTTCAGGAGACGGGGATGGGAAGAAATCTATGTCAGAAACTAAACTTTCAACCAAAAACCTTAAACCACCTACATATTCCTCCGATACTGCCCACCTACCTCATACAACGCATGAGTAATTTGACCCAACGAACAATGCTTCACAGCCTCCATCAAAATAGCAAACAGATTCTCGTTTTTTGATGCAGCAACTTGCAACTTCATTAAGTGTTTGGCAGACAAATCCGCATGCTGATTTTTGAATGCCAATAGATTGATTATTTGAGCATTTTTTTCCTCTTTGGTACTCCTGATCACCTCATTGGGAATAATGGTTGGACTCCCCGTTTTTCCAAGAAAGGTATTTACGCCAACAATAGGCAATTCTCCAGTATGTTTCATGTGTTCATACAACATGCTTTCTTCCTGAATTTTATTCCGTTGATACATCCTTTCCATGGCTCCCAATACACCGCCCCGTTCTGTGATTCTATCAAACTCAGCCAACACGGCCTCCTCCACCAAATCTGTCAACTCCTCTATGATAAACGAACCTTGTATAAAATTCTCTGTTTTTGCAGATCCAAATTCCCTATTGATGATCAGTTGTATTGCCATCGCCCTTCTCACACTTTCTTCCGTTGGAGTTGTTATTGCCTCATCATACGCATTGGTGTGAAGCGAATTGCAATTGTCATAAATGGCATACAGTGCCTGAAGTGTTGTGCGAATGTCATTGAAGTCAATCTCTTGTGCATGCAAACTCCTTCCACTTGTTTGAATATGATACTTGAGTTTTTGCGACCTGCTGCTGGCATCATATTTATACTTCATCGTCTTTGCCCATATCCTCCTTGCCACTCGCCCAATAACGCCATACTCTGCATCCATCCCATTGCTGAAAAAGAAAGAAAGGTTTGGAGCAAACTCATCTATCTTCATTCCCCTGTTCAAAAAATATTCAACATAAGTAAATCCGTTGGCCAGCGTAAACGCCAACTGCGTTACCGGATTTGCACCGGCCTCTGCAATATGATAACCACTGATCGAAACACTGTAGAAATTTTCTACGCTGTGCTGATTAAAATAAAGTTGAACATCCCCCATCAACCGCAATGCAAATTCTGTTGAAAAAATACAGGTATTCTGTGCCTGGTCTTCTTTTAGAATATCAGCCTGCACAGTTCCTCGCACCTGAGACAGTGTTGTTGACTTTATTTGCTCATATATTTCGTTACTAAGGACCTCGTCGCCCGACAAACCCAACAATCCCAAGCCCAAGCCATTATGCCCTTGCGGAAGTGCTCCTGCATACAAGGGAGATTCACTTGTACCATACTTTTGCTTTCTTACCTCTTCTAAATGATTGCCTAAATTATTTTCTTTGATGTATTTCTCACACTGCTGATCAATGGCCGCATTCAAAAAAAATGCCAACAAAATGGGTGCTGGCCCATTGATGGTCATCGACACCGATGTTTTCGAATCACAAAGGTCAAAGCCGCTGTACAACTTCTTCGCATCATCAATTGTTGCAATACTCACCCCACTGTTGCCAATCTTCCCAAAAATATCCAACCGCTTGTCCGGATCCTCGCCATACAGGGTTACACTGTCGAATGCAGTCGACAATCGTTTTGCCGCCTGATCATGAGAAACATAATGAAACCTTTTGTTTGTTCTTTCCGGACCGCCTTCTCCGGCAAACATGCGGGTTGGATCCTCTTCCGTTCTTCTCAACGGAAATACGGATGCAGTATATGGATATTTTCCAGGGAAATTTTCCTGCAGCCTCCACGACAATATGTCTCCCCAATCATTGTATTTTGGCACTGATATTCTTGGAACACTCGTTCCAGAAAGGGTTTCAAACCTCAACGGTTTTTTGATAAGCTTTCCCCTTACTTCGTACTCAATAAACTTCTGACTAAACCGCTCCTTTGTTTGCGCCCATTCTTCCACCAATTTTTTGCAAACTGGAAAGAGCATTTTTTCATATTTCTTTACCTGCTCCTCAATACCACTGATCAAGTCATTGCTTCCAACATTTCTAAGCACCTCAAGCGTACCGGTTAATTTATACAAAACCGAAGCCACTTCCGATTGCTCCTTCGCTAACCTGTTGTACTTTCTTACTTCGTCTGCTATTTCAGAGAGGTACCTTACCCGCCTTGCCGGTAACACAGCCTGAACAACAGACTCAGTCAATGCCTCAACAGAAACTTGCTTGCCAAAAACAAACCCCTTGTTGTTTTCCATCACATCAATAACTTTTTGAAAAAGCAAATTGACGCCTCGGTCATTAAATTGGGAACTTATCGTTGCAACAATCGGCAAATTTTCATCTTTCTCTTCCCACTGTTGATGATTCCTTTTGTATTGTTTTCGTACATCATGCAAAGCATCTTGTGCACCTGCCTTATCGGATTTATTCAAGGCGATCACATCTGCATAATCCAACATGTTGATCTTTTCCAATTGTGATGCTGCACCGTATTCCGGTGTCATCACATACAAACTCATGTCACAATGTGATGTTATTGACGCATCACTTTGTCCAACTCCCGCACTTTCCAATATCACCAAATCAAATTCATGCGAACAACAAATGTCGATAGCCGACTGAACCGCCCCACTGAGCGAACCTTCACTCTCTCTTGTTGCCATTGAACGCATATAAACCCGGGGTGATGAAATGCTGTTCATCCTGATTCTGTCTCCCAATAAGGCTCCTCCCGTTTTCTTTTTTGATGGATCCACTGAAATCACAGCCACCGTTTTGCTGGGGTAAGCATATAAAAACCTGCGCACAAATTCATCTGTCAACGAAGATTTTCCGGCGCCTCCTGTTCCTGTAATTCCCAAAACAGGAATGTTGAAACCTGGTTTTATTATTTCTTGCTGCACCCCATTTTCTGCCAACGTTATTTGTCTCGCTATTTTTCTTACCTCCTTGATCTCTCCCCAAGTAATTGCCCCCTCAACCCGTATCTCCTCATCAAGTGAAAAGTCACATTTGCGGATCACTTCCTCTATCATGCCCTCTAAACCCAGTTTTCTTCCGTCATCAGGCGAATATATTTTCGTGATGCCATACTGATGCAATTCTTCTATTTCAAGGGGATGAATGGTTCCCCCGCCGCCGCCAAAAATTTGTACATGCCCATACCCATTTTCATCAAGCATGTCCCGCATGTACTTGAAAAATTCTATATGTCCTCCTTGATAAGAAGTTATCGCAATCCCCTGTACATCCTCTTCGATGGCGGCTTCCACAATTTCCAACACACTTCGGTTGTGGCCAAGATGAATTATTTCCGCGCCCATGGCTTGCATGATGCGGCGCATGATATTTATGGATACGTCGTGTCCGTCAAATAAAGATGCCGCGGTTACAATTCTTACTTTGTTCTTTGTTTGATAACCCATAAGAGTATATTAAAACCAAAGGTAAAGGCTTACCACGCCGAATCACTTTTTATTCAATCCGATTTTAACTCGGGTTGCTAATTCTAGCTTTTTTTATGCAGATAAAATATAAAATAATATGTTTTGAAAGTTAATGCCTTGTTCAACTTGACTCGATGTGCTAATGATGCACATTTTTTTCTCCGGCTTCAATTCTGAAAGGTAACATGTTTTGCCTCGGAGGGATGGGGCAAGTTGCAAATGTTGTGAATGCACAAGGTGGATTGTGGCTTTTATTAAAGTCGATGGTGGTGTTCCCGTTTTCATCAGGACGGCTAACATACAAGAATCTTCCCGTATGGTATGTTTCATCACCATTGGTTTCATCGCCAAAAATCACAAACATATCTCCAGGTCCTTCATCAATTAAATCAAGCTTGTAGGTCTTTTGATTCAACTGAAAAACAAGTTTTCCTGGGGAAGCTTGCTGCGTGGTTTGTCCAAGTACATTGGTAATAGCTATGGTTGAAAACATGGACGTCTCTAACCTGGCATTTATGATCCATGCTGGATTTGCAGGATACCTATCTATGCGCGTCAATGCCGTCAACGCCGGATTATTCAAATCCCTAAAACGAACACCTATCTTATTTTCACGCTTGATAATGCTCCACTTAAAAGTAGAAAAGCTCAACGATGGATTGCTCAAAGAATCCACATGAAATATGACAAGCTCATCAATTTTTTTATCCCGGATACTAACCTGATTGCCTGGTTGCGTAACCCACCTTACATCCTTTGCTGAAACAATGAATTTACCCAAGAAAGAAGGAAAATTTAGGTGATCGAAAACAATGTTGTTGGATGAATCTTTTCCAAAACCATTCTCCCCATCTTTCAACCAAAATAAACCCGCTAAGTTAACCCAACCCGTTGCCGACTTTAAATCAAACAATCGCTTTTTATCCCACGCCTCTATTTCTTCTTTATATTTTTTATTGGATGTTTGGGCTGACACATATTGCCAACAAAATGAAAAAAACAAAAAACAAAAGAATACCTTTTTCATGGATTTTTTATGTTGAACAAATATAAAGAATTTTATTTAGTTCATTGTTTTAGTAGACTTCTGACATCATGCATCTGGCGCTACCTCCTCCAATTGTTTCGATGGTTTCCAACGGACTATGTATGATTTTATTATAAAATTGTATCGTTTCAATTTGATCAGCAGATAAATGTTCATACGCTTGTGATGACATCACCAAGAAATATTCACCTGCTGTATTACTTACCTGTAGCATGTTTCCACAGAAATACTGCATTTGATTCAAACCAATTGCAATGATTTCCTTCCCCGACTCTTCCAGAGAATTGATCAACATTTCTTGTTCATCGAAATCCTTTACAGCATCTAAACATACTACAGCATATCGATCTGCCACACACATCAACACATTTGTATGATACACCGGCTTTCCATCAATATCTACTGCATGAAAAACCTTACTCTCATACCCCAACTTTAAACAAAAATCTTCCAACACTTCTTTATCGGTTCTATCCGACAAGCAGGCGTAAGCAATTTTATTCACTCGATCCAACACCATGCTTCCTGTCCCTTCAAGAAAAAGATTCTTTTCCTCAAAATATCTCAAATCGATTGTTTCTTTGGGATGAAAAATTGTGCTGATTTCATCAAACGCAGATTGCTTCCTTTCCGCGCGTCGATTCGGAGCAAACATTGGATACAAAACCATTTTACCATCTTCATGAAATGAAATCCAATTGTTTGGAAAAATTGAATCAGGCGTTTTCGGATTCAACGTATCCTTTATCACATGAACTAAAATGCCATTGGATTTCAGCGTTTCGACGAATTTTTCAAATTCATCAAATGCTTTTTCTTGGGCATTGTCAATTGAAATGTTTTTTTGAAAATAATTATTTGATGCTGTTTCTTCATTAAAACCAAATGAAACAGGTTCAATCATCAGTATGGATTTCAACTGTATCGCGTTCTGTTCAAATGATGAATCTGATGGGTTTATCTCTTCCGTCATGGTATAAATTTTTTAAATTGAAGCTCTTTCTATTGGCATACTCATGCAATGAAAACCTCCGCGAGCCCTAGATAATTCTGCAGATGGCATGAGTATAACTGTATTTTCTATTTCATCAACCTGTATTTTGTCGTTTTCAAAATCAGCTATGAGGTCCTTAACCTTAACTAATGTAAATCCAGCTTCCTCAAAAGCGGCATTTGTTTTTTCATTTCTGTCATAAGACAAAACCACACCTTCTTTTAACGCCAACAAATTACAAGAATCTGTCCACTGCTCCCTTGCCGAATAAGGATATTCATTATTGCCTGAGAAAATTATTTTTACTTCATCACAGCCAAAATCATTGATGCTGATGTCATGCAACAATGCTTCCAAGCTAGAAAAATGTATTGGGGCAGCAAGGTTATTTTTAGCAAACTGCATGACGGTTGCAGTGACTTCATTTTTTTTGACAAGTGACTTTTCTATTGAAACAGAATTTTTTTCAGCATTCATTTTCTCTGAAAACAACCCCATCATCACCCATACATTTTTCTTAACCTGAGTAAAAATGGTATCAATGTGCATGTAGTCCCTTTTCCTGGGAATGGTTACCATGCTCACTTTCGAAACGAGGTTTTTTTCAAACACTCTCTCAGCAAGTTGCGCTGCTGCGCCGGCACTTGTTCTTTCACTAATTCCAATAATCAAGTGATTCTCTGAAATCATCATAACATCACCACCTTCAAGCGTGATGATAGATTCTGAATTGTTTTCAGGAATCAAAAACGCAGGCCTGTTCTGATGAAGTTCAATGATGTTGTCCTTGTATGGTGAAAAAAGCGGATGGTAAAAAAAGATATACTTAGCCAACAAAGCCTCCCTGTGCCTCGCTATTTTCGCTGGCTTGTTTAAAACAATATGATCCTTAATTACAATTCCGATGTCTCTCGTAAATATGAAATTAGGTATCGGTGCAAATAAAACCGACTTATCATTCCCCGTTCCTGAAAGCAAACAACTGGCCAATTCAGCATGCGAGTAAGTATGCAACAACTCCTGCGTGGCATGCGTGCACCCTTCCAATGCACATACGGCAGCTATGATTTGTGAACGCAACAATTTATCAGACAAAACCTCTCCCAACAACCACTGCAGTTCTATCACATGCGTTGAACGATAAAAGTCTGGATGCGCGGGCTGATAAAAAACCCTGTTCCTCGCCGGATCATCAATTTCATTAAGCTTTCCTTTAATGATTTGTGGATCCAGAAAATACAACAAGAGCTTTGTATAGTAATCATATTCATCCCTTCGTATGGTTTCCAAATGCACAATGTCCTCAAACAGCCAATCCTGTGCCATGGAGGGAACGACTTTGCCCAAACCATTATCGGGACTATGAACAAGTATTTTTGTTAACCGGCCAATCTCGGAAGTAATATTAAAAAATGTATTCATTTTATTGATTTATTTGATGATCATGCCACAATAATCATACAATTAGCAAGTGCAATAACTTAAAAAACCTAGAAAAAGTCTTGGAGGATTGCTAGTAATCAGGCATGGGGTTGAGCCCCGCATAGATCCATGCAAAGTGACACGGTCGTTTAGACATATAGTTGATAGCCAACATCTATGCAAGATATATGATAAAGCCTCACTTTTTCTATTTCGGGCACAATTAATAATTTAATAATTATGAAAAATAAGGTTGTTGTTATTCTTTTTACCGGTAGGGCACTTAAATCTAACGGAATAAATATTTACTTTTGGACATGGCTCGTTCAATGTTCATTTCAATTATATTGATCATGTTTTTCCTTTATGCAAAGGGGCAAGAAAAAACAGATTGGATTAAATCCCAAGTTCTAGAAGCCTCTGGATACTATGAGAATTTAGGATTGACGAAAGAAAAGAAAAGTGTTGGAATAATTTTTGAAAACACATCCAAAGCAGCTAAACGGTTTATTTTAAAAGTTAACAACCCTCATGTCAATCACCTCTATTTGTATTCAAAAAAAGGAGATACCATTTATAATACAGGAGATCATATAAATTTTTCATCCAGACCCATTGTTTTTTGGGATTTCGCTTTTCCAATCGAAGTAAAATCAAATAGTAAAGATTCGTTGATATTAAGTATCGACAAAACCGGTGAAAACCTGAACTATTTTTTGGAAACAATGACACCTGAAAAATTTGATGAAATCAAAACCAGGGATACTTTTATGTATGGGATGGTTCTCTCTTTTTCTATTGTATTTTCATTGATTTTTCTCATTCTTGGCATTGTTAAAAATCAAGTACCCAACATCATATTTGCAGCCTTTATTTTTATATCCGTTTTTTCTATCTTGAATAGTGCTGGACTGGGTTTCCAGTTTCTTTGGCCATCCTTTCCTTGGATTCAAAATTTTTCAAGAACTGTTTTTTCTGCATTCACAATGGTATCTTTCATCCAATACATGTATACCATTCAGAAAAATAATCTTACAACCCATGCAAAAAAATTTTTAAAATTTTGCATAGGTTTTTTCATTTTTAGAATAGCCTATATTTCAGTCAATGAAGAAATATATTATTACACCAACTTAAAAATGAGTTTGCTTTATGTAAATGCTGCAATCATTATGGGGATCATGGTAATTACACTCATTTTTCTAATTAGAAATATTATTCTAACGAAAGAAAAATTGAACAACCTAGGTCTTCTTGTGTTTTTTCTTTTTCCATCAAAAGAAGGATTGAAACAAATTGGTATAGA
>JBILHX010000171.1:0-4841 GCA_044350285.1 Chitinophagaceae bacterium | reverse complement strand
GCGAATGAAGTTATTTTAAAAATGACCTTATTAGCCAATTCAAATAAATTAAGAACGGAAATGGGGATAAGGGGTCGTAAATTTGTAATGGAAAAGTTATCAAAGAATATTGTTGTCGATCAAAATATCACATTTATTAAAAACTCTATAAATTCTTAAACATTCAAGCATATCAGTCTTCTCCTTTAAAAAGAAGCAGTCTTCATGGACCTCATCACAGGTTTGTTTTGGTTTAGGTGAAAAACTTAAAATTATTGCATCAAAATGATATGCATGTGATATGTTCATAAACAAGTATAATGAATTTATAATGTCATGACAAGAAAAAAGGTTTCCATATCTGGATCTACTGGTTTTGTTGGGAAAAATTTGATAAAAAATTTCGGTATTGAAAAGGATATTTACAAAATTAATAGAAACTGTTCTCTTGAGTATAATAACAGCATTTTTACAAGTGATTTAATCATTCACCTTGCCGGCAAAGCTCACGATCTCAAAAAAACTTCCACTCCAGAAGAATACTATCAAGTCAATACAGAGTTAACAAAAAAGGTTTTTGATGGATTTTTGGCTTCAAACGCCAAAGTTTTCATTACCTTAAGTTCCGTTAAAGCAGTAGCAGACGAAGTAGTTGGAACATTAACAGAAGTTTGTATACCCAATCCCATTACTCATTACGGGAAAAGTAAATTATTGGCAGAGCAATATATTTTATCAAAAGAAATTCCTGATGATAAACGGGTTTATATCCTAAGACCCTGCATGATACATGGTCCAGGAAATAAAGGTAATTTGAATTTACTATACAAATTAGTATCTAAAGGTATTCCTTGGCCATTGGGTAGTTTTAAGAATAAACGTTCATTTTGTAGTATTGATAACTTAATGTTTATTATACAGGAATTGATTGAACGTGATGATATACCTTCTGGTGTTTTTAATGTGGCTGATGATGAGGCAATATCAACTAATGATGTCATATCACTAATTGCAACTTCTCAAAATCGAAAATCAAAAATTTGGAAAATTTCTGCTAGGCTAATTCAATCATTTGCTAAATTAGGTGATCTAATTCATTTACCACTTACAACGGAAAGGTTGCAAAAATTAACAGAGTCTTATGTGGTGAGTAACCAAAAGATAAAAGCAGCCATTGGAAAAGATTTACCAGTTTCAGCTAAGGATGGTTTAATAAAAACATTTCAATCCTTCAAAAACTAAAATAATATAGTATTCAAATGAAAGTAGCCCTTATTACAGGTATCACAGGTCAAGATGGCTCATACTTGGCTGAATTATTATTAGAAAAAGGTTATGTTGTTCATGGTGTTAAAAGAAGATCATCCTCATTCAATACACAACGTATAGACCATATTTATCAAGATCAACATGAAGCGCATGTTAATTTTAAATTGCATTATGGGGATTTATCCGATTCTACCAATATTATACGAATCATTCAGGAAGTTCAGCCTGACGAGATCTATAATCTTGGGGCGATGAGCCACGTGAAGGTATCTTTTGATTCACCAGAATATGTGGCTAATGTTGATGGGATTGGTACCTTACGCATCTTAGAAGCTGTTCGTATTTTAGGTATGGGATCAAAAACCCGTATCTATCAAGCATCAACTTCGGAATTGTATGGTGGGCTAGCAGAGAATAAAAATGAGAAAGGCTTATATGATGAAAATTCTCCTTTTTATCCCAGATCGCCGTACGGTGCCGCTAAAATTTATGGTTTTTGGATCACTAAAAATTATAGAGAGGCTTACAATATGTTTGCTTGTAATGGTATATTATTTAACCACGAATCACCTCGTCGCGGTGAAACTTTTGTAACCCGTAAAATTACCATGGCTACTGCAGCAATTGCTTTGAAACAACAAGATTGTTTGTATCTGGGTAATTTGGAGGCTAAGCGCGATTGGGGACATGCGAAAGATTATGTTGAAGCTATGTGGCGCATTTTGCAACAAGATGTTCCTGAAGATTATGTTATCGCTATGGGCGAGACCACCCTTGTTCGTGATTTTGTGAGAATGGCTTTCGGTCAGGTGGGTATTGAAATTGAATTTAAAGGCGAGGGTGTAAATGAAAAAGGTTTTGTGTTTGCTTGTAATAATCCTAACTATCAATTAGAAATTGGGAAGCAAGTCGTAGCAGTTGATCCAAAGTATTTCCGTGCTACCGAAGTTGATTTGTTGATTGGTGATCCTACAAAGTCTAAAACAAAATTGGGATGGGTTCCAAAATACGATTTGGCTGGCTTGGTAAAAGAAATGGTTGAATCTGATTTGAACAACATGAAAAAAGACCAAATTCTTTTAGCTGCAGGTCATCGGTTAAATAATAAGTTTGAATAATTCAAAACGATGAATAAAGAAGCTAAAATATATATTGCTGGTCACCGTGGAATGGTGGGTTCAGCAATCTTGCGTGCACTAGAAGCACAAGGTTATTCTAATTTTGTGTTGCGCACCTCTTTAGAATTAGACCTAAGAAATCAGCAAGCCGTTTCTAATTTCTTTGCAAAAGAAAAACCTGAATTTGTGTTTTTAGCAGCCGCAAAAGTGGGTGGTATTGTGGCTAACAATACGTATAGAGCTGATTTTATTTATGAAAATATAATGATTCAAAGCAATATAATTCACCAATCCTATCTGTCAGGAGTAGAAAAACTATTGTTTTTAGGATCTTCATGCATATATCCAAAATTGTCTCCACAACCCTTGAAGGAGGAATACCTATTAACCGGGCTACTTGAACATACAAATGAGCCGTATGCTATCGCAAAAATTGCAGGCATCAAAATGTGCGATGCTTATCGAAGCCAATATGGTTGTAATTTTATTTCAGTCATGCCTACCAATTTATATGGCCCTAACGATAACTATGATTTGAATAATTCACACGTTTTGCCAGCTCTCTTGCGTAAATTTATTACTGCTAAAAAAAGCGGAGATGCTTCCGTTACAATCTGGGGTACAGGTAGTCCATTGCGTGAGTTTTTACATGCAGATGATTTAGCATCCGCTTGTTTGTTTTTGATGCATGAATACAATGAAGCAGGGTTGGTGAATATAGGAGTGGGAGAAGATATTTCAATTTTAGATTTGGCTAAATTGGTTAGAAAAATTGTGGGCTTTGAAGGAGACATTCTTTTAGATTCAAGTAAACCCGATGGTACACCACGTAAACTAATGGATGTGTCTAAATTGAATGGCTTGGGTTGGAAAGCAAGTATAACTCTGGAAGAAGGAATTAAAAGGGTTTTTGATGAAATAAAAGACTTGTCATGGACCAACTAATTTCATATTCATTTCCTAGTATAAAAAGCATTGATTTTTAAGTTCGAAATTAACACCAATGTTCAACAGAATAACTGCACTTTTTTTCTTGATTTTATTATCACCAATAATAATTGTAATTGCTTTTTTTATTGCAATTGAAGACGGATACCCCGTTTTCTTCAAACAAAAACGTGTAGGAAAGGATTATTCTTTCTTTTGGATTTACAAATTCAGAAGCATGAAAAAAAATACGCCCAACGTAGCAACTCACTTGCTTGGTAATCCTGAAAAATACGTGTTAAAAATTGGTAAAATTCTAAGAAAACTAAGTCTAGACGAGCTACCAAATTTAATCAACATACTTAAAGGTGAAATGGTTTTTGTTGGCCCACGTCCAGCCTTATACAATCAAGACGATTTAATGACTTTGAGAGTACAAAATGGAGTTGATAAATTAAAGCCTGGCATTACAGGTTGGGCTCAAATAAACGGACGTGATGAAATTTCCATAGAACAAAAAGTGGAATTTGAAAAGGAATATCTTAAATCAAAATCATTATATTTTGATTTTAAAATAATTGTAAAAACGTTTACAAGTGTACTTTTTAGCAAAGGAGTTTCACACTAATTAGACATGAAAAACCCCAATCAGTTTGTTTTAATAATGGCTGGCGGTGTCGGAAGCAGATTCTGGCCCAAAAGTAGAAATAGTTTTCCCAAGCAATTTATTGATATTTTAGGAACTGGGAAATCTCTGTTACAGTATACCTTCGATCGATTCAGTAAAATCTGTTTAACCGAAAATATTTTGGTCCTTACAAATACTGGATATGCTCAACTTGTAAAAAAACAGCTCCCTGATTTATCTGAAAAAAATATCTTGCTAGAACCGAGTAGAAATAACACAGCTCCTTGTCTTGCTTATGCTTCCTACAAAATACTCAAATCTAATCCTAACGCATCCATAGTAGTTGCTCCTTCAGACCATCTAATTTTAAAAGAGGAGTTATTTCTTGATAAAATTTTGCAGGCATTGGATTTTGCTGAATCAAACGATTCTATTTTAACCTTAGGTATCTCTCCTACAAGGCCCGATACAGGTTATGGTTATATTAAATATGAGTCAGAACTTTCAAACGAAGTATCTAAAGTTGAATCCTTTCTGGAAAAACCCATTTTAGAAAAGGCAGAAGAATATCTTAAATCAGGATCTTATCTATGGAATGCAGGTATCTTCATATGGAGTGCCTTATCCATTCAAAAAGCATTTCAGAAATATGCACCTGAGATTCATGAACTATTTATTGAAGGTAACCCACACTATAATACACCAACTGAGCAGTCGTTTATAAATTCAGAATATCCTAAAAGTCCTAATATTTCCATCGATTACGCTATTCTTGAAAAGGCAGACAATATCTTTACCATTCCAGCTGATATAGGATGGTCTGATTTGGGAACTTGGGCATCACTTCACGAAGTTTTGGACAAAGATCAAAACAACAATACCTCAAATTCTACTAAAATAGAATTGAGTGATACCCATAA
>JBILHX010000009.1:0-49123 GCA_044350285.1 Chitinophagaceae bacterium | reverse complement strand
ATTTAATAAAATTAGGTAAGGCGCTTAACGTCAAGATGGACTACTTTTTCAAACCAAGTAGAATAGATCTTGGTGTCTTAAATTTCAGGAAAAGAAGTAATTTTTCAAGCAAAAAACAGAGTTCACTTGAGCAATTAATTAAATTGAATCTTGAAAATTATCTCGAAATTGAAGACCTGCTACAAATAGATTATTCGTTCTCTAATTTGATTGAGAAAGAAAGAGTAAATAGTGTAGATGATATTGAAAGAGTTGTTTTGAAATTAAGAAGCGAGTGGGAAATAGGTTTAGATCCAATTCACAACATCATTCAGCTATTGGAAGACAAAGAAATTAAGGTCATTGAATTATTTGATGTAGATGATAACTTTGATGGGCTTGCGACTTTTGTAAATAAAAAGTTTCCGGTTATTATTATCAACGGCAAATTTTCAGTGGAAAGGAAAAGATTTACTCTACTTCATGAATTGGGCCATCTTCTTCTCAATTTGCCTGAGTGTAATATTAAGGACCAAGAAAATTACTGCAATAAATTTGCTGCAGAATTTCTCTTTGCTAAAAAATTAGTTACTAAAGAATTTGGGGTAAGACGGGATTTGGTTTCATTAAATGAATTGATAGAAGTCCAAAAAAAATATGGACTAAGTATTCAAGCAATCGTTCACAGATTAGTTGATGCAGAAATTTTTAGTGATAACAAAAAAGTTGAGTTTTATAAAAAAATAAATTTTAATCCTAGCCTAAAAAGAGAAGTCAATTTAGAAAGGTTTCAGACTCAAGAGTGCTCGAATCGATTTGAACAACTAGTTTATCGTGCTTTGTCTCAAGATATAGTATCCACTAGCAAAGCATCATCTTTATTGAATAAAGATATAAATTGGGTCATTGAAAATTCAATACTATAGTATATCAGATGCGAATAATTATAAATGACGCTAACATTCTGATAGATTTAGTTCAATTAGATTTAATGAACGAATTTATTCAATTAGAACTAGATTTAAAAACTACTGATTTTGTTTATGAAGAACTCAATGATGAGCAAAAGAAAGTTGTCGCCGCTTTTGTAGAATCAGGTGACATCGAGATTATTGTTACTCACGAAGATGTTGATTTAAATAGTATAGTGAGGATTCTAACATCTAGTAGCGGATTGAGCTTTGAAGATTGTTCTGTATTGCATTATGCGAGCAAATTAAATGGTATTTTTCTTTCGGGAGACGGGAAACTAAGAAAACAAGCTTTAGCAAAGGGTATCCCTGTACGCGGAATCTTATTTATTTTTGATCAGTTACTTTTGAACAATTTAATTACGTTCGAAAATGCTATTATTAGTATCTAGCTATTGTATGATATAAATCCAAGACTTCCTGGGCATTCTAAAGATGAACGAATATTGGCTTGGACATTGAATCAGCATGTCACCTAACCTAACGGATTTCGGCTTGGAGATGAGGGGTTTTTAGTACAGAAGTTAAATCGAAGAACTATACATGAACCAACCACAAAACTGTAATAAGAAGTAGTGAACCCGCCATTTTGCCAAACCCGTGTTGTAAGCATTACTTCTTCCGTATAATCTCAACAGTTTTTTCAACCCAATCTGATGTATGGCTTAAAGTAATGTCAGGATTAACGCCAAAAACTTCATAAGGGAGAAGCCGCTTGTCACCATCCATATCTGTAATATAAATTTGAAATGCCTTACTTGGTAATTTCTCTGTCTTTCCATAATTACTTCCATACATTAATGTGCCATTTGTTGTCTGTCCCAAAACTTGTACGTTATCTAACTGTTTCAGTTGCAATGTAAATATTTCGCCTTGACTCATCGTACCATTATTAACCAAAACATATACATCTCCGTTTTTCACATAAGGCTTAATTAATGTCAAATATTTTTTTGAAACTTTAATTGCCCCTCCTTCATTATTTCGTAAGTCAACAATTAAGTTTGGTGCTGTTATTAAATGTTTTATTGAGTCAATAAAAGCCTTTGATTTTTGCATGTCATCTAAATCGGCAGAAAAATGTTTTATATGCAAATATTGAATGTCAGATTGAATATTTTTAAAATGAAAATCATAGATGTTTCTTGGAAGATTGATATAATCGTGCTGATGCAATATTTTAGAATATCTCTTTCCATCCAAATACCCATAAAAGTTTGAATTAATCAAAGATAAATTCCTGAATTTTTCATTGGAGTATAATATTAATCCCTTAGATGCTGGGTTTGCATATATTGCTTTGTAGGAATTTGGTAAATACTCGAACAGGTGCATAGCAATTTCTCCCTTTTCCCAAATTAAATTTCGCCAAACAGTTATTTTTGAGGATAAAACTACACCTACATATTCCTTGTCTTTAGCTTTAAATACGCCAACTGAAAAAAGGGTATCCAAATAGTATATTCCTTCAATAGAATCTATCGGCTTTTTGCTTAATGCATCTTTTAATGAATCAATATTGAGGTTGCATTTCGGAAAATCTTTAAATTCTTTACTTTCCATATATTTCTCAAACGTAGGTCTGTCTTTAAAGTTATTCTCGTCTAGAGTTTGATAAAACCCTAAGTGATTGTCTTTTATTGGAAAGAATAATTGGGCAAGGTTGTAAAAATATTTGTAGTTTGAAACATTTCTCACAGTGTCACTTAATAGCCTTGCAAATAAATTGTTATAGTTTGTCAGCGTTTGTCCTTTAATTTGGTCTTTATACGAAGGTGTCTTTTGAAGTATGTTTTTCAGCTCATTCAAGTCAGTTTGATAGGTGTTGACTGTCTGTGCTTGTGATGTAACAAAAATAAATATCAGTAAGAATAATTGTAAAAGTTTCATATTAATTAGTGTGTCTGATAGTTTTGTGTACAACAATTAAATATACACATTTAGTTTATTGTATTTTCTTCTCAATCCGAAAATACAAAATACGCACATTTGAAATCTCTATATCACCTTTTGTTTATCTAATAAATTCACATTTTCTGCAATGATTTCTATTTCATTTTTTCTTTTCTTTTACTCATAATCACTCGTTTTTATTTTTTCCTAAAAAAACAAAATGAAATTGTGTTAATGTATTCCGACAATTCAGCGACACCTCCAAAAATGATTTTGCAGAAACAATGCTCTATTTTGCTTCAATATTATTTTAAATCTTAATCATCTTTTATTCATCCTTGCTTTCAGAGCGAGCTTAATCTAATACCTTTGTACCAAATTGAACTGAACCAATGATTTCATTGTCCATCATTATCGTTAATTATCGTTGTTGGTCTAGGCTCGATGAATGTTTAAAAAGTATCGATAGCCAAGATGTAAATGGCATTGAAGTAATTGTAGTGGACAATCATTCAAATGATGGAAAGGGAAAAGATTTTTGCAATGCTCATCCTCAGGTGAAATTTATTTTACAAGATACCAATGCAGGTTTTGCACAGGCCTGCAACAGGGGAGCCAAAGAAGCTAAAGGTGAATGGGTTTTATTTTTAAATCCAGATACAATTTTGCCTGCTAACATTTTGAGTCCTTTATTGGATAGGGTAAAACAAGAACCATCCTGGAAATTGATCGGAATAAAACAACTGAATGATCACGGGAAAAATACACATCCTTATGGAGTGTTCTTGAAATGGTGGAATGTGTTGCCTTCTATCAGAAGTTTGCAGCAATTGCTCAATCCTTCTAAATCAAAGCAGCATTGGGGAAAGGATCCTGTTAGTTATCCTGATTGGATTTCAGGATCGTTTGTTTTAATTCGTAAAATTGATTTTGAAGAATTGGGTGGATGGGATGAACGATTCTGGATGTATTATGAGGACATGGATTTGAGTAAACGAGCAGCTGATAAGGGTTGGCTACGGGTAATGTACAATGAATTGGTTTGTACGCATTCTCATGGTGGGTCGTCAAGAATCAATCCAGAAACCAAGGCCATCACAAAAACAGCCGTTATTATTTCAGCCATTAAATACCTCAAAAAATACAACAGTCCCTTTTATTATGGATTTGCCATGGATATGTTCGTCTTGAGCAAGCTGATTGATATCATCATCTCCTATCCGTTTTCAGCCACCAAAAGAGCCATGGCAAAACTACTGTTGAAAGCTCGTTTAGATTGATTAAAATGGATGTCGTGCCTTTTCTCAACCTTCCCGATTCGTGCTTCGCACTCTCGGGATCTTCGATCTCAACCCTCTAAACCTCCTCAACCCTCCCGAATCGTGCTTCGCACTCTCGGGATCTTCGACTTCAACCCAATTAAATAACTCCCATCTCCTTCCCAATCTTCACAAACGCTGCAATGGCCTTGTCAAGATGTTCCCTATTATGAGCTGCACTCAATTGAACACGTATACGAGCCTTTCCTTTGGCAACAACTGGGAAGAAGAACCCAATGACATAAATGCCCTCTTCGAGCAATTTAGCAGCCATTTCTTGGGCCACAGTCGCTTCATACAGCATGATCGGTACAATTGGATGTACACCCGGCTTGATATCGAATCCCGCCTTGGTCATTTCATTTCTGAAATACATGGTATTCTCTTCAAGCTTATCACGGAGTGAAGTGGTTTCGCTGAGCAAATCAAGCACCGCGATGGACCCACCTACTATGCTCGGTGCAAGTGTATTTGAAAACAGGTATGGCCTGCTGCGTTGGCGAAGGATTTCTATCACTTCCTTTCTTCCGCTGGTGAAACCGCCAGAAGCGCCGCCCAAGGCTTTTCCCAAGGTGCCAGTAATAATATCGATTTTACCCATAACACCACAATGCTCGTGTGTGCCCCTTCCAGTTTTTCCTAAAAACCCTGAAGAATGGCATTCATCAATCATCACAGCTGCATCGTATTGCTCTGCCAACGCTACAATCTTATCGAGTTGGGCTATGGTTCCATCCATGCTAAAAGACCCATCGGTTACAACAATGCGGTTGCGCAAGTGCGATGATGCTTTTAGTTGCTCCTCCAAATCTGCCATATCATTGTGCTTGTAACGGAAACGCTGGGCTTTGCAAAGTCTTACCCCATCAATAATCGAGGCATGGTTCAGCTCATCTGAAATAATAGCATCTTCATCATTGAACAGGGGTTCAAAAACACCTCCGTTTGCATCAAATGCAGCGGCGTAGAGTATAGTATCTTCCGTGCCCAAAAAGGTGGAAATCTTCTGCTCCAATTCCTTGTGAATGTCTTGCGTACCGCAAATGAACCTAACAGAACTAAGTCCATACCCACGTTCGTCAATATAGGATTTGGCTGCATCGATAATTTTTGGGTGAGACGACAAACCAAGGTAATTGTTGGCGCAAAGGTTGATGACCTCTTTTCCCCCTACAGTGATAACAGGACCTTGCGGACTTTCAATGATTCTTTCTTTTTTGAATAAACCTGCTGTTTTTATCTCTTCAATTTCTTTTGTAAGCCTATTTATAATGGATTCGTTCATGATTATTAGTTTAAAGTTTAAGGTTTAAAGTTTAGGGTTACGGCAAATTCAGTTGTGAAAATAAGAAAATGTCTTCAACCTTAAACCAACAACCTTACAGTTTAAGTTTTCCTATCAATGTGTCGTTAAAATATTTTTTATTAATAAAATAGTAACCAATTGATTTTATCTTCGTATATATAAATAGATGAGAAAGAAATATATAAATACATTCCTTTTATCAATAGCAACTTTTGTGTTGATATTCCTCGCCATTAAAATCGGAGGCAATACTTTTCATAGAGGCTACCAAGTTATAACTTCAAACAAGCAATTTGACCAAGTGAAAGACAGCAAAATTAGGTCTGCCATGCCTCTTTGGCAATCTGTAGCCAGACATTTGTTCACTAAAAATTGATTTTTAAAAAGGTGTAACAATTCTCCAACTTCATCGTATAACCAAAAGAAGGTTAATTTTCATCAGCCAAAGCAAGCATGACAGAAAAAGAGTTTAATAATTGTGTAGATGCGTATGCCGATCCAGTTTACAGGTTCATTTTAAAGAATTTGAAGCAGGAAGAGGATTCACGTGATGTTGTGCAGTCTGCGTTTGAGAAAATGTGGTTGAACAGGGAAAAAGTAATCAATGAAACAGCGAAGTCATTTTTATTCACAGTTGCGTATAATTTGATGATAGACCATATCAGGAAGAACAAACGTATTCAACTCAAGGAATCTTTTAGCGAAGACGCAAAAATCACTAAAGAAGATTCGCCAGGATTTAAAAGGGAATTAGAGATTGCGTTGGATCGGTTGACTACTTTGCAGAAATCACTGGTACTTTTGAAAGACTACGAAGGGTATTCTTATGATGAGATAGGAAAAATAACAGGGTTGAATGGAAGTCAGGTAAAAGTTTATTTGCATCGTGCCAGGTTACAATTGAGAAACTATGTTGGAAAGCCAGAAAATATTATTTAATCAATGATCAATATCACAAATTACGAAACATTTTTTTTACTCTACGCAGACAATGAATTGTCTGAGGCAGAGATAGAAGCTGTTTTATTATTTGTGAATGAAAATCCATTGTTGGCAGATGAGTTTACATCAATCAATAGCACAAAAATTTCAGCTGAAAGTGATGTTGTTTTTCCTAACAAGCATTTTCTTTATGTAGAAACATTGGATGAGTTGGAAGAATTGTATTCATTTAAACCCAATTTAGAAATAGAATATTTGCATAAAGAAGGATTATACAGGCATGAAAAAACATATAGAATTGGATGGGTGAAATCCTTTATGGCAGCAGCTTCTATCATTTTAGTTGCAGGATTGTTTTGGATTTTTACGGGAAAGAGAGAAACTGTTGATCAAGGATTACCTATTTCTTACCAACAGAAAATTTCTAGCTCAAAGGGGATAGAAAATATTATTGCTGAGAAAAAAAATAAATTTATTCCTATTGGTGTGGCGAATAAAATAGACAAGAAATCCACTGTTTTTTATAAAAAAAAGCGCCCTACAAAAAAATCACAATTGGATAAACAATTGATACTTCTTGATCAAGATGTTGCAACAATTTTTAAATCAGAAATTCTTGTAAACGTTCAAACAACATCAGAAAAAATTAGTGAAATAGCTGTAGATCCTTTCATTGCATCAGAACCTATTTTCGTCAACGCCGTTGCAAAAAACGAAACATCGGTTGATCAAAATAATTATTTTACAAATACAGATTTGAAGTCATCTAAGAAGACTCCATTTCGTGGGCTCATCAGAAAAATAAACAGATTGGTAGGTAAAGATCGTCCCGAATCAGACCAGGTAAAATTTGTACAAGTTGCTAATTTCCAATTGGCAATCGCTCAATAATCATCTTTAAAATAGACAAATATGAAACAAATGCTCATGCTATGCGCTGCCTCTTTACTGTACTTATCATCTGTAGCGCAACAAGATACAACGGGAGTAAGAAAGCCAATACCCATCATCAAAATTGGGGGTATGACGATTCAAACTTCAGGCAGTAGTGACAAAAAAGATACAACTCCAGTTTCATCCGATAAAATAGATACGATTAAAGTTGCTGGATTGACTGTAATTGGTAAGGGACTTTCTACTGGCATAAATGAAATAGGCAAGGCACTTAATGGATTGAATTTACCTGATTTCAAAAAGAAAAGACCAAAAAAAGTAAGTACAAATTGGTTTGTATGGGACATAGGTTTTGCGGGGTATAACGACAAAACAAATTATGCCTCAGCAGAAGCACAGGCATTTGTAAGACCAACGGGAATTGTTCCCGCATCAAAAGGTGATTTTGCATTGAAAGGATCAAGGATTTCTAATTTTAACCTTTGGTTTTTTATGCAGCGGGTAAGCATTATCGAAAGTGTGTTGAATTTGAAATATGGATTTGGAATTGAGAGCAATAATTATTTTTTTAAGTCTGACATTACTTACGTAGATGGCGTATCACCGTATGCTGTTAGAGGAGCAGCCAATGCCTTTACGAAGAATAAATTGGTGGCCAATTATTTGACTGTACCATTGATGTTGAACATCAACACGAATCCAATTAAAGGAAAGCGTGGCTTTCAGATCTCAGCAGGTGTGAGTGGTGGATATTTACACAGCAGCAGACAGAAACAAAAAGGAAGTGCGGGTATGGTGAAAAATAAAACAGACTTTAATCTCGAGAAGTTTAAATTGTCTTATGTTGGCGAACTCGGACTTGGACCTGTAAAATTCTATGGATCACTTGCTAGCAAAGGAATGCATCAATATGGACTTGATCAACATCCTTATACAATTGGGTTGAGATTCTCTAATTTATCTTTTTAGTTGAAAGTTTTCAGTTTAATGTTTTTGGTTGAAAGTTGAAAAAACAACGATGTTTACCTTCAACTTTCAACCAAAAACTTTCAACTAAAAACTATTTCTTCTTAAGGATCAAACTATCTGCAGGATACTTTGCCTTGAGTGTATCCATGATACCTTGCGCCCAATTTACTAATGTTGTTTTATCTTCTTCACTGAGTTTGGCGTCTGTGTGGATTAACGTGTAAGACTCAAGTGGCATTTCACCTTCCTTCACTTGTTCAATGCACTCTTCAAGTTTGTGGTTTTGAATGGCAAGGCGCATGTTTCCGAAGTTATTCAGGTTGAAATGTTTTTTGCCATCAATAACATGATCGTTTAACCACCAAGCTACTGGCTGAATTTCGGAGTACCAAGGGTAATTTGTTTTGTTGGTATGACAATCTGCACAAGACCTGTCTAAAATTGCCTGCACATTTTCAGGAATAGGGTACAAGGTGCTGATGTCTTTTGATTTGTCTCCCGAAAGGTTTTTTTCTGGTCTAAAAGCTTGCATGATCACAAAGATCACGAGTAGGCCAATTAAAATTTTCTTCATCATGTTTGGTTGTTTATGGGGGTTGTTAAATTCTTCCTTTTTTTATTTCATCAACGACAAGTGGGTCTAGCAATGTGGAGGTATCACCAAGGTTTTCTATTTCACCTTCAGCAATTTTTCTAAGAATTCTTCTCATGATTTTTCCACTCCTGGTCTTTGGCAATCCAGGTACCAACTGAATTTTATCTGGTTTTGCTATGGGCCCAATTATTCTGCTTACTGTAGCGGTGATGTCTTTTCTAACCATGGCTTCATCACCATGGGTGCCATTGTAAATTACAAAAGCATAAATACCTTGTCCCTTTACATCATGAGGGTATCCAACTACGGCACTTTCAACCACACCAGCATGCATATTTATGGCATTTTCAACCTCTGCAGTGCCAATTCTGTGTCCGCTTACATTCAGCACATCGTCTACCCTTCCTGTAATTCTGTAATATCCATTTTCATCACGAAAGGCGCCATCTCCGGTGAAGTACAAATTTTCATAAGTTGCGAAATAGTTTGTTCTGCACCTCTCGTGATCGCCATAAGTGGTTCTTATGGTAGCTGGCCAAGGTGTTTTGATGCATAAATTCCCGGTTACATTGTTTTCCAGGATTTCATTGCCTTTTTCATCAACCAAGAGCGGTTGAACTCCTGGCATTGGTAAGGTAGCATAACTTGGTTTTGAAGGTGTGATTCCTGCCATGTTGCTGATGAGAATACCCCCTGTTTCAGTTTGCCACCAAGTATCAACAATAGGACATTTCTTTTTGCCAATGTGTTCATTGTACCAATGCCATGCTTCTTCGTTGATGGGTTCACCTACAGTGCCCAACACCCGCAATGAGCTTAGGTCCTTATTTTGAAGATGGCCCAATCCAAACGCCATCAGACTTCTGATTGCGGTAGGCGCCGTGTATAAGATATTGACTTTGTATTTGTCTATGATCTCCCAGAACCTTCCTGCGTCAGGGAAAGTTGGAATTCCTTCAAAGATCAAGGTTGTTGCACCCGCGCTCAGAGGCCCGTATAAAATGTAGGAATGTCCGGTAATCCAACCAATATCAGCCGTGCAGAAATGCACTTCTTGGGGTTTGTATTGAAACACATTTACAAAAGTATAGTTGGTATAAACCATGTAGCCGCCGCAGGAATGGACAACGCCTTTCGGTTTGCCGGTGGATCCGGATGTGTATAAAATGAAAAGCGGGTCTTCTGCTTCCATCGCTTCAGCTGGGAATTCAGGATTTCCTGCAGTTTCCACCTTTCTTACTTCATCTTCCCACCAAACGTCGCGTCCTTTTATCATGCTAACAGCAGAGCGGGTATGGGTATAAACGATGACACGTTTTACGAATGAGCAGCTGATTAACGCGTCGTCAATGACATTTTTTAGGGGGATGTCTTTTGCTCCTCGAAACGCACCATCGCAGGTGATGATGAATTCAGCCTGTGCATCTTGTAGCCTGTCTGCAATGCTTTGGGCACTGAATCCTCCAAAAACAACGGAGTGCACAGCTCCAACCCTTGCACAGCCCAGAACAGCAATTGCAAGCTCTGGTATCATGCCCATGTAAATACAAACCCTGTCGCCTTTCTTGACACCATTGTTTTTCAGAACATGTGCAAACTGGTTTACCTTAAGGTGCAGTTGAGCATAAGTAAGCATTCTGTGGTGCTCGTTCGGGTCATTTGGCTCCCAAATAATGGCAGGCTGATTGGCTTTGTCAGCAAGATGCCTGTCTATACAATTTTCTGTGATGTTAAGTTGCGCCCCACTGAACCATTTGATGCTCGGCTCTTTGAAATTCCACTCCAAAACAGTTTCCCAAGGTTTCTTCCATTGGAAATGCTGGGCAATATCTCCCCAAAAACCAGCAGGATCTTCCACACTTTTCTGCCATGCCGATTGATATTCATCGAAAGAATTTATCTGATACGGGTAACTCATGTATATATATTTTAAACAATTCGAATCGGGAAGTTAAAAAAAATCAGATTCTTGCAGATATATTTTTATCTTGAAACCCAATTTAACTGTTTTTTAAACCAACGACCTAGCATGCAATCTCCATCAGAAAAAAAGGTAATCCGTAAAGTAATCTTTGCCTCATCGGTAGGTACCCTCATAGAATGGTACGATTTTTATATTTTCGGAAGCTTGGCTCCTATCATTGCAACCCAATTTTTCCCGAAGACAAACCCAACAGCAGCGCTACTTTCAACATTGGCAACTTTTGCAGCCGGCTTCATTGTGAGGCCTTTTGGTGCATTGGTTTTCGGAAGATTGGGTGATAAGGTTGGAAGAAAATATACTTTTTTATTGACGCTCATCTTAATGGGGGGATCGACCTTTGCCATAGGACTTATTCCGGGTTACGACAAGATTGGATTCTTGGCACCCATGTTGGTTTTATTGCTCCGTTTGATACAAGGACTTGCATTGGGTGGAGAATATGGAGGCGCGGCTACCTACGTTGCGGAACATTCTCCTGAAAACAGGAGGGGTTATTTTACGAGTTGGATTCAGACAACGGCAACGTTGGGATTGCTGTTGTCATTGGGAATTATCTTGATCACCAGAAAAAGCATGGCAGCGGATGTCTCTGATTCCATCAGGGCATTTGAAGACTGGGGATGGAGAATTCCATTCTGGTTCTCCATTATTTTGGTGGGGATGAGCATTTATATCCGATTGAAAATGCATGAATCACCGATGTTCAGCAAACTCAAGGCAGACGGAAAGTTATCCATAAATCCCATCAAGGAAAGTTTGACCAAGCGGGCCAACCTTAAAATGGTGTTGCTAGCCCTTTTTGGTGCAACCATGGGTCAGGGTGTTGTATGGTATACGGGTCAGTTTTATGCACAAACATTCATGGAGAATACCATCAAAATTGATTTTGAACAAACCAGAACAATCTTGATTTGTGCCATTGTTGTGGCAACACCGCTCTTTATTTTCTTTGGAAACTTGAGCGATAAAATTGGAAGAAAATGGATCATCATGGTTGGATTGCTGTCAGCCGTATTGCTGTACAGACCCATTTATCAGCAAATGATCAATATTTCATCCGTTGCAGAAAGCAGGGTTGATAATTCGAAGACACATATCGATCGTGTTCTGAAACCCAATGCAGGAAAGGGTTACGGCTTGCAAAACACCACTGCATTCACCTTTTATGAAAATGGGATCGTAGAAAAAAAGGTACATGTTGATACGGTGTATTCAAGTGGAGTTGAAAAACCTCAGTTGGTCGACAAGACATCAAAAGAATTGCCAAGTGATCGATATTGGATGATGGTTGGATTGATTTTTTTACAGATACTATTTGTGACGATGTCTTACGGACCGATCGCTGCATTCTTGGTGGAAATGTTCCCTACGAAAATCAGGTACACTTCCATGAGCTTGCCGTATCACTTGGGCAATGGCGTATTTGGAGGACTTACCCCTTTTATTGCTGTATTGTTGGGAACGATGTATACAGGAGATTTGTTGGTGGGGCTTTGGTATCCCATCATAGTAGCAGGTTTTTGTTTGTTGATAGGCACCATTTATTTGTCAAACAAAATTGACAATAACGTAAAAGATTAAAATTTATATTATGAATGCGATAAAAAAATTCTTTGGAATTGTGTGGATGATTTTGGGAGTGGTAACATACGGCATCTTGTTAAAAACTGCATTGGAGCAAATTTCGGCAAAGCCAACAACCGACACCATTGTTCAATGGAGTATCTTTGTCATCATTTTTTTCCCAATCACCATTGGATTCTTGATTTTTGGTTGGTTGGCTTTTAAGGGAGCATACGATCATCTGCCAACAACAAGCGATGAAATTGAAGGCTGATTTTATGACAAATACGTAGAAAAATTATGTCAATTAAAGTTGAAAATATTGTCAAAAAGTACGGTGAGCAAACTGCCGTGGATCAGATTAGTTTTGAGGTAGGGTCTGCTGAAATCATTGGTTTTCTTGGTCCGAATGGTGCCGGTAAATCCACCACCATGAAAATGATTACCGGCTACCTTCAACCGGATGCAGGCAAGATTTATGTATGCGGGATGTTGGTAGAAGGGGAAGCCATTGCCACAAAACAAAAAATTGGTTATTTGCCTGAATCAAATCCACTTTACTATGAAATGTATGTGAGGGAGTATTTGGGGATGATGGCCGAATTACAAGGAGTCAAGCAAACCAAAACGAGAATTGAGGAGGTTATTGCTTTAACGGGTCTAGGATCTGAGGCTCATAAAGAGATTGGACAGCTATCCAAGGGGTATAAGCAACGTGTTGGGTTGGCAGCAGCATTGATTCACGACCCTGAAGTATTGATATTGGATGAGCCAACAACAGGGTTAGACCCAAATCAGATCATTGAGATTAGGGAGGTTATTAGGGCATTGGGAAAAAATAAAACCATATTATTCTCCACACATATTTTGCAGGAAGTAGAGGCGTTGTGCGACAGGGTCATTGTTATCAGCAAGGGTAGAATTGTGGCAGACAACAGGATTGATGAGCTGAGGGATGCAAAAAGTGTGACCATCATCAATGTGCAATTCAAGGAAAAAACGGAGAAAAACCTGCTGATGCAGATACCAGGGGTTTTGGAGGTAACGCAAATTGATGACCACAATTGGGCGCTAGAATCAGCTGATTCAGAGAAGCTTAACAAAGAACTAATTGGATTCACTTTGCAACATAGTTTGAATATCGTTTCTTTGCAAACGCAAACACGACGTTTAGAGGACATATTCCGTGAGTTAACAGGAGATGTCTCTTAATAGTTTGCACCAACCCTTAAACATCAACCTTTAAAAATTTTATTTTATGAGTTTCATTGCAAACATTCATGCCAGACAAATCCTCGACAGCAGGGGAAATCCAACAGTAGAAGTAGATGTATTAACAGAAAATGGTTTCTTGGGCCGTGCAGCGGTTCCATCTGGAGCATCAACAGGAAAGCACGAAGCGGTAGAGTTGCGTGATGGAGATAAATCAGTTTATGTAGGAAGAGGCGTTCTGAAAGCAATCAATAATGTAAACAACATTATTGCAGGAAAATTAAGGGGAATACCTGCAACCGAGCAGGCGATGATAGACAGGATGTTGATTGAAATGGACGGTACTGCAAACAAGGCGAACCTTGGAGCAAATGCAACATTAGCAGTATCTATGGCGGTAGCAAAAGCAGCAGCTCAAGAATGTAATCTTAATCTTTACAGGTACTTAGGTGGTGTAAATGCAGTAACCTTACCAATGCCGTTGATGAACATCTTGAATGGTGGAGCACATGCCGACAACAAAATAGATTTTCAGGAATTCATGATTGTGCCAACAGGTGCAACTTCATTCAGCGAGGGATTGCGTTGGGGAGTGGAAGTATTCCATCAATTAAAGACAGTATTGAAGAAAAAAGGATACAGCACGAATGTAGGTGATGAAGGTGGATTTGCACCAGATATTCAAAGCAATGAAGAAGCCATTGAAACTGTTATGCAGGCGATTGAATCTGCCGGTTACAAGTTGGGTTCTCAAATCAATATTGCGATGGATGCAGCCACCAGTGAGATGTTCAACGAAACGGACAAAACATACAAGTTTTACAAGAGTTCAGGAAAAATAATCAGCAGTGATGAGATGGTGGCGTATTGGACTGACTGGGTTAACAAATATCCAATTGTTTCAATTGAAGATGGAATGGCTGAAGATGATTGGGATGGATGGAAGAAGTTGACTGAATCTGTTGGAGACAGGTGTCAGCTTGTGGGTGATGATCTTTTTGTAACCAATGTGTTGCGTTTACAAGAAGGAATTGACAGGGGAATTGCGAACAGCATCCTTGTAAAAGTGAATCAAATTGGAACTGTAACTGAAACCATCAATGCAGTAAGGTTGGCACAAACAAATGGCTATACTTCAATCATGAGCCATAGAAGCGGTGAAACAGAAGATACAACCATCGCAGATTTGGCAGTAGCGTTGAATTGTGGACAAATCAAGACTGGTTCGGCTTCAAGAACTGACCGTATGGCGAAGTACAACCAACTTCTTCGCATAGAAGAGGAATTGGGTGTGAATGCAGTGTTCCCGAAAATGTGAGAAAAGTTTAAAGTTTAAGGTTTAAAGTTTAATAGAAGTTGGTGATTTGGCTTAAATTCAACCAATTAAACTTTAAACAAAAAACCTTAAACTAACATGTATTTCCTCATAGCTCCAGATAAATTTAAAGGATCAATAGATTCAGTCTCCTTGTGTGAATTGTTACGCAAGGAGATTTTTTTATTATACCCACAGGCGACGGTAAAAACATTTCCATTGGCAGATGGAGGAGATGGATTTGCCCAGATTATTCATTATTATTTTGGTACAGAGGCTGTTTTTGCAGAAACAGTTGATCCATTAGGGCGGCCAATAAACGCAATGTATCAGTATTCCACGGTAAATCAGACTGCCTTTATCGAAATGGCATCTGCAAGTGGACTGGCCTTGTTAAAGAATGAGGAAAGGGATCCGATGAAGGCAAGTACTTATGGAACAGGATTGCTTGTAAAAGACGCAATTGAAAAGGGAGCCAAAAAAATCATACTTGGTATCGGAGGAAGTGCAACAAATGATGGTGGTATAGGAATGGCTGCCGCCTTGGGTTATACCTTTCTGAATCAGGAAGGTCAAGTTATTTCTCCAAATGGTGAAGCAATGAATTCAATTAGTGTAATTAAAAATCCGGAATTAGACTTGCTAAAAGGCATTGAATTCACGGTGGCCTGTGATGTAAAAAATCCTTTGTATGGTCCTGTAGGTGCGGCTTTTGTCTATTCTCCCCAAAAAGGAGCAAATCCAGATCAAGTGTTGGAATTGGATAATGGGTTGAGGAACCTTGATAAAATTTTCCAACAATATTTTAATAGGTCAATAGCACAAGTAGCTGGAGCAGGCGCTGCCGGTGGTTTAGGAGCAGGCTGTATGGTTTTTTTAGGAGCAAGGTTAATTCCAGGAATTGATTATGTTATTGAGTCAATAGGATTAGAGAAAGAAATTGCAAAAGCAAACTACATTATTACCGGGGAAGGTGGATTCGATTCACAGTCATTACAAGGTAAAGTCGTTGGGCACATAGCAGATTTGGCAAGGAAGCATCGTAAAAAAATTCACATCATTTGTGGGGAAAATTTCGTTGATGAAAATGATTGTACCGTGTTAGGGATAGCAAAAGTTTCCTCTTTGATTGACTTTTCAACAACCAAGGAAGAAGCCATCACAGCACCAAATCTTTTCATTCAAGCTGCAGTAAAATCTTTGTTGCAATTACAGTAGAAAACGAAACAAACTAAAGTAGCGTTAACTTTGTTATTCGCTATGAAGGACGATTTCCATGTGTGGTGAATTTAACAACTTGCATTTTAAATTTTGATGAAAGACGAATTAAACAACTGGGGGAAAGAAAAAAAATCATTTGTTTTCTTAATTGATTTTGAATGCAGAGCTCCCCTTGCATGGTTGGTTGATTCTTGTTCGGATGATTTTAAATATAATTTTCAAGGGTATACCAATCATCTTCCAAAAACAGAGAGAAAAGAATTTCAGTTTGATAAATTCCCAATTTCTATTGAAGAATATGCAGTGAAATTTAATAAAGTTATTGAGCATATTGCTTATGGCAATAGTTTTTTAATCAACCTGACATGTGTAACACCAATAAAAACTGACTTGTTACACCAAGATATATTTGAAACAGCCTCATCAAAATATAAATTATGGTTTAAAAATAATTTTGTTTGTTTTTCACCAGAAACATTCATTCAAATTAAGAATAGTAAAATTTATTCTTTTCCGATGAAGGGCACAATTGATGCAAGTATAGATGATTCGCAAAGAATAATTTTAAGTGATGTAAAAGAGCAAGCAGAGCATGCAACCATTGTTGATCTTATCCGAAACGACCTAAGTAAGGTTTCAAAAAATGTAAAGGTGTCACGATATCGATATTATGAAGAGCTGAGAACACAACATGGCATGATAGGACAAGTGAGTTCAGAAATTGTAGGCGACCTACCAGAAAATTTTAACGAGCGCATAGGAGATATTATTTTTAGTTTGTTGCCTGCAGGATCTGTATCTGGTGCTCCCAAGGGGAAGACCTTAGAAGCAATAAAAGATATTGAAGGGTGTGAGAGAGGTTATTATACAGGAATTGCAGGTTATTTTGATGGCGAGAATTTAGACAGCTGTGTATTGATAAGGTATATAGATGTAAAAAATAATTTTAGAAGTGGAGGAGGGATTACATTCCAAAGTAATTTAGAGGACGAATATCAAGAAATGATAGACAAAATTTATGTTCCAATTTATTGAATCAATCAGGATCAAGGGGGGGTGCGTTGAGCAACTTGGTTTCCATCAAACAAGGGTCAACAAAACATTTTTGAATTTTGGTAAGCAACCTTATTTCCAATTACAAGAAGTAATAAATGCAGATTCATTAATCACCAATGCCGTGGCTAAGTGTAGAATACAATATGATCTTGATCGTATAATTGAAATCACTTATTCTGAATATGCAATTAAGATTATAAATACTATTTCTTTGGCGGAGCTTGATGGAAGAAAGTATGATTTTAAATATGCTGATAGGGAGTGGATTTCAGATATGCTTTTGAAATCAGGGACTGATGAAATTATCATGACTGATGAAGGTATTGTCAAAGATGCATCTTATGCAAATCTTGCATTTTACGATGGCGAACTTTGGTATACGCCGGAGAGCCCGCTGTTGGAAGGAACCCGAAGGGCTTTTTTACTGGAAACAAAAAAGATTCAACCCAGGGAAATCAGCGTTAGTGATTTGCACCAGTATCAGCACGTAAAATTCATAAATGCAATGATGTCATGGGATGAGTCACCAATTTTATCCATGGCTTTGTTATCTTAGGTAAGTATTAAGGACAGCAACAAAATAATTATCATGAAATATTTTATCTTATTTGTTTTTTCTCTTTTCACAACGAATTTTTCATTTGCCCAAGAGCTCCCCAATATTCCTGTATGGAATGAAGTATTCAAAAAAATATCACAAGAAGATTGGTTGATAAAACAGCCCCAGCAAAAAGCTGAAGTTTACGCTACTTCAGATAAAAAAAACATCATTCTGTATAATGGGTTGGTGAGAAGAAGCTTTCGGATTGAACCTAATGTCGCTTGTACTGATTTTCAGAATATGTCTAATGGGCAACAGTTGCTAAGGGCAATCAGGCCAGAAGCAATTCTTACCATCAATGGTCAAATTTTTAACATAGGTGGATTGCAAGGTCAAAAAGAGAAAGCCTACTTGACCGAGAGTATGGTAGATGAGCTTTTCAAAGGGGATAAAGATTTTGTGTGTGCAAGTATTCAAGTTGAGAGCATCAAGCCATACATCAATTGGAAAAAAAATACCTGGGGAGCTGTTGATAAATCAGGGAAAGGTAAAATAATTTCATTTACATATCGTTCGCCCAATACATTGCTTAAAGATGTTGAAGTTGTTGTGCATTATGAGTTATACGATGGGATTCCATTGATTGTTAAATGGCTGAGTATAAAAAATAATTCTGTTCAAACAATTACGGTTAACAAAATTGTAAATGAATCACTCGGGTTAGTAGAAGAAGAGAGTGCCGTAGTAGGCAGTTCAGAAGAAATGAAAAAGCAACACGGAATTTATGTTGAAACAAATTATGCATTCAACAATGCCATGCGATATGACATCAGTGATCAAACCACGCATTGGTTGATAGATTCGAGTTATACTTCACAAGTGAATTATAATTATCAAACGCCTTGTGTTTTGGAGGTCTTTCCTGAAAAAGTAAAAGCCATTAATTTACAGCCAGGTGAGTTTGTTAATTCTGTCAGAACACATGAGTTGCTGATGGACAGTTATGACAGGGAACGAAGGGGCTTGATGATCCAGCAGATGTACAAAACAGTAGCACCTTGGACCACGCAGAATCCGATTTTTATGCACTTGGTTAGTAGTAACGACGAGCAGGTTAGAACTGCAGTGGACCAATGTGCTGAAACAGGATACGAAGCCTTGATTTTGAGTTTTGGCAGTCACTGCAACATGGAAGACACATCAAGGGCCAACGTGCAAAAATGGAAGATGTTGGCTGATTATGCACACAGCAAGGGGATACAAATTGGCAGTTATTCTTTGTTTAGCAGCAGAAGAATAAATGATGAAACAGACGTGATTGATCCTAAAACAGGAAAACCTGGAGGGGCATTTTTTGGAAATGCACCATGCATGGGAAGCAAGTGGGGATTGACTTATATTGATAAGTTGAAGTATTTTATTACCAAAACGGGTTTTAATATCTTTGAGAATGATGGTCCCTATCCTGGAGATGTTTGTGGGTCTACCGTTCATCCAGGACATTCAGGGTTGGATGATTCTCAGTGGAAACAAATGCAGTTGCAAAAAGGGTTGTATCGGTGGTGCAATGAGAATGGGGTTTATGTCAACGCACCTGATTGGTATTTTTTAGATGGCACGCACAAAATTGCAGTCGGTTATCGGGAAGTAAATTTTTCTTTGTCAAGAGAGCAACAAAAAATTCTAAATAGGCAGAACATTCACGATGGAACGTTCGAAAAACTTCCTTCAATGGGATGGGGATTTGTTCCACTCACAAGATATCAAGGAGGTGGAGCTGAAGCTGTTTTGGAGCCCTTGAAAGATCATCTCAAAGATTATGAAAACCTGATGATACAATATTACGGTGCTGGGGTTCAGGCATGTTACAGAGGACCAAGGTTGTATGATACCGATTCAACCAGAAAGTTGGTTACTAACACCATATCTTGGTACAAAAAATACCGTGATATTTTAAATGAGCCAATCATACATTTGAGAAGAGCGGATGGACGCGATTGGGATGGTTTCATGCATGCAAGTACAACATTGAAAGACAGGGCTTTTTTGATGGTCTTCAATCCTACAAAAGAAAGGATAACCCGAACCATTAGAGTACCATTTTATTATACAGGGATGAAAGGAAAATTCGAAATAAAGGAAAAAGACAAAGTAATCATGCAAATGCCCATTTCAAAGGACCAATTTGCGAGCATAACAATATCAATTCCTGCGGAAGGATATAATTGGTTTGTTATTCGTGAAGTCAACTAACCTATTTGTGTAGAAATACTTAATTTGCAAATAATGTACATTTTTGAAAAACTAAAAGTCAAGTATCGCGTTGTATCACTTAAATAAATCTATTGATATGACTTATAAAGAAAGAGTAGCAGATATTTATGAAATGATTGCCGGAGGCAAAATGTTGGATGCATTCGACAAATATTATGGAGAAGGGGTTTCTATGGTTGATGTGGGGCATGGTCCTGCCGTAGTTGGAAAAGAAGCAAATCGATTGAGAGAAATTGCATTTTTAGAGATGATAGAAGCATTTCACGGAATGGGTGTCGATTCCATAACATCAGATGAAGAAGGGTGTATAACAATGATTGAAAATTGGATGGATGTTACCTTAAAAGGTATAGGACGCGTAACTTACACCCAAGTGGCGGTTCAGCGTTGGAAAGATGAATTTATAGTTGACGAAAAGTTTTACCATAAATAATGAGCTTTTAAAAATTTGAAAAAAGCCCTGAATTGAAAAATTCAGGGCTTTTTTGTGAGATAAACTATTGAAATTGAATACATAATCTTCGGTTTGAACAATCAGGTTCGTGAAATTTTATAATTTATTAACATTTGATTCATTTTTTATTAACAATCTGATAACTTATACAACAAACTACAAATTTAATTTTATCTTGATTATCAAACGCAAATATTTATTTATGAAATCAAATTTTAGCAAGTTTATGTTGCTTTTTTGCATTGTACTAACGGGCTTATTGCCTCAGTTGGTACAGGCGCAGAAGGCAATCACGGGTAAAGTTATCTCATCTTCAACAGGTCAGACAATAGCCAGTGCAAGTGTTATTGTAAAGGGCGCCAAAAATGGTGCTTCAACTTCAGCTGAAGGTACATTCACAATCACTGCAAATGTTGGTGATGTGCTTGTAGTATCAGGTGTGGGTATTAAAACTTTTGAATTTAAGGTAACTGCGGCTGGCACTCAAATAATTTCTGTTGATGCTGAAACGAAAGAATTGAGTGAAGTTGTTGTTACAGCTCTTGGTATCAAAAAAGAAGCGAAAAGACTTGGATATTCAATTCAAGAAGTAAAAGGATCTGATCTAGTAAAGGCCCGCGAACCAAATGCAGTAAACAGCCTTGTTGGTAAAGTTGCTGGTTTAGCAGTTGGACCATCTCCTGAAATTCTTGGCCGTCCTCAAGTATTACTCAGAGGTATCGGTGTTAACTTTTATGTTGTAGATGGCGTTCCTATCAATTCTGATACTTGGAACATCAGTCCTGATGACATCGAAACTTTTTCTATTTTGAAAGGACCTACAGCTTCTGCTCTTTATGGAAACAGGGCTATCAATGGTGCGATTATTATCAATACCAAGAAAGGTACAAAAGACAAGAGAGGTTTCTCAGTTGAGTTTAACTCAAGTGTAATGGTTGAAAAAGGTTTCATTGCCATTCCAAAAGTACAAGATGAATATGGCCCTGGCGACCATGGCAGATATGCATTTGTTGATGGCCGTGGCGGTGGATTGAATGATGGTGATTATGATATTTGGGGACCAAAATTCGAAGGTCAATTAATTCCTCAGTATGACAGTCCTCTAGATCCAATTACTGGTGTTCGCAAAGGAACTCCTTGGGTTGCAAGAGGCAAGGACAATCTTAACAGGTTTATTCAGCCTGGTATGATTAACACAACAAATATTTCAATTGCTTCAAGCACTGAAAAATCTGACATCAGGTTCTCTTTAACCCATACTGGACAGAAAGGAATTGTTCCAAATACTAAATTAGATGGAATAAACTTCAATTCATCAATTGGATATAATTTCAGTCCTAAATTGCGTTTTGATGCAAACATCAATTACAACAGACAGTTCACGCCAAACGTTCCAGATGTGAACTATGGTCCAAACTCAATGATTTACAACGTCATCATTTGGGGTGGTGCAGACTGGAATATTGATGACATGAAAAATTACTGGCAGCCAGGTAAAGAAGGTGTTCAGCAGATTTATGCAGAATACCAGCGTTATAACAACCCTTGGTTTCTTGTGAAGGAATGGATGAGGGGTCATCAAAAAAATGACTTTTATGGTTACATGACTTTGAATTATAAGATGAATAAGAATCTTGAATTTACAGGACGTACGTCTGTAACTTCTTATGACTTATTCCGTTCTGAGAAGTTCCCTTATTCAGCTACATCTTATGGTCGTGAAGAAGCTAGAGGTGACTATCGTGAAGATGACAGAAAGTTGTTTGAAAACAATACTGAAGTACTTGTTAAATACAATAAGAATTTCTTAAATGGTTTAAATGTTTCAGCTCTTGGTGGTGCTAACATGAGAACCATGAAATACAATTCAAGCTTTGTATCTACTAACTACTTGAACGTTCCTGGAATTTACACTTTTGCGAATTCAAGAAACCCAGTAGTTGCTTCTAACTTTGGATCAAGCATGATTGTAGGTAGTGTTTATGGTTCTTTAGACGTTTCTCTTTGGAAATACCTAAACATCAATGCAACCATACGTAACGATAAATCATCTGCGATCCCAGGTTCTAAAGGAAGTACGTATCCTTCATTGTCAGCAAGTACTGTATTGACAGACTATTTGAAATTACCAGAAGCTATTTCTTTCTTAAAGTTTAAGGCAGCATACGCAAACGTAAGAGATGGTGGTACAAGTTCATTTATAGGACCATCATCATACCCAGTTGGTTATGGTTCTGCTTACACTACATCTTATGATGGACCAACTTACAACCTTGTAAACAATACGTATTCTACTCCATTAAACTATAACAACACAACTGCAGCTTATTATACAGACAATTTGTATGATGATATCAAAACTGCATCTCGTACTAACTTAGAAACTGGTTTCGAAATCAGGTTCTTGAAGAACAGATTGGCATTTGAACCAACTTTCTTCCAATACATTGACGGTCCACAGATTTTTAGAAATCCAATTTCTCAAACAACTGGGTATAGCGGAATTTTTATCAATGCTGCAAAATACAAAACACGTGGTATGGAATTGGTGGTATCAGGTACTCCAATTATGAAGAAAAATTTCACTTGGGATGTGAATTTCAACTGGGGTACTTATCGCCAGACCTATGCTGAATTACCAGCAGATTCAATTCAGGTTGGTGCTTTGTATGTTAAGAAAGGCGACAGACTTGATATTTATCAAGGTAATATGTTTGTTCGTACTCCTGATGGACAAATCGTTAATGATGGTGGTGGTCGTCCAATTGTTCTTCCTAAGTCACAGTTTATTGGTTACTCATCACCTGATTGGTCATGGGGTTTAATCAATAAGTTCCGTTATAAGTCTATTAACCTTACCATTCAAGTTGATGGTCGTGTAGGTGGTCAAATGGAAAACTACATCAGAAAGCAAACTTTCAGAGGTGGTCGTCATATTGAGACAATTGAAGGTGCTTTGGGTGCTGCTCGTTTCCAAGATTACAAGGGTGTTAAAACTTATGTAGGTGAAGGTGTTAAAATAGTGTCTGGTACGGCAAAGTATGATGCGGTTACTGGTAAATTGACCAACGCAAAAGAACTTACGTTTGCTCCTAACGATATCAAGACTTTTGCTCAAGATTATGTTAGTCGTTACAACGGAAACACTGAAGGTAATTTGATGAGTAAGACATTCTCTAAGCTACGTGAGATCACATTGGGATACAGCTTGTCTCCAAAAATGATGTCAAGAACTCCATTTAAGACTGCCTCAATTTCTTTGGTAGGACGTAATCTTTTTTACTTCAAAGAAAAGAAACACAGAGATGTTGATTTAGATCAGTACGCTGGTAGCCAGAATTCTACATCTCTACAATCGCCAACTGTAAAGCGTTATGGTGTAAACTTGAACTTAGTATTTTAATTAAATAAAAAGTAGTATTATGAAAAAAATGTTTCTATACTTATCATTAATTGCATTGTTTGCTAGTTCATGCAGCAAGACATATGATAATTTCGAAAAAAATCCCAATAGTCCGGAATCAGTTCCAGCTTCATTGGTCCTCAACGGTGTTGAGGTGAGTATTTTTCAAAGTCCATGGGGTAATGAACAGCGTTGGAATCAGTTTACTTGTTGCAACTACAACTATTATGGTAACCAAGAATACAACTGGGCAGGTGCATCTTTACAATACGGGATATTGAAAAATGTTATCAAAATGGAAGAAGAGGCTGCAAAATCTGGAGCAGCAGCACAAAATCCTTACACGGCAATTGGTAAGTTCATGCGTGCATATCTTTTCTATGAAATGACCATGCGTGTGGGTGACCTTCCAATGACAGATGCTTTGAAAGGTGCTGAAGTACTTCAACCAAAGTACAATACCCAAAAGGAAATATTTTTACAAGTTAACAAGTGGTTAGAAGATGCAAATACTGATTTCGCATCACTAATCAACAAGGCAGACAATTCTTTGCTTGGTGACTTTTACTACAACAATGACTTGAAAAAATGGCAAAAGCTTGTAAACACTTTCAGGCTTAGGGTTTTGGTTACTTTGAGTAAAAAAGATACTGATGCCGACTTGAAAGTAAAATCTGAGTTCAGTAAAATTTTGTCGGGAACTGCAGCTTATCCAATATTCACTTCAATGTCAGACAACTTCCAATTCGTTTACGTGAATCCTTTTAACAAGTATCCTTCTAACCCTGATAACTTTGGGTTTGATGCTACGCGTTACAATACTTCATCTACACATATTGGATTGTTGACTTCATTAAAAGATCCACGTGTATTTGTGGTAGCAGAACCAGCTGGTTCTCAATTGAAAGCAGGAAATCTTCCTTCTGATTATGCTTCTTATGTTGGAGCTAGTTCAGCAGAAGATCTTGCAGACATGTCAACCAAGGCTGGTGTAAACAATGGTGCTGGTTTCACTCCAGGTCAATATTCTTTCACAGGAAGAAAGCGTTACTACAGCACGTATACTGCTGAGAATACCATCATGGTTGGTTATCCTGAAATGTGTTTAAACATTGCAGAAGCAATCAACAGAGGTTGGGCAAGTGGTGATGCTGAAGCTTGGTATAAAATGGGATTGAATGCATCTATCGGATTTTTTGGGGTAAAAGAAGGTGTTAATACGTTTTCTTACCTAAAAGCCGGTGGAAAAGTAACTGAAGGTGGTGATTACATCCCTTACCAAGTAACTTTTACCTCTGCAGATTATTATGCTCAACCTGCTGTAAAGTATGCAGGAAACAATGCAACAGGTCTTGACCAAATTCTTAAGCAAAAATATCTTGCTTTCTTCCAAAACTCTGGAGCTCAGGCGTATTATACCTTTAGAAGAACTGGCATACCTGCTTTCCAGGCTGCTGGTCCTGGTACAGGAAACAGTGGAAAAATTCCACTTCGCTTTCAATACCCAAGTACTGAAAGGACAACAAATGGTGCTAACCTTGCTGCTGCTTTGAGCAGTCAGTTCGGTGGTTCAGACGACATCAATGCTGCAATGTGGGTGATTAAATAACCCAATCTATATTGTCTTATATTTGGTAGGCGAAACAATCACAATTGTTTCGCCTACTTTTTACAATAAACTGTATTTTGTATGATGAATTATTCAAGGCGTTTATTCAGCACTCTTTTTTTAGCAACAGTAGTTTCCGTACAGTTATATTCTCAAGAAATTACGACACTTCAGGTGCCTGCAGGCGACAAATATGCCCATATCAATGTAAATGATATCTCAGTTTTGCCAAGTGGCCGATTTGTAAAACCAGCTGGTTTATTTCAGAGAATTACGGCAGATCCTTTTGGGTTAACATTGTCGGCAGATGGCAAGAAAGCATTAACGCTTCATAACGGGGTTATTACCATCATAGATTTACAGAAGAATACACATATACGCGTACCTGATTATGATAAGAAAATCAGTTCCCCTTTCCCCAATGGTTCTCTATTGGGAGCAGCTTTTGATAAAGACAGCAAAACAGTTTATTTAAGTGGTGGTGATAAAGGCACTGTGATTGCCTATGATTGTGAGTTGTTGAAAGTGGTGAATACGTATCAACTGGATGTAAAATTCAAGGATTCTTTATATCAGGATAGCTTTACATCAGACCTGATTTATAATGCAGAGAAAAATGAATTATTGGTTTTAGACCAAGCCAATTATCGTCTTGTAAGAATTGACTTGCTTACTAAGGACATTACAGCCTCTATTTCTGTAGGAAGGTTGCCTTTTGGCTTGGCAATCAGTCCGGATGGGAAAACGGCAGTGGTGGCCAATGTCGGAATGTATGCATACCCTCTTGTGGCTGGTATGACAAAAGAAAATTACAACGAGAAGATGATTTCGCATCATCCTTATGGGCACAATACACCTGAGTCAATCAATGGTACAATTGTTGATGGACAAACTATTCCTGGCGTCGGTAGTCCCAATGCACCAGAATCAATGAGTGTATTTACCATAGATCTTGCAACAAACTCGGTTACATCAAAGTTGAAAACTGGATACCAAGTTGGCGAGATGGTGGAAGATGCCGAAGTCATTGGTGGCGCTAGTCCAAACTCCATCGCCATTGGAACTCAGTTTGCTTATGTAACCAATGCAACCAACGATAATATTGCTGTTATTGATTATAGGAAAGGATCCATCATCAAACACATTCCCATTAAAGTAGATCAACGTATTGATAAATATAGGGGTTTGCTACCTTTTGGGATTTCATTGTCCAACGATGAATCCACACTATACGTTGCTTTGTTGGGATTCAATGCAGTGGCAGTTGTTGATGTTAAATCAACTGAAACTTTAGGGCTCATTCCAACTGGATGGGGACCATCGCGGGTTAAAATTTCAAAAGATTCAAAAGAGCTTTTTATCACGAGTAGCCGCGGATTGGGTGCTGGTCCAAATGGTGGCAAAGATTTTGTAGCACCACCACAAGGAACTTATGTAGGGGATATACAATTGGCAACTTTTCAGCGGGTTTCGATACCAAGTGCATCTCAATTGAAAGAATATTCAACTCAGGTGTTGGCACAAACATTTCAAGAAGTAAAAGTAAAGGCAGATAAAAATCCATTGCCGGCACTTCCTGGTATTGCGGAAACACCCATCAAATATATTGTCTATATCACCAAGGAGAATAGGACTTACGATGAAATGCTCGGACAATTGCCAAATGCCAATGGTGATGCAACCATTGCGCGATTTGGTATGAATGTAGATTTGAGGGGTAAAATATTAAATAAACAAGATAAGCCCATTCCAGGCACCGACACTTTGTATCTTAAGAATGCAAATATTACACCGAATCACCATAAAATTGCAAAGCAGTTTTCTTTCAGCGACAATTTTTATTGTGACAGTGATGCATCTATCCACGGTCATCATTGGATGATGGGAGTCATCCCAAATGAGTGGGTGGAAGTGAATTCAAAAACAGCAAAATCTGCAAAGTTGTTTTCGCCAGCTGCAGGAAGAAGGTTTCCTGGATCTACGGGAAGCATGGATCCGGAGGATTATGCTGAGATTGGGGGACTTTGGGAAGCGCTTGAACGAAAGGGAGTTTCTTTTTATAATTTTGGTGAAGCCAATGAAACTGCACACGTTAGGGAAGAATGGAATGATACCGCAACTGGTGCAGCACACGGTGTAATGGTGCCCATGCAAAAGGCTTTATTTAGCCGCACTAGCCACAATTATGCGGGTTATAATACGAACATACCTGATCAATTCAGGATGAATCAATTTGAGTCTGAATTCAAAAAAATGTGGCTTTCCGGAAAGCAAAAAATGCCTTCTTTGATAACCATGCAAGTACCCAACGACCATACCTCAGGTCCACGTACTGCAGATGGATATCCCTATACCCACAGTTATGTGGCAGACAATGACCTAGCTGTAGGAAGAATTTTGCATTTTCTTTCCCGTACTCCATATTGGAAAAATATGTTGGTTATTATAACAGAGGATGATCCTCAAGGTGGTGTAGATCATATTGATGCACACAGGAGCTTGTTGATGCTTGCAGGACCTTATGTAAAGAAGAATTATGTATCGCATACCCATGCTAATTTTGGGTCAATTTTGAAGACGATTTATAATATATTGGGTGTTAAATATGTCAATCAATATGATGCAACAGCATCTTTGTTGCAAGATTTTTTTACTGCAAATCCTGATTATACACCCTATACGTTGGAGATGTCTGACAAACGTGTTTTTAATCCACAAGTTGCCATGAAAAAATACAAGCGTAATATAGATTGGAAAGCAATCATGAAGGGTCCTGAAATGGATGATGTTGATGATATTAAGAAAGCGCATTATGAAAATTAAAAATAGTTAAGTTGTGAAGAGAATATTTTTTTTGAGGTACGTTTTATTAGGTGTGGTGCTTGTTACTTTTGTTCATGCTGATGCACAACAAGACAGCACCCTGTTAATGGATGAAGTTGTTGTTACAGCTACCAGAAAGGAGGAGCAAAGCAAGAACCTTCCCTATGCTGTTCTTTCATTTTCTAAAACCAAATCTAATACAAGGTTATCACGGACATTGCCAGAATCCTTAATAGGATTGCCAGGTATTTTCATTCAAAAAACAAACCACGGAGGAGGGTCCCCATTTGTAAGGGGACTCACTGGAAATCAAACTTTGTTAATGGTGGATGGAATTCGTTTGAACAATTCAATTTTTAGGTATGGGCCTAATCAATATTTGACATTGATTGATAACCTACTTGTAGATAAAGTTGAAATAGTTAAGGGTTCTGGTTCAGTGCAATTTGGCAGCGATGCGCTTACCGGAGTTATCAATGTCATGACAAAAACCCCACAGTACAATCAAAAAAATACGTGGAAAACTGAGCTAACGACTCGTTTTACGGGTTTTAACATGGAAAAAACGGTAAGACCTGAGCTGTCATTTTCAGGAAAAAAGATTGCTTTTTTTGCAGGGCTAACAAACAAAGATTTTGGTGATTTGCGTGGTGGAGATACAAGTGGTTTTCAATCACCTTCTGGTTATAAAGAACTTTCATGGGATGCCAAGTTGCGATGGAATGTCGGCAAAAATTGGGACTTAACTGCGGCGCATCAGCGTCTTGGACAAACAGATGTTCCTGTGTACCATAAGTACAAACTAGAAAATTTTGCTGTTAATAATTCAGATCCAATAAAAAGAGAATTTTCTTACATCAACCTAAAAAAGAATTTTGACAAGGTTTTTTTGAAGACAGTAACATCGTATCTGTCAATACAAACAATGTCTGAGAATAGAAATTCTAGAAAAAATGGCAATCAAGTGCTGAGGTTAGAAAACGATCGGGCAACGACAATTTCTGCTGGTGTCGATTTGTTAACATCCCAAGGAAGTTATTGGACTGCCAACAGTGGTATTGAAATAAATGCAGATCGAATTGGCAGCAAGCGTGTAGATAAGGATATTAACACAAATTCAAGTATTTCAAAAAGAGGTTTATATCCTGATGGATCTATATACAGGAATGCTGCTCTTTATTCCTTGCATCATTTTCGATACAAAAAATTTATGATTGAAGCTGGTGGCAGATTTAATGCATACTCTATTTCTCTATCAGATACAACGCTAGGGCGGGTTAAGATGAGTCCTTCTGCATTGGTTTTTCAGTCTGGTATAAGTTATCAACTGTCTACTCCAATAACTGTTTACGTAAACTTCAGCAGTGGCTATCGCGCTCCAAATATAGACGATATGGGCACATTGGGTGTTGTTGATTTTAGGTATGAAATTCCAGCGTATGATTTAAAGCCGGAGAAATCATTTAATTATGAAGCTGGAATAAAATGGCATTCCTCGAAATTCAGTGGCGCAGCTTCTGTATTTAATACATCATTGTCCAATTTGATTACCAGGGTAAAAACAGGTGCTGCAATGAATGGGTATGATGTGTATAAAAAATTGAATGTGGAAAAAGGATTTATTCAAGGGTTTGAAATCCAGTCCCTTTTTAAGGCTACAACGGCATTTCATGTTAATTTTGCCATAACATCACTTCATGGACAGAGTATCACCAAGGCTGAGCCTTTAAGAAGAATCCCACCAGTAAATGGACAATTGGGTGTGCAATACCAAAAGAATAAATTTAGGATGGGGCTTATTGGAGATTTCGCAGGTTTTCAAAAGAGATTGGCGCAAGGTGACAAAGACGATAATAGAATTCCCAAAGGGGGAACGCCGGGGTATCAAGTGTTGAATTTTTATAGTGGGATAGACTTTGACCTTCTTTTGTTAAAACTTTATTTTAATAATATTTTTAATCAAGATTACAGAACCCATGGATCTGGAATTAATGGAATGGGAAGAAGTATCTCGTTGATGGCTTCTGTTAAAATTGGTGGTTAAATATCATATTGTAAGCAACGGCATATTAGTTATTTGCAATTAGGCGAATGATAATCTAATTACTACTGGGATTTTTTATACTGCAATTTCAAGATTTGGTTTAAATACTTGACAGTTGGTGGTATCGAATTTTGATTCAATTTCATTGTTCACAACTTTGCTAATTATTTCTTCTGTAGAATTGTTTATGGTAAGTTTACAAACATTGTTTTGAGCAATCCAATTTTCGAAATGTTTAGGAAATTCTTCGTCAAATCCATTTAATGAAACTGCATTAAATTCTTCTAAAGCGCGCGCATTGCATTGTTGCTCATACTGCCCTTTTAGAGGGAATACCATAAGTTTTTTACCCATGTAAAGTGCCTCTGCTGGAGTTTCAAATCCTGCACCTGTTATTAATCCATGACAATTAATTAAACTGTGGTTAAACAACTCTTTATTAATGGGAAATACTTTTATGTTGTTTACTTGATAAGGGAAATGAATTTCTTTTGAAAATATTTCAAATTTAAAATCTTTTATTTTTGAAAAATTTTCAATCAATAGTGAATCTTTGTAGTGATTCAAATAGACTGTTATATACCCATTGTCTTGAGGGTTTGCCCTTAGTATGGTAGATTTAATGATAGGCGAGTATATATCTTTATCATATGATTTGAAATGAAGCCCAATGTTTTTTGACCCGCTAGCATAATGTTTTAATACAAGTTCTCCTGCAATGTCTTTCTTTAATGGTCTTGGTACATTGCTGCTTTTAAAACTCGCTTGATGTCCAAAATGTATAGAGGGTATTTTTTTTAGTTTACAAGCGAGTGATGTGATGCATTCAAAATCATTTATGATTAAATCATATTTTTCAATCGGTAAATGCTTGGCTTCTGTCCATATTTTTTTAATGTTTATTTCTGTAAAAGTTTTCCATAAGTCCACGCTACCATGTTGATCGTAGAATAAACTCATTCCTTTACTTCTATAGCTGATGGGTAAGTCATTTTTTAAAGAATGATTGCTTCCACTCAGAAAGACATCAACATCGCCATATTTTTTGAGAATAGGAAGGATTTCTATTGCCCTGCTAATATGTCCATTCCCCGTTGCTTGAACTGCATAAAATATTTTCATGGAATGATTATTGTGCAGATGTTGCCATGGAGTTGAATAAAAAGGCAACTTCTTCAGATAAAATATCAAGTATGGGTATTTTATTTTCTTTTCTAAAGGTCAACACCTCTGATTTTACTGTATTTTTTTCTTCATGTAAATAAATGCTCCATTTACCACTATTGTATTCTAGGGCAGAAAGATTTTCAATCCAATCTCCACTGTTCATGTATGTTACCGATCCTTTTTCAGTTTTTACATTCCGTATTTGTGGTTGATGAATATGGCCACATATAACATTTTTATATCCTTTTTCGATCGCAAGTTCTGCAGCTGTTTGTTCAAAATCCCCAATCCATGAGACTGCTTTCTTAACGCCATTTTTAACCTTTTTACTGAAGCTCATTTTTTCTTTGCCAAATAATTTCAAAAACCAGTTGATTACTCTGTTGATTAATATGAGCAAATCATAGCCATGGCCTCCAAGTTTGGCTATGATTTTGGCACTTCCCTTGGTTGTTGCATCAAATACATCTCCATGGAAAATCCACGTTTTTTCTCCATCAATGTCCATTACGAATTTGTCTGTTAACTTTAATTTACCCATGTTTAAACCACTGTACCTTCTAAAGGCTTCGTCGTGGTTTCCTGTGATATAAATGACCTCTGTTCCTTTTGTCATTAATCCGAATATCTCCTTGATAACTTGCATGTGTGATGCTGGAAAATAGTGTTTTCGAAATTGCCATATATCTATGATGTCACCATTTAAAATGAGAATTTTAGGTTGTATGGAGCGTAAGTATTGTACAAGTTCATTGGCATGGCAGCCAAAAGTTCCGAGGTGTACATCGCTGATTATAACAACATCCGATTGTCTCCGATTCATAAAAAATGGTTTCTTAAATTTCCAACCTATTCTTTATTAAAACGTTACGTGAATGTTATCAAATGTTGACTATAAAATGAAGATGATGTTAAGCCCTTAATTCAGCGTAAAGATGTTGAATGAGTCCGTCTGCAAGTCCAATTTTTGGTACCAATATTTCACTGATATCTGCCCATTTCATGATTTGAATGTAAATGAGCAAGGCAGGTACTATGACATCTGCACGATCTTCGCGGAGATTGTAAATCTTGATTCTTTCCTCAAGCGTGCAAGCTGAAAATTCACGATAGTAATCTTTGAGTAATTCTGCTGACAAAGATTTTCCTTCCTTTTTTTTGCTCATGGAAAACACCTTGTTGATGTTACCACCTGTGCCTATTGCAATAATATTTTGTTGACCTTTTATTTTTTGGCGAATGCTTTCTTTTATATCCTGCCAAACGTTTTCGTCTGCCGTATTTTTTAGCAAACGAATGGTTCCTATGTTAAATGATTTTTTGAAAACCAATTCATTGTTCGCAAAAAAAGTGAGTTCAGTGCTTCCACCACCTACGTCAATGTAAAGGTAATTGCTATTGGTATTTAGGTTTTCAGCAATGTGGTTTTCATAGATGAGTGAAGCTTCAAAATCGCCAGTGATTACTTTGATGCTGATGCCAGTTTCAAGAAAGATATTACGTACAATTTCATCCCTGTTTCTAGCATCCCTCATGGCACTGGTGGCTACGGCTATTGATTTTTCTACTTTGTACGCCTTCATCAAATGCGCGTATGCTTTCATCGTTTGAAGGATCATTTCATTTTTCCCCCTAGAAATTTCTCCAGTTTCAAAAACATCAAATCCCAGTCTTAGGGGAACCCTGATTAGATTCAGCTTGTTGAAGACAGGTTTTTCATTATCATTTTGTACAACCTCTGTGATAAGCAGCCTGCTTGCATTCGTTCCAATATCAATTGCTGCTAATCTCACTTATTTTTATGATTGTTTTTTGATTAAGTAATTGTAGGTTTCAATTTGTGACCTTACTTTCTTTTTGCCCTGCGAAGATACGTAGACGTTGTTTAATTCTGTATCGAGAATCCTGGCTTTTACATTATCTTTTAATTGAATTTTGAGTATCTCCAATATTTCCTCTTTCAACTCAATGTCGAGAATAGGACAAGCAGCTTCAACCCGATGGTCAAGATTTCTCACCATCCAATCTGCACTGGATATATAGACCAACACATCTCCCGCATTGTGGAATACCAACACCCTTGCATGTTCTAGGTACTCATCAACAATGCTGATTGCATTAATATTATTTACAGTTTTTTTAATGTTTTTTCTGGCTGAATAGATTCCCCTGATGATTAAATTGACTTCAACACCCAAGGCGGATGCTTGTGAAATTTTATCTATAAGCGAAATGTCGCTGAACGAATTTAGTTTTAATGTGATAGAAGCGGGCAGCCCTTTTTTTGCCTCTTTCATTTCTTTGTCAATTAGTTCATCGAGTTTTTTTCTCATGTTTATAGGACTAACCAACAATGTTTTGCAATCTGCTAAAGCACTTGCATGTTGAACTGGATTTTCAAGATAGAAAAATATCTTGTTGATATCAGCCATGATATTTCTGTTGGAAGTCAACAAGCAGTGGTCACCATAGAAGTTGGCAGTTTTTTCATTGAGATTTCCTGTACTTACAAATCCATATTGAACCGTTTTGTTTCCAGAACGTTTTTTTATCACACAAATTTTAGCATGAACCTTCATGTTTCTGATTCCCAACAATACCCTGACACCTTCTTCTTCCAGTATGTTCTTCCATTCCAAATTGGCTTCTTCATCAAATCTTGCCTTGAGTTCAAGCATCACCTCAACTTTCTTTCCGTTTCTAGCTGCATTAATCAAGGCATTAATCACTTTGGATTCAGATGCAAGGCGATAGGCGGTTATTCTAATTAAACTCACTGCAGGGTCTATCGCAGCCTCTCTTAGCAGGTCTATGATTGGATTGAAGGAATGATAGGGAAAATGAAGGAGTACATCCTTTTTATCAATTACATCAGTTACCCTGATGGCTTTTTTTAATGCAGGGTGAAGTACCGAAGGCAGTTTTTTAGATTGTGCAGGAAAAAAATCAGGGAAATCCATAAAGTGTTTGAAATTGTGAATCCTACCGCCAGGTATTATGCTGCTTTTGTTATCAAGTTTCAATTTTTTCATCAAGTAGTTAAGCAAACCGCTGTTCATTTCTTTGTCATAAACAAATCGAACAGGTTTTCCTTTTCTCCTGCTTTTTAGTCCTTTTTGTATTTTTTCAACAAAGGATGTGCTCACATCATTGTCTAAATCTAACTCTGCGTCTTTTGTTACTTTAAAAATGTGTGATTCGAAATTGTCGTATCCAAAATATGAAAATATATAAGGAAGGTTGAAGCGTATGATGTCTTCTAAAAGGATGATATGCGTTTCCTTTCCCAATGAAGGAAGTTTTACAAATCTACCCAATGACTTCGAGGGAATTTCTATCAAAGCATACTTTTCCTTGTATGCGGAATTCTTTTTTTGCATAACCACCCCCAGGTAAATGCTTTTGTCCCTCAGATAAGGAAGCTCCGGCAAACTTTCAATCATCAGTGGAATGATGTTGGATCGGACTTCATTTTCAAAAAAATCGGTAACAAAAGTTTTTTGGGCTTTTGATAGTTGTGTTTCATTTTTTAGAAAAATGTTGTTTTTCTTTAATTCCAATATCAGGTTTGCCCATATTCTGTTGAATTCATTTTGTTGTTTTAAAACAACAAAAAGTATTTCATTGAGCACTTCTGTAGGACTTTCTTCAAGATGAATTGATGACTTTTTTTTCTTGTCATTAATTTCTACCATTCTTTTTAAAGTTGCAACCCTAACCCTGAAAAATTCATCCAGGTTATTTGAAAAAATACCCAAGAATCGAATTCGTTGTTTTAAGGGAACTGATGGGTCGTTTGCCTCTTGAAGTACCCGTGCATTGAAACAGAGCCAGCTGATGTCTCTTTGGATATGAGTGATTTTAGGCATATACTTAGGAAAAATTTATATCTGGCTGTAATTTATGCATAGTACAGTTTATACTGAAGATATTTGGTTGACTTTAGTTAAAGTTTATAATTTCATAATCTAACCAATCAGACCTCCTGTTGATGAAGAGTCTGATTTATTTTAACCCTGTTGAGAAATAGATTTTGTATTTCGAATAAAAGTCTATAATTTTGGTAGACAAAAGAAAAGCAATTAAGTCACGTGGCCGAGGGGGTAGGCAGAGGTCCGCAAAACCTTCAACGGCGGTTCGATCCCGTCCGTGGCGTCAATTTTTAAGTTTGAATGATTATAAAACACTTCGTTTCTACGGAGTGTTTTTTTTAAGGTTGAAAGATTATTTCTTAGCAAGAAACATTTTTCTCTTTTTTTCTTCAAATTTTTCAATGCTATACCGCAACATTGTCCGTGGCATTTCTTGAACATGTTTTAAAATAAATGCTTCAACTTTTTTGGGTTCTTTTTTCCATGCTTCCCTCAACATCCATCCAATTGCTTTGTGCATAAGATCGTGTTTATGGCTTAACAAAAGTTCAGCAAGTTTAAGAATGTCAATAACATCTCCCTTTCTAATAAAATGAAATGTAGCAATAACCGCTATCCTATTTTCCCAAAGATTGTTTTCAGCGGCAAGTCTGTATAGTATTGATCTGTCCTTGTCTTCAAGCCATTGTCCTAAAATAATATGGGCTGAACTATCAACTAAATCCCAATTATTGACCCTATCTATTTTTTTCAGGTACAAATCAACCCAATGTTTTTCACCGTGTTTTTTTCTTGATTCCTTGAATTTATGGTTCAATAAAAAAAGTCCAATCAGTCTTTCTTCATGATAACTTGAGTCAAGCAACTGAATGATTAACGGTTCATCAGATTTGCTGTAATATTTTTTTGCAACCATTCTTTGGATGGGTACGGTAACCCCTATAAAAACATCTCCTTCTCCATATTCACCTTTTCCTGTTTTAAAAAATCTTGGGAAGAATCTTGCTTTTTCTGGCAAGGCATGCAAAACAAGTTCTTGGTGAATTTCTTCGTACGTTGTCATGTTAACTTGCGAGTGTTTTCAATGCGTGCACAAATGAATCAAGTTCTTCAGTTGTTGTGTAAAGGTTTGGTGTAATCCTACACCCGTGAACATTTGCGTAGTCTATGGCAACTGTAAATACGTTGTGTTCTTTCAACAATCTTGTGGCAAGATCTCCCGGTGTGATGCCCTGAATCCCAACATTGGCGATACCACAGGATCTTTTTTCATCTGCTGGAGTGTTTACAATGATTTTTGGAATATTCCTCACTTTACTTGTCCAATAGTTTTGCAAGTACCTCAGTCTTTTTTCTTTTCTATCTGTACCAATTATTTTGTAGTAATCAAGTGCATCTTCAATTGTTAAGTCAGTATGAACCGGTAATGTACCGGTATGGTTCAGCCTGTTTATTTTTGAGAGGTCTTTTTCACCATCAGCCAGCAGTGGCCAAATTTTTGAAATCTTTTCTTTTCTCACGTATAACATTCCTGCACCCAATGGAACACTCAACCATTTGTGAAGTGATGCGCCATAGTAATCACAATTGAGGTCGCTTATTTTATATTGTATGTGTGCAAAGGCATGTGCTCCGTCAACCAAAACCTCAACCCCTTTTGAATGAGCCATGTCACAAATTTTCCTGACAGGTAGTATTTGTCCAGTGATGTTGATCATGTGACATACCATCAACAATTTTGTTTTTGGTGTGATGGCATTTTCATAGAGCTTTACAATTTCTTCATCAGAACTTGGATGATTTGGTACCGATATAATTTTATTTACAACACCATATCTTTTAGAAACTTGAGTAAACATGTCAAGCATCGCGCCATAGTCTTGTTCTGCCATCACAGCCTCATCCCCAGCTTTCCAATCTTGTCCACCAATGATCATGTCAAGTGATTCGGTGGTATTGCGTGTGATGATCATTTCTTCTGGCATGCATCCAGCTAGTTCTGCAAGTTTACCCGCAATCCGTTTTTTATTGTCGAATTGAACTGTGCGCATGTAGTAAGATCCTTGCAGATTTACTTCTCGTATATGTCCAATGTATTTTTCTAGAATGGGTTGAGGAACAAAATTGTAATAACCGTTTTCAAGATTGATGTAATCGGTTTTGAGGATGTACTGATTCCTTATTTTTTTCCAAAAAGCATCGTCAGAGGCAAGCACGTCATTACTGATATCTGCACTTTTTTCGAAATATTCTTTTAGAGAATTCATTCCCAAAGGAGTACCTATGCCTGCAATAGCTATGTTCTTGATGAAGGTTCTTTTGTTCATAACATACTTATTATTTCATAAATATAGTATGTTGGAATTTAATTGAATCAAAAACTCACTTCAAATTTAATCTTCACTTCATTGTCTACTTTGTTTAGCATGAATGAAGGTCTTTCAATTTTGTAGTCTTCAAGCAAGAAAATAAATTCTCCTTTTACAGTTGATGTTGATCCTTTTGATGAAATACTTGCTTTGAAGATTGTTTCCTTGTTTACTCCATGAAACTGCAAGATTCCTTTTACTTCTAATTCTCCAGATTTTGATTCGGAAATTGAAGTGCTGTAAAAGCTGATGTTAGGATATTTGAGTGCTTCCGTTACTTCAAGCAAATGTGCATCTCTGTTTGAGTTTTCAGAATCAAATGTGCCTACTTTTACCACGATGGCTACCTTCTCGAGTTTGCCATTAGCTCCCATTTGTGCAACGCCATTTAAATCCCTTGAAGTGCCAGTCCAACTGTGCAACAAATGATTCATGTCGTAACTGACAAAAGAATTTTTCTTGTCGAATGGCTTTTTTGTTTGTGCCATCATCAAGGAAGGCAACAACAATAACATTATTAGTATGCGCATAATTTAAAATTTAATTGCGATGACTGCTGCACCAAAACTTGCGAAGGTTGTAAAGGCGGCTGCACGATGAAGGGATGTATGCTTTGTTCCTGCTAGTAGATTAGTGGCAATCATTCCAGACATATGAACTACAGAAAGCCATTTATGTATTCTGATTGAAGAAAATTTCTTGTCTCTGTTAATCAACGGGGGTGGCGTAAAAAGTGACATCACTGCAGTTGTTGAATAGGTGATGTTTACGGCAGCTCCCAATCTTTCATGTATTTCTTTTAAATTATTGTAATTGCTCACATTTCCTTTGTACAATCTTGACCCAACAATACCCTGTCCAATCATTCCTCCCAGTGTTGCAAAACCAAGAATTTGGTGCGTTACAAGCATACCACGTCTTAGTTTGAGTTCCTTTGTTCTGTTTGCTGTATTCAATGGCGAAATTGGACGAAGCAGTCCTTTTTCGCCCCAAAAAATACGCTGTGTAAACAGCATTTTTTGAGGAAGCAGTGAAGTTGTGGTGTCTTGGGTTTTCATCAAATCTCCGAGTAAATCATCTTGAGCGATTAAATGAAAAGTGCAGATTGTAAGTAGAAAGGAGAAAAGGATTTTCATTGTTAATATACAATTTTATTTATACAAAATTAGGCATAAACTCTGAGTGAATTCCCTGTAAGGGTTGTTTTGAATTGTGTCAATCCACGCTGCGCTGGTCCTGAAATCCTTGATCCACTTGATGAAAAATAGGATGAATGTGCGGAACAATAAAACTGGTTTTGTCCAGCTTGAAATTGAACATTTACACCTTCATGGGGACAAGCAGCAGAGACAGCAAGGTATGTATTATTAAGGGATAGTGCTACGATGACGCCCTGGGTTATAATATATCCACCGGGTGATTTCAGCGCTGCAAAAGAACTGCTTGTTATATCGAGTGTGAAATCGGTGTTTGAAAGGTTATCTGTTTTTGAGCAAGACTGCATGCAGGCTGCTGCAAAAAGGGCAGAACCCCCTAGTCCTACTTGAGAGAGAAATTCTTTACGATCCATGTATTTGGGTTTCAATTCTGACCAAAGGTGGCTAAAAGGTTTACTAATGATATGTTAATTGTAGCGGAACATAATTCAATAAACATCCAAAACTAGCCTGATATATTCATTTCTTGGCATGATTTAGGTCAGTTTTTTTTAGGGTTACTTTTTATACTTTCAAGTATTAATGTGTACAAAATACAAATAGCGTTTATGTTGCAAAAAACTTATTTCAAGACAAAAGACTATTGTAAAGTGAAATTCAGTCTACAAAATGAAACTGCAGAGGCCGTTGAAATACTTGGCTTGAACAGTGATTGGGATAATTCAATCATCATGAGTAAGAAAAAAGATGGTACGTTCAGTGCTGATGTGAATCTGCCTAAAGATTCAAAACATGAGTTCAAATATTTGGTTGACAATACCTTATGGATGAATGAACCTGAAGCTGATGGCGAAGTTGCCAATGTTTTCGGTGGAAGTAACAGTTTAGTTGCGTTATAGTATAGTTTTTTAGAGCTAACCGATTTAAGAAATATAAACATCATCTAGATTTTATAGTGCATCCCTGTCTCTTTTAAAAGACGGGGATGTTTGTTTTTAAGACCTTTGAGGCGAGCTTAAGAACGAATTCTTTCACACAAAATAGGCATCATGCATTTATGATTTTTTGATAAATCAGTCGCTTCATTTATCTTCAAGATGCAATAAATTTATTTTTCCTCCCGCTTCAATCAACATCATCTCAACGCAAAACCATGAAATATCCTGTCCTCTTGCTGCTATTTTTGTTTGGAGCTAAATTTTCAATTTCTCAAAAAAAACCCAATATCATTGTTTTTATGGTCGATGACATGGGATGGCAGGATTGCTCTGTTCCATTTTACGATAAAAAAACTGCTTTTAATTTGCTTTACGAAACGCCAAACATGGAAAGGTTGGCAGCAGGAGGAATGAAATTTACCAATGCCTATTCCACTCCTGTTTGCACGCCAACAAGGGTGAGTTTGATGACGGGCATGAACGCGGCAAGGCATAAAGTAACCATGTGGACCAATGTTTTAAAGGACCAACCAACGGATGCACCTGATTCGGTAATGGTGCCTCCAAATTGGAATTACAATGGCTTTGATCCTACCGGGAAAACCAACAATACCTTTACTGCTTTTGCATTGCCTCAGATTTTGAAAGACAATGGATATTATACCATCCATGTAGGTAAAGCCCATTTTGGAAGTACAGGTACACCTGGTTCAGATCCTAAAAATGTAGGTTTCATGGTCAATGTTGCCGGCACAGCAGCCGGACATCCAGCCAGTTATTTGGGGATGAAAAACTTTGGGAATCCAGCCGATGGAAGAAGAACAACCCATGGAGTTCAGGATTTGGCACAGTATCACCAGAAAGACATCTTTCTATCTGAAGCGCTTACATTAGAAGCCATAAAGGCAGTGGACAATCGTTCTGACAAGCAACAACCGTTTTATTTATACTTGGCACATTATGCGATTCATGTTCCGTTGGATGCAGACCGTCGATTTTTGGACAAGTATTTAGCAAAGGGTTTAGACAGTGCAGAAGCAAAATATGCATCCTTGATAGCCGGGATGGACAAGAGTTTAGGTGATGTGATGGATTATTTAGGGGAAACGGGCTTGGATAAGAATACTGTTATATTGTTTATGTCGGACAACGGCGGATTGAGCCTTAGTCCACCCCGCAGCAACAAAGCCCATATTCAGAACTTACCGCTTCGGGCTGGCAAAGGCTCAGTATATGAAGGAGGAATTCGGGTTCCCATGTTGGCCAAATGGCCTGGACATATCAGTCCTGCTTCTGTAAACAATGACGCGTTAATCATTGAGGATTTTTTCCCCACCATTTTACAAATTGCTGGGATTAAGCCTAAAAAATACCAGTCACAAATCGATGGTGAAAGTTTTTTTTCAAGGTTTTCTGGCAAGCCGGTCAGGAATGAGAAACGATTGTTTGTTTGGCATGTTCCCAATAAGTGGACTCCTAAAGACGGTCCTGGAATTAATTTCTATGGCGCAGCCAGGTTAGGGAATTGGAAGTATGTCTATAGCATGAGAACAGGAAAAAAGGAGTTGTATAACCTTGCTGATGATATTGGGGAACTTCAGGATTTGTCTGGTCGCTATCCAGAAAAAACAACGCAAATAGCTCAACTGCTTGAAAAGAGGCTAACGGAGTTGGGTGCACAATTTCCCCAAAAGCGTTAAATCATCAAAATAAGAGCAGAATTTGATCAATATTGTTGAATACCTACGAAGTTATAATAGATAAGATTCTACAAAGTATATCCAATTACAGATACTATTCAAGAAAAAAAAGCGCAAAGTTGGGTGATAGCACCATCGGTTTTACCGATAAGTTGTTTAACTTCAATTCAAGATTTCCTATCAAACTGTGCATTTTTACCATAATTTATTCGAAATTTGCATTTAGTCTTTAAAATTGATTAACGTTATTATTAATATCATTGAAAATGAGTAACAAGCCTCAAACATTGTTTGATAAAGTGTGGGATGCCCATGTAGTTAAGCAGGTTGCTGATGGACCAGATGTTTTGTTCATCGATAGACACTTCATCCATGAAGTAACCAGTCCGGTTGCTTTTCTTGGATTAAAAAACAGGAATGTGGAAGTGATGTTTCCAGAAAAAACTTTTGCAACAGCAGACCATAATACACCTACTATCAACCAGCATCTTCCAGTTGCAGATGCATTGTCTGCGAAACAGTTGAAGGCTTTGGAAGAAAATTCGGCCAGGTATGGCATTTCGCATTGGGGGTTGGGAAATCCAAAAAATGGGATTGTGCACGTGGTTGGTCCTGAAAATGGAATTACATTGCCCGGAATGACGATAGTTTGTGGAGACTCACATACTTCTACCCATGGAGCGTTTGGATGTATTGCCTTCGGTATTGGAACCTCTGAAGTGGAGATGGTATTGGCATCACAATGTATTATGCAGCCGAAGCCTAAGAAGATGAGGATCAATGTTCATGGAAGCATGGGCAAAGGTGTAACACCAAAAGATGTGGTGCTTTATATCATATCAAAACTCACAGCTGCCGGCGCAACTGGTTATTTTGTAGAGTTTGCAGGTCCTGTTTTTGAAAGCATGAGCATGGAAGGACGCATGACTGTGTGTAACATGAGCATCGAAATGGGTGCACGCGGAGGAATGATAGCTCCGGATGAAACCACTTTCAACTACATCAATGGCAGGGAAAAAGCACCCAAAGGGGAAGCGTGGGACAAGGCATTTACTTATTGGAAAACCTTGAAAACAGATGAAGGTTCCGTATTTGATATCGAGTATAACTATGAAGGTGCTGATATTGAGCCGATGATTACCTACGGTACGAATCCTGGAATGGGCATGGGTATTTCCGAGAGAATTCCAACGGCAGAAGGCATGGAATCAGGCAAGGTGAGTTACGAGAAATCACTCAGCTATATGGGTTTTGATGAGGATCAGCCGATGTTGGGAAAGAAAATAGACTATGTATTTATCGGAAGCTGTACCAACGGACGTATCGAGGATTTCAGGGCTTTCGCATCCATCGTAAAAGGAAGAAAAAAAGCGGATAATGTAACAGCTTGGGTAGTACCCGGATCTCATGTAGTCGAGCAACAAATCAAGGATGAAGGCATTTTGGATATCCTTACTGAAGCAGGTTTCGAACTGCGTCAGCCTGGATGTTCAGCATGTTTAGCCATGAACGATGATAAAATTCCTGTAGGGAAATATGCGGTAAGTACCAGCAACAGAAACTTCGAAGGTCGCCAAGGTCCTGGTGCTAGAACCCTCCTTGCCAGTCCACTCGTTGCCGCAGCCGCTGCAGTAACAGGAATCATCACTGACCCAAGAACCCTCATCGGATAAAATAAACTAACATGGCTTACGATAAATTTACGGTATTAAGCAGCACTGCAGTTCCATTGCCTATTGAGAATGTAGACACAGATCAAATCATTCCAGCTAGGTTTTTAAAGGCAACCAAGAGAGAAGGGTTTGATGAAAATTTGTTTCGTGATTGGAGGTACAAACCAGACAACACACCCAAGCAAGATTTCGTGTTAAACAATCCTATTTATAAAGGAAAGATTCTTGTAGGTGGAAGAAATTTTGGAAGTGGCAGCAGTCGGGAGCATGCAGCTTGGGCAATATATGATTACGGCTTTAGGTGTGTGGTGTCAAGTTTTTTTGCCGACATTTTCAAAAACAACTCGATGAACATTGGCATATTGCCAGTAACTGTTTCAGAAGGTTTTTTGCATAAAATATTTACAGCAATTGAAAGTGATCCAAATACCTTGATTGAAGTGAATCTCGAGGCACAAACCGTTACAATCGAAGCAACGGGAGAGAAAGAGTCGTTTGACATCAACGGATACAAAAAGCACAATTTGATGAATGGATTTGATGACATCGATTTTCTGCACAACATCAAATCTGAGATCACCGCATTTGCCAAAAATAGCCAATACTAATTTGATAGCTTAACTTGAAGATTAAAAACTGATTCTTCAGCACACCAACGCATGCCTAAAACAACCCGGTATATAGAAATTATGGACACCACCTTGAGGGATGGTGAACAAACCAGTGGCGTATCTTTTTCATCATCTGAGAAATTAACGATCGCACAATTGCTGCTGACCGAAGTAAAGGTCGATCGCATAGAGATTGCATCAGCAAGGGTTTCAGAAGGTGAGTTTGAAGCAGTGAAAAAAATCACACGTTGGGCGAAGGGCAAGGGATTGTTGAAGAAGGTGGAGGTATTGACATTTGTAGATGGGGATATTTCGATAGATTGGATGACGAGGGCGGGAGCCAAGGTGATGAACTTGTTGACCAAGGGTTCGATGAATCATTTGGTACATCAGTTGAAGAAAACCCCAGAACAGCATTTCGATGAGATTGCCAAGGTGATAGCACTGGGCAAGGAAAAAGGGATTGAGTGCAATGTGTATTTGGAGGACTGGAGCAATGGGATGCGCAATTCACCGGATTATGTGTTTCAATATTTGGATTTTTTAACAAAGCAGCCCGTAAAAAGGATCATGCTTCCAGATACATTGGGTGTTTTGGAACCTATTGAGGTGCGGGAATTTGTTGGACAAACAATCGCTAGGTATCCAAATAGCCATTTTGATTTTCATGGACATAATGATTATGATTTAGGAACTGCCAATGTGTTGGAGGCTGTAAAAGCAGGTATTCAGGGTATTCACCTCACCATCAACGGAATGGGAGAGCGTGCAGGAAATGCACCACTAGCAAGTGCGGTAGCTGTGTTGCATGATTTTCTGCCTAAAGTGAGAACAGGTGTGGCAGAAAAATCGTTGTACCAAGTGAGTCGTTTGGTTGAAACGTTTTCGGGATTCCGTATTCCAGACAACAAACCAGTTGTAGGAGAAAATGTATTCACACAAACAGCAGGAATACATGCAGATGGCGACAAGAAAAACAACTTGTATCACAATGATTTGATGCCAGAAAGGTTTGGCCGTCAGCGTCGCTATGCACTGGGAAAAACCAGTGGTAAGTCGAATATCGAAAACAACCTTGCCCAATTGGGTATTGAGTTGTCTGATGCAGATTTGAAGCGGGTTACACAGCGCATCATTGAGTTAGGCGATAAGAAAGAAGTGGTTACGCAATCAGATCTTCCCTATATAATTTCTGATGTAATTGACAGCAGTTCAATTGAGGAGAAAGTGCAAATAGTAAACTATGTATTGACGCACTCAAAAGATTTGAGACCATCAGTTACGTTGCAAATCAATCTTGAAGGCGAATTGATTGAAGAGCATGCACAAGGGGATGGCCAATATGATGCATTCATGAATGCGTTAAGAAACATTTACAAAAAGAAGAAAAGTGTATTACCTATACTGACTGATTATACGGTAAGAATACCTCCAGGTGGCAAGAGTGATGCATTGTGTGAAACCATCATCACATGGGACTATAAGGGAAGGGAGTTCAAGACACGGGGATTGGACAGTGATCAAACGGTTGCGGCGATAAAAGCAACACAGAAGATGTTGAATTTGTTATAAACTGTTTATTTGTTGAGAAGTTGAGTTGTTTAGCATCTATCTAAAATAACCCAACTAAAAGTTAGATTAACGTTTAAATATAAAAGCATGAACAAGAACATTCTCATAGTCCCTGGCGATGGAATAGGCCAAGAGGTAACTGCAGTAGGTAAATTGGTGTTGGATAAGATTGCAGAAAAGTTTGGCCACACGTTTACGTATGATGAGGCATTGATAGGGCATGTTGCAATCGAGGCAACAGGCAACCCATTGCCGGATGAAACGTTGCAAAAAATGCGTGCATCAGATGCTGTGTTGTTCGGTGCAGTAGGTCATCCAAAGTACGATAATGATCCAACTGCAAAAGTAAGGCCAGAGCAGGGTTTGTTGAAAATGCGTAAGGAGTTGGGGTTGTATGCGAACCTTCGTCCCATTAAATTATTTGATGAATTGTTGGGTGCATCAAGCATCAAGCCCGAGATATTAAAAGGAGCTGATATCCTTTTCTTCCGTGAATTAACCGGTGATATTTATTTTGGTGAGAAAGGAAGAAAGAATGATGGAGATACTGCTTATGATGTTGCAGAGTATAGCAGGTTTGAGGTTGAAAGAATTGCACGAAAGGCCTTTGATGCAGCAAGAACAAGAAGAAAAAAAGTATGTTCAGTAGACAAGGCCAATGTGCTTGAAACGAGCAGGCTTTGGAGAGAGGTGGTTCAAAAAATTGCGTTGGAATATCCAGATGTAGAAGTGGAACATCAATTTGTAGATGCTACAGCCATGATGTTGATCAAAGATCCAACAAGGTTTGATGTTGTGGTAACAGCGAATTTGTTTGGAGATATTTTGACAGATGAAGCTTCACAAATTGCAGGATCAATGGGAATGTTGGCCTCTGCTTCAATCGGAGATGGAACAGGTGTGTATGAGCCAATACATGGTTCAGCACATGACATAACAGGAAAAGGAGTTGCCAATCCGCTTGCTTCGATTTTATCAGCGGCATTGTTGTTGGAAATATCATTTGGATTGAAAGCAGAATCCGACGCATTGATCAATGCTGTAGATGCAGTGTTGAAGGCAGGATTCAGGACCAGGGATATTGCTGATGCATCAACACCATCAAATATGATTTTAGGAACTGATGCGATGGGGAATGAGGTTCTATCAAGAATTTAAACAATAATCTAAAAGCGTTAAAAATAAAAACCCATGTGAAAAAATTCACATGGGTTTTTTATTTTTAAAAATATTTGAAATAATTCGTGTTAAATTTAGGTGAGCAAAGAAATTAGCAATCAACATGAGGATTTTAATAATTGTAGTATTTTTTATTTTAGGGGACACAACAAATGTTGGAGCACAGATTTTAAAAGAGTGGCACGGACAATGGCATGGTATGATGCACATGTTTAGGAATGGAACAACGTCAGACTCTGTTGATGTTATTCTCACAATTAAGCCGATAAATGATTCAACGTTGACATGGAAAACGGAGTATAAGTCAGCCAAGCAACCCATGACAAAAGACTATACCATGAAAAGTGTTGATATAGTTAAAGGAGTTTATGCAACGGATGAGGGAGAAGGGGTTTTGTTGGATACATACTTAATAGATCATACGTTGTTTAACGTGTTTGAAGTTGAGGGTATCATGTTAACGGCAACGTATAGGTTATTAGGCGATGAGATGTTTTTTGAGGTAACATCCGGAAAGAAAGGAAAGACTGTTTCTGGTGGTGTTACTAATTTCTCTGTGAATCATTTGCAGCGTGTTAAGTTAACGAGAAGCTATGGTAATTTCATGTTGAAGAAAGGAGGGGGCAATGGGGAGCCTGCATTTTTTATAGAAAAAAAGCGCATCAGTAAGGAAGAAATGGACACTATCAATCCCAACGATATTGAATCAATAAACGTATTTAAAGGCGAGCAGGCATTAAAACAATTTGGGCCAGAATTTAGCAATGGCGTGGTTGTCATAAAATTAAAAATCAAATAAGTATCAAAAAATTTATGAAAAAAATTATTTTACTTCTTCCAATTCATTTATTTCTAGTGGTATTATTGGTGGCACAATCATCGAGTGTAAAACTAATAAAGGATAAGAATAATCCTGCTATCCATGTGACTATCGGAGGAAAGCCATTTACGGATTTCTTTTTCCCAGATACGATAGCCAAGCAGGTGTTGTATCCTATATCGGCACCCAACGGTATAGTGATAACGAGAGGATTTCCAATGAATACAAAGCCGGGGGATCCCACAGATCATCCACACCATTTAGGCTTGTGGTTGAATTATGAAAGTGTGAACGGGCTTGATTTTTGGAACAATTCATTTGCAATTCCAGCAGAAAAAAAGCATTTGTATGGAACAATCAAGTTTGGCAAAATTACTGAGATGAAGGATGGTAAAGTTGGTAGACTCGGGTATGAGTCGAGCTGGCAAGATCATGCGGCGAAAACATTGTTGAACGAAACTACGCGATATGATTTTAGTGAAGTAGATGGCTCGTGGGTGATAGACAGAACAACTACCCTTACAGCTGTTATACCTGTTTTATTTAAGGATGTCAAAGACGGTTTTTTGGGATTAAGAATGGCGCATGAGTTGCAGATTCCAACTAAAGAGACGAAAAAGTTTGTTGATGCAAGTGGTATAGAAACAGTCATAAAAGCAGTCGTAGATTCTATTCCCAGTGGTAATTATGTCAACAGCAACGGTGTACAGGGAGAAGATGTATGGAGTAAAAAGGCAACGTGGTGCATGATGTATGGCAAGATGGGTAAAGACTCAATCAGTATAGTAATAATTGATCATCCTAAAAATACGGGGTATCCTACTAATTGGCATGCCAGGGGATATGGTTTGTTTGCTGCAAATCCGTTAGGCGAAAAGGTATTTACGAACGGACAGCATGAGTTGAATTTGTCATTAAAACCAGGAGAATCTGTAACATTTAAATACAGGGTGGTTATTTCATCAGGGGTTAAAGTGTTGGATAAAGTCCGAATTTCTGCCATCGAGAAGCAGTTCTATACACAGCAATAAAAAAACCGATTTGAAAGTTAGGGGCGACTATTTTTTAGCCCCCTGCTTTTGCGTGCAATAAATCATTTTGATGAAACTAAAATTTTAGCTAAAATACTAAATCAATTTAGGTAACCCATTTAAAAAATATTTTTTATTTTTTTTTGTCAAGAAAATAAATATTTTTTTTTGAAATTTTTTCTTTCATATCTTATTGATAAACAGTTCTTTATGTTTTACGAAAATACTAATATGTCAAAAATACATGTTATTTTTGGTCGAATTTGGACCTTAAAACGCCCCATTTTGATGTAAAAATTTGGGCTGATGTTAATAAAATATTAATCTTGTGCAGCGAAATGTAAAAAATACATGTCTTATGTAGCCCGCCTTAAGAGAGCTTTTGTAGAATTTCAAGCCATAAAACGACCTCAAACTTTGTTATATATAGTAAACCCAAATTTTAAATCAAATCTAGCTTCATTATGAAACAATTCTTTCGTAGAAGTGCAACTAAGGCTGCGACATTGATGCTTGCATCATTGTTGATGTGTGTTGTTGTATTTGCACAGAAAAAGATCACCGGAAAGGTGGTTGGCTCAGATGGCAAACCAGTTGCAGGCGCAACTGTTCAAGTAAAGGGTTCCAATGTTGGAACTTCAACGCTTGAGGATGGTACATTTACCAT